>CBESWY010000009.1:0-30648 GCA_965533395.1 uncultured Myxococcales bacterium
ACTGGAATGAGTGTTTCTGCGGCGGCATCCCAGTGGATGTGCCGGATTTCTTCCCGGGCCCGTTCGACGATGACCCGTCGCAATTCCGGAAGCTCCAAGAGGCCAACGATTTGGCTGGCCATTTTGTCGACGTCCCAGAAGTCGACTTTGAGCGCGTTTTGAAGCACCTCGGATACGCCGGACTGTTTGGACACGATCACGGGGCGGTCGTAGCTCATCGCTTCGAGCGGAGCGATGCCAAAGGGCTCCGAAACCGACGGCATGACGTACACGTCGGCGGTCGAGAAGGTGCGCTCGAGCTCTGCGCCCCGAACGAAACCAGGAAAACGGAACGATTTGGTGATGCCGAGCTCCTCGACCAGGGCCTTCATCCGAGGAAGCATGTCTCCGGAGCCCGCCATGATGAACACCGCATCGGGGACGTGCTCGAGAACGCGGGCGGCGGCTTGGACGAAGTACTCCGGCCCTTTTTGAAACGTGACCCGGCCGAGGAAAAGCACGACGGGCCCCGTCGAGCTGCGCTGCTCTGTGTACGCTTCCACCGTTTCACGCGCGTACACACCGTTGTGCACGACCGAGATCTTGTCGAGCGATGTTCCGTGGAGTCGGTTGATGAGGCCGCGTGTGTAGTAGCTCACGGCGATGACCCGCGTGGCGGCCTCGAGCCCCTGACGCTCGACTGAAACGATGTCGCGGTCGGCTCCGTGCCCGGCCCGATCGTATTCGAGGCTGTGTACGTGAACGAGGAGTGGGGCTCCAGCGCGGCGTGCGATTTCGATGCCCGCGGGGAAGGTCATCCAGTCGTGCGCATGGATGAGGTCGTACTTCCGATCCTGAACGCGGCGCGTGGCCGCCATGGCGTAACGCGCAACCTCGGAAAACAGGTCCTCGCCATAGTGCGCGCCGCTCGAAGCCTCTTGGGAGTCCGAGAAGTCCGCGCCGGGAACGTGAGCATGCTCGAGCCTGGTGATCTCGCCCGGCGGACCAGGCAACGGATGCAAGATCTCGGACGCCAGGATCTCGGCGATGGCCGTTTCGTGAAGCGCGCCTGTCGCGATGAGCTCCCGATAGGTCTTTTGGTCCAGGTACGGCTTCAGCATCGCCGGCACGCGGATCATCTGAACGCCTGGGTCGCCCAGCGCCGCCGCTTCGGCATGGGCGGCCTCGGCCGCGGCGGTGAAGATCGGGTCGGTGGCGAGCGCGGGCTCCGCAGCGATCAATCGACTGAGCAGATTGTTTGGTCCGACGGGAGCCGGGGCTGAAGACCGGGCCGGAGTTCGAGCCTCGGCCATCGAATCCGCGGACGCCGCCCCCAAGATTTGCATGTGCGGTGCATCTTCCTCGCCGTATAGCCTCGGTACCAGGAAGTCGATTTCGACGCCCCGTCCCGCGAGCGCAGTCGTCAGCCCTTCACACGCGGTCCCGAGCCCGCCGCTAATGTGGGGAGGATACTCCCAGCCCAGCATCAATATCTTCATCGACTCACCATCTTAGCGACCCGCAGCACCTCTGCGACACTCCAGGCCTGTGCGGGCGCGCCTCCGGGACGGTGGGGCGGGTCGCCATCGAAGACCTCGCTGATTTGTCCGATACAGCCTTCGGTCCGAAGGTGCGCGGAAAGTGATGCGAGCACGGGGATCATCTCTTCGGTCGCCGCCTGGGGGCCTTCGATCGCCTCGACGGCATCGGCGTAGAGGCCGAGAAGCCAAGGCCATACGGTCCCCTGATGGTAGGCTCGGTCCCGCTCCGACTGCCCGCCCCGGTAGAATGGCTGATAGCCGGGGTCGTCAGGCGAGAGTGTCCGCAGGCCCACTCTGGTGAGCAGCTTTTCGCGCACCGCCGCGAGCGCCTGCTTCTTGTGGGCTTTTTCGATCGGGACGCCGGGCAGAGAGAGGGCCCAGAGCTGATTGGGCCGCAGCCGTCCGTCAGGGTGGTTTCCATCGTGTGTGTCGGTCAAGAAGCCCTCATCTTGAAGCCAGAATTTTTCCTCGAAGTGATCGGACAGTTTCTTCGTGGTTTCGTCCCACTTTTCCACGAAGGCCGGACGCAGTTTCTTCGCCCATCGAAGCGCGGTTGTGAGCCCCGCAAGCCAGAGGGCGTTCAGGTCGACGGCGTAGCCCTGGCGAGGAGTCACCGGCCAACCATCCACGAGCGCATCCATCCAGGTGAGTGCCCAGGGCCCATGATCGACGAAGAGAAAACCCTGCGCGTCGACGTGAACACGGGGATCTGCGCCGACACCGATGCGTTCGATCAGGTCGAGGCAGACCTCCTGGAGGGCGGTGATGCGTCGGCTCCGTGTGCGCTTTGCGGTGAGGGCCGTTGCTCGGATGAAAAGGAGTGAGGCGTCGATCGACTCTGCGTTCGGCGGTACGTCACCGCTCTGTGGGATGTTGGGCACCAGGCCGTTCACGAGGCGAGCTGCAAGTGACTCGAGGATCGCAAGGGCCTCGTCGACCTCTTTCCGGGCTAAGCAGAGACCGGGCAGGGCTATCAATGAATCCCGGCCCCATTCTCCAAACCATGGATAGCCGGCGATGATTCCGGTGCGACCCCCGGAAAGCTCGACCAGGTACGCGTCGGCCGCGTCGTCGAGCTCTTGAACGAACGAGCGGCGCGAGCTCAGCACCGAGCTGAGCACTTGGGGTTCGTGGCTGGCTGCCGGCGTCGTCCCGAGTCGAAGGCAGAACGCACCGTCCTGCTCGAGCTCGAGGCGGAACTCGCCCGGAGTGAAGAGGTCTTCCGCATCGTCGTAGCCGCGCTCGCGTTCCCATTCGTAGTGCACGCCTTCGTACCAGCTGCCGTCCGGTCGAAAGACGGATGGGGCGCCATGGAGACTCGTGATGAGGGGCGGTACGTTCTTGTAGGGGTGCATGGTCACGCGAAGCGACTCGCCCTCTTCGAGGTCGAACTCTCCGTTCAGGAACGGGTTTGCAACGGTCAGCTCGTGGATCGGCCGGCAACGGATCAGCGGGCGTAGTCGCAGGTCAGCGGGCTCGGTGAGCCCTTCGATCGTGTACCGAATCCAGACCGCGTCGGCGTCGTCTTCGAGCCAGAGCTCCCGGGTGAACGTGACCCCGCCAAACTCGTAGGTCCAACGAGGCAACGGCTCGAAGCGGCTCAGATAGTCGACACCGTTTGGCTCGACCGCGTTGCCCCAGTTGTAGCTGTGCAGGGCCACTCTTTCATCGCCGATCTTGAGCCACTCCTCGACCTCGGCGACCATGTTCAGCGGCTCGCCGACCCCTGGCTCGCGGACCGTGAGAAGCCCGTGGTACTTCCGGCGCGGGCATCGATCGATCGTCCCCATCGCAAACGAACCGCGCGAATTGACGCTTAGCCACTCGGCGTCCGGCGTGGTCGCGGCGGCTTCGAGCGTGTCTTCTCCGCGTCCCCGAGCCTCGCCGAGGAGCCGCAGCCCCGACGCGCTGTCGGATCGAGATGGGAACCAGCTTGGCAGAATCACAGTAATCCCCTTAGACCCAATTCCGCAAAGGGTCGAAAGCAGCACCTAAGCATGAGGCGTGCCAAAGCTTGGCGCGCCAACCGACGTCTTTCCGTTACAACTCGTCAACATTCGAGCTGGTTCAGCGCAACTTCTGCGGGGTTGCTCTCCACAAGCGCAATGGCTGCGCCGGCCGTTTAGGCGCGGGTCTCGCGCCATGCACGCTCCAGTGTCTCTTGATCTCCGGGGTGGGCGATGGAGATGAGCAACTGAGCGCGTTCGTTCAATGTCTTGCCGTAGAGGTCGACCGCGCCGTTCTCCGTGATGATGAATTGAACATGTGCCCGCGTGGTCACCACACCGGCTCCCGGGCGAAGGGTAGGTACGATTCTCGGATCCCCTTTGCGGGTTCGGCTCGTCAGGGCGATGATCGGCTTGCCGCGCTCCGAGGTCATCGCGCCGCGGATGAAGTCCATCTGGCCGCCAACCCCGGAGATGACGCGATGGCCGATAGAGTCGGCGCAGACCTGCCCGGTGAGGTCGATTTCGACCGCCGAGTTGATCGCGGTGACCTTGGGGTTCTGGTTGATGACCGACACCCGGTTGACGTAGCCGATATCGTACTGAGTGATGGTCGGATTGTCGTCGATGTAGTCGTAGACGCGCTGCGTCCCGACGACGAAACCGGAGACCGTTCGGCCCGGGTGAACTACTTTTTGGCTGTTGTCGACCGCACCGCATTCGAGCAGCGGCAGCAAGCCATCGGACCACATCTCCGTATGAACCCCTAGATGGCGATGACTCTTGAGCGCGGCTAAGACCGCGTCGGGGACGGCGCCTATCCCCATCTGGAGGGTGGCCCCGTCTTCGATGAGCGCCGCAGCATGATGGCCGATCGCCTGCTCTTCGTCGCTCGGCACCGTCGCCGGAACCTCGGGAAGCGGCTCGTCGTGCTCGACCAGCCAGTCGAGCTGGTCGATGTGCACGAAGCCATCACCATGCACGCGCGGCATGTGCCGGTTGACCTGAGCGATGACGATTTTGGCAGAATCGACCGCTGCCCTGGCTATGTCCACCGAGACACCAAGACTGCAATATCCCCGCTTGTCGGGCGGCGAAACCTGAACGAGGGCGGCGTCGAGCGCTCTGCGTCCAGACCGGAACAACTGCGGGATCTCCGAAAGAAAGCACGGCAGGTAGTCGACCCGATCGCCATCCAGCTGGTGGCGCATGTTCGCGCCGACGAACAGGTTCGCTACGCGAAACGAGCGGGCGTGCTCCGGCTTGGCGTAGCCGGCGTCGCCGGAGGTATGAAGGTGGATCAGCTCGACGTTGTGAAGGCGACGCGCGTCTCGAACGAGTGCGTCGACCAGGGCCGTCGGGGTGGCCACGCCTCCGTGGACGAAGACGCGCTGATTGGAGTTGATGTGGTTGACCGCTTCATCAGCGGTGCAGAGCTTGGACATCTCACCTTTTCTATTCCGGGTCGTTCCCGGGTTTGGGTTTCGGCTCGGGCTCGGGGTCCGGCTGGGGGCGTCTCCGTTCGAGGTCGACTTCGAGGACGGGAGGGGGATTCGGCAAGATGACCGGTCCTGAAGTGTAGTCAACGTTGCCTTCGGGCGGGTCCACCTTAGTGCTAGGCTGGTACTCTTCCTCTTGTTGCATTTCGGTCCCCTGGGCGCCCCGCACCCGACCCGTCGCGCAGGCGGAGGCCAGCGCCAAGATCGACAGGATGACCGCGGCGCCGATGGCCGTTCGGGCCAGCACGCTCATGGCGCCTCCCGGCGGCGCGCGTCGAGGGTCATTTCGGGTTCCACGTCGACCAAGCTGTGGCACTGGCTGCAGGCCGACAAGAGTCGCCCAAAGATCTCGGCTTGGCCCCGCGTGGTGGGTTTGCCCTCCAGGGCTTCGCCGGGCCTTGGCACGTACTCATCCTCCCGAGCCTTGCCCTCGACCGCAGCGGCGAACGCCAAATCGTGGACCTCGTACGCGAGGCGGGTCGTGCCAGGGGGCCTCTCGCTGTCCGGCGATGCCGGCCCGTGGAGCGGCGACTCGGCGAGAATTCCCGCAGCCGCTTGGAAAACCGATGTCGAGTCGCTCAACAGCGCCTCCCACATTCGTTCTACCGCCCAATAGTGGCGCCGCATGTGCATCTTCAGGTCTTCTCCTTCGGGCGTCGCTTCGAGCTTCATGGGTGGCCCTCGGTCAAGGGCATGGTGGCATTGGCCGCAGGCGTTGGAGAGCAGCGCGAAGGCCATGCATGCTTCTTCGAGGTCGGCAGCCTCTCGTACCTCGGTCGCGAGCTCCCGCGTGATGCGCGCGTATCCCTTGCCCTCTTTGGGAAAGGGCACGTGTTCCATGAAGAACGCGAGCTTCCGCATCGACTGCCGGGCGACCGGGAGGTCCCCTCGGATCAGTGCGTTTCGCGCGACGAGCGACAGCGCAGCGTGCTCCTTCATCACTTCGTCGAAACCGGCTGGCGTTCCCGGGTCGTCATCGGCGCGCTTCAGCTCGCAGTCGCAGCCGCTTGCGAGCGCAGTCGCCAACCCTAGTGCAAAGAACCGCCCCAGCATCACGGCCCTATCATGCGCCGTCCGGGCGCTCATTCAAGCTGCTGTGCGATCAACCGTCGTCGTGGGTCAGAAGCAGCGGCACCTTGCTGTCATGAAGGAGTCGTCTCGCCACGCTGCCGATGAGGAAGCGCTCAATGCCGCTCTTGCCCGTCGTGCCCGCGCAAATCAGCGTCGCGCCCACGTCTTCGGCGACTCTGAGAAGGCCCTCGGCCGGGTCTCCGGTGACGAGGTGGGTTTCGATGCCTTTCGCGTCGCTCGAAAAAATCTCCGCCGATTCGGTCTTGAGCATCTCTTCGAGCCCGAGATGGAGGGCTTGGCGGCGCTTCTCGGCGGCCTCTCCAACGACTGCGCCTCGGTCCGTATACTCGCCCCACACGTCCAAGTAGCTGTGAACCACGTGCATTGGCCCTGGAAAGGAGCCGTTGATCGCCCGGGCCACCTCGGCGGCGCGCTTCGCTGGAGCCGAGAAGTCGTAGGCGACGACGATGGAGCTCGGCATCTTGCCGCCTTCCGGCGGGATGACGATGATCGGTGTGTGGACCGTCTTGATGACGCGTTCGGTGACGCTGCCGTACATCAGCTTTGAAACACCACTGCGGCCGTGGGTGCCGACGACGACCAGGTCGACGTCGTGTTCTCTCGCGTAGTCCCGAATCACCTCGTGAACCGTTCCCTCGCGAATTACCGTGAAGTACTCCAAGCCGGCGGCTGCTAGCCCTTTGGCCTGCTGGTCGAGAGCGTCTTGGGACTCGTTGAGGATGCGTGTGACCGCCTCGGGACCCGGGCTGTAGGAGAGGTCCATCAGCAGGTACGTCGGAATCACCGGCGTGTGGAGAAGGTGGAGCTTAGCCGAGCACCGCTTGGCAAGCTCGGTAGCGTAGCTCAGGGCGTGCTGCGCATTCTCCGAAAAATCGGTTGGGACCAGGATCTGTTTGATCTGCATTTGGGCTTATCCGTCCTCCCAATCGGGGCTCGTTAGCCGCCGAATGGGTCACTGGGAATCAGGCTATCGCTGAGGAGCTTCTCGTTCACGTATTCGCGCTCTTCTTGTTCGATGTCGACGCGCAGCATCTCCGCCAGTTTCGTCACGCTCGAGACGAGGCCGTCTGGCGACCTGGCCTCGCGGATCGCATCGACAAGCCGGTCCAGTTCTTGACGTTGCTCGGCGTGCTCGGCGTGCAGGTGGCGGACCCGCTCCGGGCCGAAGCCATCGGCGTCGTTGATGGCGGGCACCATGTGGGCCTCTTCGAAATTCATGTGGAGCTCCAGAATACCGCGGAGCGCATATGCGGCACGCTTGACCTGTCCGGCCTCTACCGTTCCTTCTCCAAGCTTGGCGACCCCCGCCTCGAGCTCTGAGAGCATTTGCTCGATCTCACGGTGCTGGCTCAGCACCTTCCGACGAACCTCGGAAGGCATCAGGGCTTCGTCGCTCATCTTGTCCTCCTGTAAGGCATCGGTGCGTTGGTTTTTGCAAGTACCGCGCCAGTGGTTTAGCAGCATTTTGCGTCGGCGGACACGCAAGTTCTGCGCCGCTTCCGAAACATTCGCAGAACCTGCGTCGTTTTCGCTATCCTCGCAGAGCAAAAGCCGTGCCTATCGTTTGGCACGAAGCTTGATAGCGAGAGGTAGAAGCATGGACCAGCCACAGACCATTCTCGTCGGCACCGACTTCTCGGACATCTCGGACGAGGCGCTTCGGGCCGCGGCCCTTTATGCCAAGACCTTCAACTCGCGCGTGCTGGTCACTCATGTGTTCGATCCAACGCCCAACGTGCCGCCCGTCGTCTGGTCGCGTCCGGACCTTCTCGAGCGGAGCATTCGGGTCGAGATCGAAGAGGCGATTCGCGATACGCTCACCGGCAAGACCGCGGAGCTGCTCCAAGGGGTCGCCGAGGTCGAGTTGAGCGTGGTTCAGCACCCTTCTCCGGGTCGAGCCCTCGTCGAGATGGCCGAGGACGAGGGCGTCGACCTCGTGATTCTCGGCTCCCATGGCCGAAGCGGCCTGTCCCGCGCGTTCCTCGGCAGCGTCGCGGAACGTGTCGTACGTCACGCACCCTGTCCCGTCTTGGTCGTGCGCGGCCGATGTGACCACAAGCCGAAGGATGGAGAATAGCCAGTGTCGTTGATTCCACGTTTGGTTGTGGCCTATGACTTCTCCGATCCGGCGCGTCGCGCGTTCGAGCTCGGCGTCTTCATGGGCCGTCAGCTCGAGGCAGACGTCCACATCGTGACGGTCCTCGACTCGAGTGAATCCAATGGGTCCACTTTGGGCAAGGAGCTCGAGGACCTCGGTCAGCTCCTCGAGATGCGAACCTGCGGGACCATCAAGACGGACGACCTACAGATCCAGTGTCACGCGGTGGCCGGCCATCCGGCGAATGCAGTCGTGGCCCTGGCGCGCGAGCTCGACGCGCCGCTCATTCTGTGTGGCACGACCGGAAAAGGCGCGGTCGCACGCACGCTCCTTGGCAGCGTCTCTCACGAGCTGGTGCACAAGAGCGGTGCGATCGTGATGTCCGTGCCCTGATGCCAGGGGCTCAGCGGCTTGGTCCAACGAAAGGCGCCCCGACGACGCGGCTGCCCTTGGAGTCGTCCCGGCCCTCCATGGAGATTGTGAGCTTCAACTCGAGGCCCGGGCGCATCTGTTCTTGTGGCAGGATTGCGAGAATCGGCAGGTAGGTGCTCCCGAGCGATTCGAGCTCGATGCGCTTCTGAGGAATGATGTATTCGATGCCGCTCTCGGACTCGGGTTCGATGACGAAGATCTGCTTGTCGCCAGTCTTGTTGACCAGATGCACACGCAGAGAGTTTCGCACCTTGGCGTCGACGACCATGAACGGTGGGCCCTCGAGGCGCAGCACGTTGGCTTCGAACGCGGCGCTTTGCGAGAATGCGAGCGCGGTGCCCAGCAGCCAGAGCGTGACGATCCCCCCATAGAAGAAGAGGCGAGGCCGCCCGAAGTGCTTGGGCCTGCCCTCGAGTCCATTGAGCGAGTCGTAGCGGACCAGTCCCTCCGGTCGGCCGACTTTCGTCATGATTTCATCGCAGGCGTCGACGCAAGCGGCGCAACCGACGCACTCCATCTGCAGCCCGTTGCGAATGTCGATGCCGGTCGGGCAGACGACCACGCAGCGTTTACAGTCGACGCAGTCGCCCTTGCTCGGATCGCTGGCCTTGCCCCTAGGTTCGCCTCGGTTGAGGTCGTAGCCGATGACCATCGTGTCTCGATCGGTCATTGCCGACTGCAGACGGCCGTAGGGACAAATGATCAGACACAGCTGCTCGCGGAACCAGCTGAAGTTGAAGTAGAGGACGGCCGACATCACGATGACCCATGTGAATGCGGTCGGGTGCTCAGCGGGGCTCCTCTGCACCATTTCGACGAGCGACGGAAGCGAGACGAAGTAGCTGATGAACACGTGCGAGAGCAGAAGCGCGAGCACGATGTACACGCCGTGCTTGACGAGCTTGCGCCAGACTTTGTCGAAGCTGAGCCCGGCGGCGTTGCGCCTCAGCCGCTGTGCTCTCGGTCCTTCGATCAGACGCTCGATGCGTCGAAACACACCCTCGAGAAAGACCGTGTGCGGGCAGGCGTAGCCACACCACAAGCGACCTTTGATCGCAGTGACAATCAGGAGCGTTAGGCCGACGCCGCTCAGCAGGAAGAACACGAGCCAAAAGTCCTGGGCGTTGAACACGCCGCCGAACAAATAGAAACGCCGGTTCACGATGTCTAGAAAGACGGCCGGATGCCCTCCGATTTTGACGAAGGGCAACAGAACGTAAATCGCGATCAGCACGCTGAAGATCGTGTAACGAAGGCGCGTGAACCGGCCCTTCACGTCGGCCGGATGCACGTAGTTGCGACTGCCGTCAGAACGCAGTGAGCTCGCGTGTTCTTCAACGACGGGCAGCTTTGTTGTCATCGTCTGCTTTCTCTAGGGTCGGAAGACCTTTCGGCAAGTTCGCGTCAGGGTTCCCAGACCTTCGCGTTCTCTTCGACTGGCTTGCCGCCTTCGAGGTTCGTATTGCGCATCGTCAACACGTATGCGGTAACTTGGCTCACGCCTTGCTCACCGAGGATGGCTCCCCAAGGCGTCATGCCCTTTTCGAGAACACCATTGGTGACGGTGTTGTGGATGTCGGTCGGTGCGCCGCCATGAACCCAGTATTGGTCCGTGAGGTTCGACCCTAGGCCCACACGGCCCTGTCCCTGATCGTGGCAGGCATAGCACTGCGTCGTGAATATCTTCTTGCCTGCGGCGACCGCGGTCTCGTCTTGCATCAGCGCTTCGAGCGACTCGTCGGTCACGATGGTGCGCTCCGCGGCGACGGCCGCCATCTGTTCGCTGTACACCTCGGGCTGTAGCTTCCCGATGCCGTACTCGTGGAAGTAGAACCAGTACACGAGCCCAAACGCGACCGCGCCGAAGAACGTGAGCAGCCACCAGGTCGGCAGGTTGTTGTCGGCTTCCTCGATGCCGTCATAGACGTGCAGGATTTCGCCCTGGATCTCGTCGGTTCGTTTTTCATCACTCATGGGGTACCTCCGACTCCTCTTCGAGCGGAATGCGTGCGTATTCGTCCACCTCGGTTGTCTTCATCCGCATGACGCGAATGATGACGACGAGAAACACGGTGAAGAACAAGCCCAGCGCGAGCAGCGGAAAGAGCAGCACGGGGCTTTGTTCGAAAAACTCGGAAGCAAATCGGCTCATGGCGCCACCTCCGTCGTTTCGACCACTGCGAGCGACTCGGCTTGTGGGATGCGGCCCAGCCGCTGCAGGTAGGAGATCAGCGCCACCAAGCGGCTGTTGACCAGGAGCTCGCAGCCTTCGGCAGGGGCGTCACAAACCTTGACGCCTCCTTCCTTGGCCAGACCGGCCCCAATTGCGGCTGCTGAAGTCTGCGCGTTTTGCTCGGCCATTTGAATCTGCTCCGCCTCGTACGGAACGCCGATGTTCCGCATGGCCCGCAGCTTCACCTGCGTGCCCGCGAAGTCGATGGTTTCCTTCGCGAGGTGCGGGTAGGGCGGCATGTTCGAGCCGTTCGTAATCCCACGCGGGTTGATCATGTGCTTGTAGTGCCAGACGTCGTTGTACTTGCCACCGACGCGCGCCAGGTCCGGACCGATGCGGCGGGAGCCCCACTGGAACGGGTGGTCGAAGATCGAGTCGTCCATCGTGGAGACCTCGCCGTAGCGAGCGGTCTCCCAGGTGAACGGACGAATCATCTGCGAGTGGCAGGTGTAGCAACCTTCTCGAATGTAGACATCACGGCCTTCCAGCTCGAGGGGTGTGTAAGGAACGTTTTTCGTCGTGCGGATCGTCTCGGGGACGGAGATGATCATCGGGATGATCTCGGCAACGCCGCCGACCAAGACGCCGATGACCACCAGAACCGTGAAGACGCCGGCGCGGCCTTCGATGGCGTGGTGCCAGGACAACTTCTCGTCATTTCGATTTCGCATCGACACAGCGATCGCAGCGACGCCCCACATGACCGCGGCGATGGCAAGCACGGTGCTCATCAAGCCGTCGAAGAGGGCCATCCCAAAGAGCAGACCCATGATGATGATCGACGCGATGACCGGCTGTCCGAAGATGAGCTTCGGCCACGGGATCTCACGCGCCCGAGGCTCGGTGACCACCGCAACTTCGACCTCACCGTCCACGGGTGCTCCGCTCCTGGCGGTCGCGATCAGGTTCCAGGCCATCAGGAGAATGCCGGTAAAGTAGAGGAGGCCAGCGATGAGGCGCGCCCAGTACATCGGCCGAATCGCGAGGTAGGTTTCGACGAAGCTCGGGTAAAGAAGCCCGCCGGTGTCGCTGACCGCGCGCCACATCAGGCCCTGCGTAATGCCAGCAACCCACATCGAAATGGCGTAGATGAGAATGCCAACGGTCGCGATCCAGAAATGAAAGTTTGCGGCCGAAACAGAGCGAAGCTTCGTGCCGTAGAGCCTGGGAACCAACCAGTAGAACATGCCGGCTGCCATCAGGCCGTTCCAGCCTAGGGTGCCGCTGTGCACGTGACCGATGATCCAGTCTGTGTAGTGGGCGAGGCCGCTGATGCTCTTGATGCTGAGGAGCGGTCCTTCGAACGTGCTCATGCCGTAGAAGGTCACGCCGGCGGCGAGGAACTTCAGCACGGGGTCGGTGCGGAGCTTGTCCCAGGCGCCCCGAAGCGTGAGTAGGCCGTTCAGCATGCCGCCCCAGCTCGGCGCCCAAAGCATCAAGCTGAAGACCATGCCCAGGCTCTGCGCCCAGTCGGGGAGGGCGGTGTAGAGCAAGTGGTGAGGGCCGGCCCAAATGTAGAGGAAGACCAGGCCCCAAAAGTGGACGATCGATAGTCGGTAGGAGAAGACCGGTCGCCCGGCTGCCTTCGGGAGGAAATAATACATGATGCCGAGAATCGGCGTGGTCAGAAAGAAGGCGACCGCGTTGTGGCCGTACCACCACTGCACGAGCGCATCCTGAACACCGGCGAACACCGAGTAGCTCTTGAACATGCTGACCGGGATTTCGAAGCTGTTCACGATGTGCAGAACGGCAACGGTGATGATCGTCGCGATGTAGAACCAAATCGCGACGTACAAATGCTTCTCGCGCCGCTTGGCGAGCGTCCAAAAGAAGTTCACCGCGAAGACGACCCAAATCACGGCGATCGCGATGTCGATCGGCCATTCGAGCTCGGCGTATTCCTTAGCTGTCGTGATGCCGAGTGGGAGGGTGACCGCCGCTGCCACAATGATCAGCTGCCAGCCCCAGAAGTGAACCGACGACAAGATGTCCGACGCGAGTCGCGCCTTCGCCAACCGCTGCGTCGAGTAGTAGATGCCCGCGAAGAGCATGTTGCCCACGAATGCGAAGATGACCGCGTTGGTGTGCAAGGGCCTCAGACGACCGAACGACAAATACGGCGGCAGGTTTGCCGGCCACCAGGCCAACTGCAGTGCGATGATGATCCCCACCAGCATGCCGACGATGCCGAACAGCACCGACGCCCACAAGAACTGGCGGACGACCTTGTCGTTATATACGATCCGCTGAGTTTCCATGCTCGTCCTCTTCCCTCTCCGTCGTTGGGGTCACGGGCTTTTCATCGTCAAGCGGTAGTAGGGCAAGGCGATCGGCTTGATCGAATGTTCCTTGCCGGACGGTCCACGCGAAGAATCCCACGGCGGCGCCAACCAACATCACGCTAACGAAAATCAGTAAAATCAAGATTTCCATTGGAGCCTTTCTCGCGACAGCATCATCACCGTGTAGGCGAGTGTGATGAGCGAGCTGAGCGGCATTAGCACAGCTGCGACCCACGGCCGCATCAAACCGGCCAATGCAAGAGATACGGCGACCAAGTTGTAAGCGATTGCGAAAGCAAGGATGCGACGCACGACATGCGCGAGTGTGTCGGAGGCGCGCAGAACTTGCGCCACGGGGTGCAAGCCCGGAGACACGAAATAGAAATCACATCGTGATGCCATGAACGGTCGATTCACTGCAGGGGTGCCCGAGCAGGCCGCCGCTCGCATGGCGATCTGGTCGTTCAAACCGTCGCCTATCAGCAAAGTTCGTGCCGGCTCGTGCGCCCGCACGTAGGCCGCCTTCTGTTCTGGATTCTGACCCCCGATGCAACGCTCCTCTTCCATCCCCAGGTCGGCGCCGAGGCTGACGACGCGCGACGGCGAATCGCCGCTGAGAATCACCAGCTCGTAGCCTTCTGCATCGAGCCGATCGATCTCCGCCCGAGCGCCCGGGCGCAGCTGCTCGTCGGTGTGAAGCGCGACTCGAACGTCACCATCGATCGCGAAAACGACGTCGCCCCCATCTGGAGAAATATCGGCGGCCCAGCGGGGCGACCCCAGCCTCAGTTCTTGGCCTCCGTGCTCGGCGCTCGTGCCGTATCCGGTCTGTTCCTTGGCGTCGAGCTCGATGAGCCGCGCCGCGGGGTGCCCTTCTAGGGCTCGCCGCACCGCAACGCTTTTTGGATGCGCGCTTCGGGCTGCAATGCTGTAGAGCAAGGTGATGTCTCGCTCCGAGAGCGATTCGAGCCCGGCCGGGTTTGCGACTTCGAGCATGCCAGTCGTGAGCGTGCCCGTCTTGTCGAACACGATTTGTGTCATTGAGCGAACCCGATCGAGGAAGTCACCGACGCGTACGAACACGCCCGCACGGCGCAGCTGCGTGAGCACGAGCTCATAGGCGAGCGGTGCGGCGATACCGAACGCGCAGGGGCAGGTCACGACCAAGACGGCGGTGCCCACCTCGATCGCAAAAAGCGGCTCTCCGGTTCGCCACCACCAGTAGCCGACGCCTGCAGCGGCAAGTCCGACGACGCCGATTACGTAGAAGCGGGACAGCCGTGACCACCAGCGTGTGGCCAAGGGCCCGTCTCCCGCGGCGGCGGGGTCGCGTCCTAGCAGTCCCACCAAAGACGACGCAGCAAAGTGTGTGGTGGCAACGCCCGAAAAAGCCCGTTCACCGACGTTGAAGGCACCCGCTGGCACGGTTTGCCCCTGGTCGAACCGCCGCGGCCGGCTTTCACCGTCGATCCAGTCGAGCGAGCAACTCGCCGCGCTGTCGAGAACTCGAAGATCTACGGGAACCAGATCGCCGTGAGCGATCAGCAAGCGGTCTCCCTCGTGAATGCCGATGCAATGCACGATGCGAACCACACCATCTTTGATCTCGCGCGTCAGCAAGCTTTGGGTTCCATCGTCGGCGAGGAGTTGGGCGCGATTGCGTTCCAACATGCGCTGTTGAAGCCAGCGGCCAACGAGCATGAGGGCGACGAACACGGTGAGCGTGTCGATGTAAGCCGCGTGCCCCGAGGCAAAAAAGAACGAATACGTCGAGCCTGCAAAGGCGAGTACGATGCCGAGCGCGATCGGCACGTCGAGGTGCAGCACGCGACTACGAACCGCGCGAAATGCAGAACCGATGAACACCGAACCCCCTATGAGGACGGCAAGAACGCCGGCGGCGTAGCTCAACTGGTTGAGCAGCACGTAGACCGGACCGTCGCGGAGGCCCAGATACATGGCAGCGCCGAAGAGCATCACGTTGGCGGCCAGCGCGGCGCAGATACCGACGCGCATCAGCAAGTCGTCCGAAGCCCGGGCGCCGCTCGATCGCGCCGGGCCCAGGAGGTATCCAAGGCTCTCGACCGAATCGACCCAATCGACGAGCGGAAACTCAGGGGAGACGCGAAGCTCGACCCGGCCGAGCGCGGGATTGATCGACATCAGGCCGGTCTGAGTGCCGCCGTGGCGACGAAAGAGCTCTTCGATCAGCCACACGCACGCCGCACAGTGGATTCCCTGGATGTCGAGCTCGACCCGCGTGACCCCGCCCTCCGCGGCGCGCGCCTCTTCGATGAGCTCCAGCCACTTGTGATCGAGCCGGCGGGATTCGAGATCGGCTGGCGGAAGGCCCGGCCCACGGCGCAGGTCGTAGTACCGAGTGAGGCCCGCCTTGGTGAGGAGTCCGTGGACGGCGCGGCAGCCACGACAGCAGTACGGCGCGAAGGTGTCGTTCACCATCGGCTGCGCGCAGTGTGTGCAGCGCGCCACCGAGGGAATCGTCCGCTCGAGCGGAAGCTCGCAAACGACTGGCTCCGGGGCAGTCACGGTGCGTGCGAAGGCGGATGATGTGCGTCGTGGCCGACTCCGTCCGCTCCGGGCGCATGACAGGAAGAGGTATCGCCCGTGCGCAAGGCATGCACGGGACGAATCACGAAAAGGATCGAGCCGAGCGCGAGGACGACGGCAAGGATACGCGATGTCGTTGGCCGGGGGCGTCGAGCGAATCGCTCGAAAACCCAGGTGGCGCCCACCAGGCCCACGCCGCTCACGACGGCAAACGCGAGCATGCTCAGCGAGCCGAGGGCCGTGGAACCGGTCGATGCGGCGATCAGGACCGCCGCGGCCAACGCCCCGCACGGAAGGAGCGCGGTGCCGAGACCGACGAAGAATGGATGGCGTCCGAGCCCTCCAAGCGCTCGGGAAACCAGGGTCGGCGCTTGCTCGTCTTGCTTGGTCCGCAGGGTGACCAAGGGCTGGTTGGGCCGGCGCCAAAGGCGCAGCGCTGCCAAGCCTAGGCCTAGCGCCAACGACCAGCTCAAGAGCGCGCTGCCCCAAGCATGAGGAAGGCTAACCGCGGTTGCGCCCCCGATGGTGCCGGCAACTGCTCCGAGCGCTGAGTAGCTGATGAAGCGGCCGAGCTGGTAGCGGGTTTGCCCGGATGCTCCTGGCGTCCCACTGCACGCGTATGCAGCCAAGGGCCCGCACATCGCCGTGCAATGTGGAACCGATGCGAGGCCCGCGGCGGCCCCGGCAATCACCGCAGTCCACATACGCTCGCTCTAGGGTCGATCCTCGAAGGGGTCACGCTACAACTCGCCTTCCGCCATGCGCGGGGTGACTTATAGCCGAATACGCAGATATTGCGCGCCGCTGGTCCGGACACCGAGAAAATACGATGGATCGCGGGTCAGCGGGTGCTATTCCACTGATCGATGGGCACCGCACAACGCAAGATGGTCCCGAGGGAGCACGGCGCCTACGCCGAGTTGCTATTTCCGATCGTCTCCGTTCTTCTGGGTGGCGCGCCGACGACGTCGACCTGGCTTCTTGCGATCGGTGCGATTGGCGCGTTCCTCGCGAACGAGCCTCTGCTGGTCTTGTTTGGGCAGCGTGGCAGCCGAATGCAGCGCGAAGAGAGCGACCGCGCCAAACGCGCTCTGCTGCTGTTCTCGCTGGTGGCTCTCGGCGCGGGGACTGCGGGCCTCGTGCTTGCGTCGACGCCGGTTGCATACGCCGTCGTCGTGCCTCTGCTGCTGGGCGTGACCCTCGTGATGCTCGCCATTCAGGGGCTCGAGCGCAGCATGTTCGGAGAAGGCTTGGCAGCCGTTGCGCTCTCCTCCATTGCGATCCCCCTGGGCCTTTCCGCAGGCTTGGGGCGCACGGTGACGCTCTCCGTTGCGCTGCTTTGGCTGACGACGTCAATTATGGGGACCGCCGTCGTGCGGCTGACCGTCGCCCGCACCAAGGCCAAGACCGACGAAGACTTCCGGCGCGTGGCTTTCAAGCGGGGCGCCCTGATTCTGTTCTGCGCCGTAGCCATCATCTTGGGGGTCGTCGGACTCAGCGGGTCCCGGGATGGGCTCTCGATCCTCGCGGCGGCGTTGCCCGTGGCGCTCGTCGTGCTTGCAGTGGCTGCTCTTCGGCCGACCGCTCGCCGGCTCCGACTCATGGGCTGGAGCCTGGTCGCCGCAAATCTTGCGTCGCTGATAGCGGTGGTCACCACGCTAAAGATCATACAAGATTTCAATGCGGTCGAACCTACCCTACCGTTTCCCATGTTCTAGCCTGGTCGCGGACGACCCGGAGAGGAGAAGCTTGTGCTGGCAAAAGACATCATGACCGAAAACCCCGCGACGGCGACGGAGCTCATGTCCGTAGCCGAAGCGCTCGGGATGCTCTACGAGCTCGATGTCCGGCACCTACCGGTGGTCCGTGGCCGTGAGCTCGTCGGCATCATCAGCGACCGTGACCTTCGAGCTTTCTCTGGAGCCGCGGACGACGACGCGATGGAGGCCGTCGAGGGCGCGCGTTCGGCGACCGTCGGCAATTTCATGAACACCAGCACGGTCAAGGTCGATCCCGAGACCAACCTTCGCGAGGTGTTGGAGCTGATGCTCTTACATCGCGTGGGCGCGCTTCCGGTGGCCGACCTCGACACCGGCGACCTGCTCGGAATCGTGAGCTACATCGATCTGCTGCGCGTGCTTCAGGACACCTTGGACGCCGGCGCGTGAAACGGAGCCGCCGCTAGTTCAGAGATGGGTCGTTCACTGGCCGGAACGTGACTGCATAGTCGCCGGCGCATCGACCTTGGACAGACAAGGTCCCGCTCATCATTTGCTCATTCGGAGAGACGGTGAGCACGTTGCCCTCCGCTTGGATACCCACTTCTTCGGCGGAGTCGTCTTCGTAGCAGAAGCCCTCCTCGTCCCTCACCGGCAGCCACCAGCCCCCACGTAGATAGAGCTGGTTCTCGCAGAGACGGCCTTCCAAACGATACTCCTCATCGACGATGATACTCACATCATTGCCGTTCTGGCTGAACGCCCAGTTGAGGGCGCAGGCCTCGAACTCGTCGTTGGGCATTGCATCAGCGCAACCCGCTGTCCGAATCGTGACGGTGCCTTGGTCGAACCAGAGCGTGCCATTCAAATCGGTGATCGGAGTTTCGTTGCACGCCGGTAACACTCCCGTCCCCGGGATGAAATAAATCTCATCTTTGCAGCTCCCCAGAGCAGCGAGAAAGCACAGACCTACGAGAAAACGCATGATAAATCCGTACCATGATTACCGAGCGCGCACAGCCGCCGAAGAGACGCATGTTTTGCGCCTCGTTTCGCACTTCCCGAAGCCGGAGTTTGGGCTAGACTCCCCTCACTCGAATGCACGTTCGCATCCGCCGAGGACTGAACATCCCGATTTCTGGGGCTCCCGAGCAGCGCATCGAAGATGCGAATGCGGTTGGCTGGGTTGCGCTGGTTGCCATGGACTTCGTCGGCCTGCAGCCTCGTCTCGAGGTGGATGTCGGTGACCGCGTGCGGCTCGGGCAACCGTTGCTCATCGACAAGAACAATCCGGAAGTGATGTTCACCTCGCCTGGATGTGGAGAAATCGTTGCGATCCATCGCGGGGCTCGGAGGTCACTGCAATCGGTGGTCGTTCGCTTGGACGGCGACGAAGAAGAGGTCTTTCCTTTGCACGAGCGGACGGCCCTCACCCAGCTCGATCGCGATGCGGTGCGAGCGATTCTGCAATCTTCCGGCCTCTGGACCACGTTGCGCGCGCGGCCGTTTGGAAAAGTTCCAAACGCCCACGCCTCACCGCATTCGATTTTCGTCACGGCGGTCGACACCAACCCGCTTGCCGCAGACCCGCGCCTGATCATCGCGGAGCGCGCTCAGGAGTTCCACGACGGCGTGTCCGTGCTCAGCCGGCTCACCGACGGCAAGGTCCACGTTTGCCAGGCCCCGGGGCAGGGCTTCGAGCTTCCAAATCTCGAATCGGTGTGCTCGGCGACGTTTGAAGGCCCGCATCCTGCCGGTCTGCCGGGGACCCACATTCATTTCCTCGATCCCGTGAGTGAGAACAAGAGCGTTTGGTATCTCGGCTACCAAGACGTGATCGCGATTGGCTCCCTATTCACCACTGGCCGAATCGACACCGCGCGCGTGATCGCGTTGGGAGGTCCGATGGTGAAGAAACCGCGCCTACTGCGCACACGCATCGGCGCAAGTACGGAAGATCTCTTGAAGGGAGAGATCGAGCGTGGCGATTGCCGCGTGATCTCCGGCTCGATTCTCGGCGGACGACGCGCTGCGGGGCACGCGCGGTATCTCGGCCCCTATGATGTTCAGCTGAGCGTGCTTGCAGAGGACCGAACCCGTCACTTCCTGCGGTGGATCGCGCCGGGCTCCGATCGATTCTCGTCGATCCGCGCCTTCGTCGCCGCGCTGCGTCCTCAGCGCTACCGCTTTCCGCTCAGCACCAGTCAAAACGGCAGCCCCCGCGCGATGATTCCGATCGGTAACTTCGAGCAAGTCATGCCGCTCGACATTCTGCCCGCGCCCTTGCTGAAAGCGCTCATCGTCGAAGATACGGAAACCGCCAAATCGCTCGGCTGCCTCGAGCTCGAAGAAGAAGACCTCGCGCTCTGCTCCTTCGTCTGCTGCAGCAAGTACGAGTACGGCGAGTTTCTCAGAGCAAACCTAAACCTAATCGAGAAGAACGGCTGATGCGCCCTCTGCGAAAACTCCTCGACAAAGCCGAGCCGCTTTTTGAAAAGGGCGGGCGCCTCGAGAGCTATCAGGCGATCTACGAGATGCTCGACACGCTCTTCTACTCGCCCCCGGACGTGTCTCGGCATGCGCCGCACGTCCGCGATGCGATCGATCTCAAGCGGGTCATGGGCCTGGTCGTCATCGGCGTTTTGCCCTGCGCTCTCTTTGGCATGTGGAACACGGGCCACCAGGCCAACCTCGCCATCGAGCAACTCGGCTTGCCCGCGCCGAGCGACTGGCGAGGTGCTTTGATGGCGGCGATCGGGATCGGCCACGATCCGCAGAGCGTCGGCGCGGCGACCTTCTACGGCCTCCTCTACTTCGTTCCGATCTACGCCGTTACCTTGGCCGCGGGCGGTGTATGGGAAGTGCTGTTCGCCGGCATTCGGAACCACGAGGTCAACGAAGGGTTTTTCGTCACTTCGATTCTGTACGCGCTGACCCTGCCCGCTACGACTCCGCTCTGGCAGGTGGCCATCGGTATTTCTTTCGGCGTGGTCATGGCGAAGGAAGTTTTTGGCGGGACCGGCAAGAACTTCATGAACCCTGCGCTGGCCGGCCGGGCGTTCCTCTACTTCGCCTATCCCGTCGAGATGTCCGGCGAGTCGGTCTGGACTCCCCCAATCGACGTCATCACTGGCGCGACTTCCCTCGCAATTGGCGCCGAAAGCGGCATCGCCGGAATCCTCGATCAGGGCATCACGTGGATGGACGCCTTTGTCGGAAACATCCAGGGTTCGGTTGGCGAGACCTCAGCCCTTGCGTGCCTCCTCGGCGGCGTCTTCATCGTGTACACCGGCGTGGCCTCCTGGCGAATCATCGCCGGTGTCATGTTGGGCATGTTTGCCACGGCCATGCTCTTCAACGCGGTCGGATCCGACTCGAACCCGATGTTCGCAATGCCCTGGTACTGGCATCTCGTGCTCGGCGGCTTTGCTTTCGGGATGGTGTTCATGGCAACGGACCCGGTCAGCGCATGCGTCACCAACCCGGGCCGTTGGGTCTTTGGGTTTATCATCGGAATGATCACCGTCGTCATCCGCGTGGTCAACATCGCATTCCCGGAGGGAATCATGCTCGCGATCCTCTTCGCCAACATCTTTGCGCCCACCATCGACCACTTTGTCATGCGGGCCAACGTCAGCAGGAGGTTGCGCCGAAGTGCCTGACCCTTCCCAAGCTTCCGGCGCCAAAACAGACACGGTCGCTCGGACCCTGCTCGTCGCGCTTTTCGTCAGCTTGCTCTGCTCGTCGCTCGTGGCCTCGGCCGCCATCCTGCTCAAGCCGCGACAGGTCGAGAATGCGACGCTCGAGATGCGCCGAAACATCCTCGAGGTCGCAGGGCTCTGGGCTCCGGAGGCCCAGGTCGACGAGCTTTTCGAGAGCGTCGAGTCACGCGTCGTCGAGTTCGAAACCGGCGCCTACGCCGATGACATCGGACCGGAAGCCTATGACATGGTAGAGGCCGCAAAGGATCCCGCCCGGAGCGTCGAGATTCCCAGCGAGCTCGACGTGGCCAAGGTAGGGCGCCGCGCCAAACATGCGCTGGTGTATCTCGTTCGCCGTGACGGCGAGATCAGCAGAATCATCCTTCCGATTTCAGGCTATGGGCTCTGGTCGACCCTCTATGGCTTCCTCGCTCTCGAGGCCGATGGCAACACAGTTTCGGACATCACCTTCTACGCGCACGGGGAAACTCCCGGCCTCGGGGACTTCATCGTGAAGCCCGCTTGGCGTGGGCTTTGGCGCGGCAAGCGGGCGTACGATGATTCGGGCGTGCTCCAGCTTCGAGTCGTCAAGGGACGTGTCTCCGCCGACGATCCGCGCGCCGAATACCACGTCGACGGTGTCTCAGGCGCCACGCTCACGGGGAACGGAGTCTCGAACATCATCGAGTACTGGCTGGGCGACCATGGCTATGGGCCATTTCTCGCGAACATTCAGGCAGGAGAAAGCCCATGAGCAGCGACGCCAAGCGGGCTCTTCTAAGACCCATCGTCGACGACAATCCGGTCACCTTGCACGTCCTCGGCATTTGCTCGGCGCTCGCGGTGACCACTTCGCTCCTGCCTTCGCTCTACATGTGCGTTGCCCTCACGGTCGTTGCCGCCTTGTCGAACGCGGCGGTCAGCGCGATTCGCCACATTCTCCCGAGCAGCATTCGAATCATCGTTCAGATGACGATCATTGCCTCGCTGGTGATCGTCGTCGACGAGTCCTTGAAGGCGTTTGCATTCGAGACGAGCCGCGAGCTTTCGGTTTTCGTGGGCCTGATCATCACGAACTGCATCGTCCTCGGCCGAACCGAGAGCTTCGCCTCCAAAAACCCGGTCGGCTTGAGCTTCCTCGATGGCATTGGGAACGGCCTCGGCTACAGCACGATTCTGATCCTCGTGGCGACGAGCCGCGAGCTCCTCGGCGCGGGGACGCTGCTCGGCTACACGATCTTCCCGAACGCGGCCGACGGCGGCTGGTACAAGCCCAACGGGATGATGCTCCTGCCGCCGAGCGCGTTCTTCGTGATCGGCCTGATCATCTGGGCCGTACGAACGTGGAAGGCCGAGCAGGTCGAAAAACCCGAGTTCCGGATTCACGAAGTGCACCGAACGGAGGTCTTGTGATGGGCAGCTACGCGGAGCTCTTCATCAAGGCCGTCTTCGTCGAGAACCTGGCGCTTTCGTTCTTCCTCGGGATGTGCACGTTCCTAGCGGTCTCCAAGCGGATAGATACGGCCCTTGGCCTCGGGGCGGCGGTGGTTGGCGTTCAGCTCATCACCGTTCCCGCGAACACGTTCCTCTACAACTACGTCCTCAAGGAGGGCGCGCTCGCATGGGCGGGGCTCCCGGACATCGACCTGAGCTTCCTCGGCCTGGTCACCTATATCGGCGTCATCGCCGCGATGGTGCAAATCCTCGAAATGCTGCTCGACAAATATTTTCCGCGGCTTTTCCATGCGCTCGGCGTTTACTTGCCTCTGATCACGGTGAACTGCGCGATCCTCGGCGGGAGCCTGTTTTCCGTGAGTCGTGACTACACGATGAGCGAAAGCGTCGTGTATGGCGTCGGTAGCGGATTTGGCTGGGCCTTGGCTCTCGTGGCGCTCGCCGGCATCCGGGAAAAGCTCAAGTACAGCGATGTGCCCGCTGGCCTCCAAGGCCTGGGCATCACCTTCATCATCGTCGGTCTGATGTCGTTGGGCTTCATGGCGTTTGCCGGGATTCAACTCTAGGAGGACAGGAGCGTGGCACTTCAAATCGTCCTTGCAGTCTCCGTGTTCACCGGGATCGTCGTTTCGCTGTCGGCGCTAATTTTGGCCGCGCGCTCGAAGCTCGTCGAAACCGGCAGCGTTCACATGCTCGTAAACGGCGACAAGGACTTCGAAGTAGCAGCGGGCGCAAAGCTCTTGGTTGCTCTAGCGAACACTGGCCTTTACCTGCCGGCCGGCTGCGGCGGCAAGGGGACCTGCGGACAGTGCAGGGTGAAGGTGCTCCACGGGGGAGGCCCTCTGCTTCCCACCGAAGAGTCGATGGTTTCTCGCAATGAGGCCTCACAGCACGTTCGGCTCGCCTGCCAGGTCTCGGTTCGCGAAGACATCCGCGTGGAGATTCCCGAGGAGGTCTTTGGCGTTCGGAAGTGGGAGTGCGAAGTGCGTTCGATCCACGGGCTCAGCACCTTCATCAAAGAGATTTGCCTCGAGCTTCCGGCGGGCGAAGACGTGCCGTTTCGTGCGGGCGGCTACATCCAGATCGAGTGCCCGCCCTACCAGGCTAAGTTCTCCGATTTCGACGTCGAGGAGGTGTACCGCGATACCTGGGATGAATACAAGCTCTGGCGGTTCGAGGCGGGCTGCAAGGCCGACACGACCCGAGCCTACTCGATGGCCAACTACCCGGAGGAGACCGGGATTATCCTCCTCAACATCGGCATCGCCCTGCCGCCGCCGGGTGCGGGGCCGAATGTGCCGCCCGGCATCGTTTCGTCTTATCTGTTCGGCCTGAAGCCCGGAGACAAAGTCACGATCGCCGGGCCGTACGGGGAGTTCTTCGCACGGGAGACCGAGAACGAGATGGTGTTCATTGGTGGGGGCACCGGCATGGCGCCACTTCGGTCGCACATCTTCGATCAGCTCAAACGCCTCAAGACAAAGCGCAAGATCTCGTTCTGGTTCGGCGTTCGAAGCAAGCGCGACCTTTTCTATCACGAAGAGTTCCAGCGCCTCGCCGACGAGCACCCGAATTTCACCTACGTCGCGGCTCTTTCAGAGCCGAGAGACGACGACCAATGGGAAGGTCCGACCGGCTTCATTCACCAAGTGGCGTACGATATGCACCTTCGGGACCACAAAGCGCCCGAGGACTGCGAATACTACATGTGCGGTCCACCCTTGATGATTTCTGCGGTTCAAGGGATGCTCAGGGATCTCGGTGTGCCCGAGGAGAGCGTCATGTTCGATGACTTTGGGAGTTGAGGGGATGACCTATGTGCTCAGCTTCTTCGTGTTCGCGCTTGCCCTGAGCGGCTTGAGCGTCGGGCTGCTTGCCGGTCGGGGCGGCATTCGCGGCACATGCGGCGGGCTCAACAACCCCGACGGAACGGGGTGCGGAGCCTGCGGTCGGGCCGCAAGCGGTGAATGTCCAAGGAAACGAGCCGCATGAAGGCGGTCAAAGGAATGCGAGTCCGGGACATCATGGTCACCAAGCCGGTGGTCTTCACGAGCGACACCGATCTGCTCGACGCGGTGTCCACCTTGGTCGACAAACATATTACGGGCGCGCCCGTGGTCGACGCGCAGGGAAACCTCGTCGGCCTTCTCACCGAGCGTGACTTCTTGAGGGCTGCACTGGTGGCGGGCTATCACGGGGAGCGCGGTGGGTGCGTCGGGGACCACATGAGCCGCGACGTCGAAGCAGTAAACGCCGATGACAGCTTGCTCGACGTGGCGACGCGCTTCGTCGAGACGAAACGCAGGCGGTATCCCGTCATCGAAGACAACCGTGTCGTCGGTGTGGTCGTGAGGCGAGACGTGCTTCGTGCCGTGATGCGCGCGTTTGATCTGCGTGGCGCGGGGTGAACGAATTCGTATGGAAGGCTGCATGAGGCTCTGCCACAGTGCCGCACAGTCATGGATCCCGTCACATCAGAGGCGATCGATCTGATCGAAGTCGCCTACGACCTCCAGAAGTCGGACGCCGATTGGCTTTCCGGCCTGATGGACACTGCGGCGCCGATGATCGATCACGGCCTAGGCATGTTCGGCTTTGCCTTCGCTCGGCCGGTCGGCGGCGGTGGTCGAGATGCGGTGATTCAGGACATGCAGCTTCGGTCGCTTCCGCCGGACTTTCCGGAGCGATTCGTCGCTGCCAGCCAAGCGCTGTCCCCCGAGTTCGTACGAGCGGTCACGCCGCCGGGCTACGCGGGCACCTGGAGCGAGATTGCACGAGATCATCCGAAGGAGTTCCATGCTCTTCTCGAAAAGCTCGGCTATGTGGACCTGTTCGGCATTACCGCGATCGACCCGGACGGCGTCGGAGTCGACATCAGCGCTCCGCTCCGAGAGACGATGAAGCTCAGCGCCAAATCGCGCGAGCGCTGGCAGATGCTCGGCGCCCACATCGCCTCCGCCTATCGTCTTCGCCGCGCATTGATCCTCAGTGAAGACGATTTGGATGACGATGCTCATGAGCTTCCGTACGGCGCCGAGGCTGTACTCGACGCGAACGACTTCCGCATCGTTGAAGCCATCGGGCCCGCAAAGGACAGCAACGCCGCCGAGATCTTGCGCAGGGTCGCGCGGCGGGTCGACAACGCGCGCGGAAAGCTACGCAAAGACGACCCCCAAAAAGCGCTGGAAACCTGGAAGGCACTCGTCCGTGGGCGTTGGAGCGTGGTGGACTGGTTTGACAGCGATGGTCGGCGGTTCGTGCTTGCCAGGCCCAATCCGCCGAAGGTGTACGACCCTCGCGGCCTGAGCGCGCAGGAATGCCAGGTCGTCACGTACGTGCTTCTGGGCGATACGAACAAGCTCATCGCCTATCGTCTCGGACTGTCGCAGGGGCGGGTTTCGGTACTGCTGAAGTCCGCGATGCACAAGCTCGGTGCGAAGAGCAAGGCGCAGCTGGTCCAAAAGCTCGGGCCTCTCGGCGTTCCGACGTTCACCAATGGCGAGTGGGCGGCCTAGCCAGCGATGGCGGCCAGGGCGAGCTACGGTCAGATCGAGGCAAACATTCGTCAACTCGGCTGCCTGAAGAATTACGTATGGCGGTTCTCGAGTAAGCTGGGCAGACTCTGTCGAGCCCTTTGGACAACGTCACTTCATGCGCGATCGATCTGATCGAAGCGGCGTACGATCTTCGACGATCGGATGCCGATTGGGTTGCCCAGCTCGTCAAGACAGCAGAACCGATCTTGGATCACGGCCTGGGGCTCTTCGGTTTTGGTTTCATCCGTCCGACGCCGGGGCGTGGCGGCGCGGATGCCGTGGTTCGCTACATGCACACGAGGTCGCTTCCAGCAGATTTTCCGGAGCGCCTGGACGCTGCCAGACGACTCCTCTCTCCCGAATTGATCGAGGCGGCTGCGCCCCCAGGCTATGCGGGCACCTGGACCCAGCTCCTCGAGGGCTATCCGGAGGTGGCCCAGGCGTTCCTCGAGAAGCTTGGCTACGCGGATCTGCTCGGAATCCTCGCGGTCGACCCCAACGGTATCGGCGTTCACATGAGCGCGCCGCTGCCATGCGCGAAGAGGCTCAGTAAACGCTCACAAGAACGCTGGCAGATGATTGGCGCGCACATTGCGTCTGCCTACCGTCTTCGTCTTGCGTTGAACGAGCCGGCCGCGCGCGCCCAGGCGGACTCGACAGGGCTTCCCCACGACGCCGAGGCAGTGTTCGACGTCAATGGCTTTCGTGTGGTCGATGCCGTCGGCCCGGCGAAAGATCCGACGGTCGCCAGCCTCCTCCGCGATGCATCACGCGCTGTCGATCGGGCTCGCGGCGAGCTCCGCGAAGCCGATCCGCATGAAGCCCTCGAAACCTGGAAGGCAATGGTCGATGGTCGCTGGAGCATGGTCGACTGGTTCGACTCGGACGGACGCCGATTCTTTCTCGCGATACCGAACCCCCCAGACCTTCGCGACCCCCGGGGGTTGACCGAGCAGGAGCGCCAGGTCGTCACGTACGTTCTTTTGGGGGACACGAACAAGCTCATCGCCTATCGCATTGGTCTCTCGCCGGGGCGCGTCTCCGTCTTGCTGAAGTCGGCCATGCACAAGCTCGGAGTGAACAGCAGGACTCAGCTCGTCCGGAAGCTTGGGCCGCTCGGTGTTTCAACGCCCGCCGACGCCGCGGAGTCCGTCTCTTAGTCCTCGAGCGCTTGCCGCCCTCGACGCTCAGCAGCGTCCATTCCACGGGAAAGCAGGCCTGGAAACAAGCCAATCAAGCGGATCAACTTGCCGCGCGCATTGGGCACCAAAATTTCGCTGCGTGGTTCTCGAATAGCGTCGACGATGGCGCCCGCGACTTTCTCCGGCGGCAGTGGCTTCTCGGTGAATACGACGACCCCGGCGCGGCGCCGACGCATGCTCTCCAACATCGGCGTTTCTACGGCGTTTGGACACACCACCGTCCAATTAATCGGAGCATGCCGATGATCGAGCGCGCAGCTGTGGGTGTACGCGCGCACGGCGTGCTTGGTTGCACAATACGCCGCAAGCTCGGGAGCCGGCGCGAACGCTGCCATGCTGGCGACGTTGATGACATGTCCGCGTTGGCGCGCGAGGAATCGCGGCAGGAGGGTGCGCACGCCATTCATCACACCGATGAGGTTCACTTCGACAGTCAGGCGGTCATCCTCCGCGGACACCTGGTCACACGGCCCTGGTAGGCAGACCCCTGCATTGTTGATCAGGACGTCGATTGGACCTCCTTGCTTTTCGGCGTCGTCGACGACTTTCGTCCAGGCGGCGAGATCGCGTACGTCGAGGACGGCCGTCTCGATACAGGGGATCCCTTCACGTAGCCGCGAAAGTGCCTCGATGTCGATGTCGGACGCGATCACGCGGTGGCCGGCCTCGACGCAAAGCCGAACGATGGCGGCGCCGATGCCTTTGCCTGCGCCGGTGACGAAGGTTCGCTTCGGCGCCCCGCTCGCTGCTTTCGGGCTCACGCCCACGGGCCCCACTTGTACATCTTGAGCAAGAGTCTGTCGGCCATGAGATCGGGTAGAGCGCCGAACATGCGGGCCGCGGTGCGCGCGGACTTCGGGACGAAGTATCGCGTTTTGGGGGACTGAGCCGTAACTGCTCGGACCACCGCCTTACCGACCTCCTCGGGAGAAACGGCGCTCTTGAGCTGCTCTGTTGCGAAGGCATCCAAATCATCCATCAGCTGCCGGTAGTGGTTGGCTGGATCGTTGCGCAGGTGTTGCCCAGCCGCCCGAGCCTTGTCGAAGGTCGGGGTATCGACGAAACCCGGCACGATGACGCTCAGCTTGATGTTCCAGGGCGAGAGCTCGAGTCGCATGCAGGCCGTAAGGGCCTCCATCCCGCCTTTGGTCGCTGCGTATGCCGACGCAAGCGGTGCGCCCACGTATCGAGAAAGCGAGCTGATGTTGATGATGCGCCCGCCGCCCTGTTCGCGCATCGTCGGTGTGAGCTCCGCGATCAGTTGCATGCCCGAGAGCAGATTTACGTCAAATACGTGCCGCATCGAGTCGCGATCCATCTGCTCGAGCGCATAGGGTGGACCGTAACCGGCGTTGTTGACCAGGACATCGACCCGACCAAACGAATCGAGCGCCGTTTGCACCAGCGCGGAGGTCTGCGCCGCGTCACTGAGGTCGGTGGGTACGCTCAAAGCGGTTCCGCCCTGTGCGTGAATCTCTGCCACGAGCCGATCGAGCAGCTCTGCGCGACGCGCGGCGACAACGACGGCGTATCCCGCTTTGGCGAGGCACAGCGCGGTAGCCTCTCCGATGCCAGATGATGCGCCCGTGACGATCGCTACCGGCACCGGGTTCTCTTTCTCACTCATGCGTTCTCCAAGTTTTGCCCCCTATGCAGGGGCGTGCTACCCGACGCAACGCGAGCCCATGCCTGCTGCGCCTCCCCACCGAACCCGCATGATGCGCGTCCTGAACCGCGTGGGACCCCTCTTGGCGCCCCGATGGCCTTCGCTCGACCCCGACCGGATCGTTCGCGCTGCATCGCGCGCCGCAAAGTCCGACCAAATCGGCGATCCACATTTTCTGGAGGCACTCCCCGTGTTTTTTGACGCAGTCGCCCGCGAAGCGGACTTGAGCTGGCTCGGCAGAGTGATGTGCCGTCAGTCGCTTCTCGGCTTTCTCCAGAATCGATTTAGCGTCTACCGGCATCGCGCCGCCCACCCAGACCTCGCCGGGGTTCCAATCGAGCGCCCCGTCTTCATCGTGGGGTTTCCACGGACCGGTACGACGATTCTCCACAACCTACTTGCGCAGGACCCTGCAAACCGCGCACCTCTCGCTTGGGAGGTGCAGTTCCCGGACCCGCCTCCCGAAAGCGCCACGTTCGACACCGACCCGCGCATCGCCAAGGCGCGCACGCAGTTCGGGCAGATGGATACGATGGCGCCCTCTCTTGCCTCGATTCACGAGATCGGCGCAGAGCTCGCTCAGGAGTGCGTCCCGATCCTCGCGCAAAGCATGTTGGGCCCTCAGCTCAACATGATCTTCAACGTGCCAAGCTACCAAGCGTGGGTGGACCGGCAGAGCCACGCACCCGCTTACCGTTACCACCGGCACTTCCTCGAACACCTGCAAAGCAGGCACATGAAGGACCGATGGGTGCTCAAGAGCCCGGTGCACCTGCGTTCGCTGGACGCGCTGCTCACCGAGTACCCCGACGCGCGGATCATTTTCACACACCGTGACCCAGCGAAAACCGTTCCTTCGCTTGCAAGTCTCTTTTACGTCCTGCGTGGAATGGCAAGTGATTCGGTTGATCCGAGCGCGCTCGGGCAACAGCAGATGCACTGGTGGGCTGATTCGCTCGACCTGGCGACCGAAGTGCGCAACAAGCACCGCGACAAGTCCGAACAGTTCATGGACATCCAGTTCGAAGAGGTGGTCGCCGACCCGGTGGCCGCCCTCGGCCGAGCCTATGAGCGCTTCAGCATTCCTTGGTCGAGCGACGTCGAGCGGCGGATGCGCAGCTTTCTTGCGAACAACCCACGTGGAAAGCACGGTTCGCACCAGTACGAGATCGAAGACTTCGGCATGACCCTCGGCCAGATTCGCGAGCGTTTCGAGGGCTACTGCAACGCTTACGACATTCCGCTCGTCGTGTAGCGAAGGGTCTAGTCGCGCCCCTGGAAGTCGCCGGGTTCGGTCGTTGAGTTGCCGCAGGGGAAGCTTGTCTTCGAGCTGCCTCACAGCGCTCGGGTGCAACAAACGGGAGAACCCTATTTCTGCTCGAAGGGATTCAGGAGCTCGTTGTCGTCGAGGCTCCAGGCCTGGGCGTCCGAAGGCTCGTAGAAGGTCGTGATCGTCATCTCACCGATCGAGGGCACGGTGTTCTCCCAGGGGTCGACGAGCGGGTCGCTCCCGAGGAGCGAGACCCAAGCCATCATCGCGAGCACTTTCACAGCGGCCTTCCTCCTATCCCTTTTCAGGGTAGCGATTGGACCGCTGGACGCCTGTGCGGAACCTCGCAGTTCTTGCAGAAACGCGCGGCTGAAGGCAGCGGAGCGGGCGATGGGATTCGAACCCACGACGTCGACCTTGGGAAGGT
>CBESWY010000010.1:0-30300 GCA_965533395.1 uncultured Myxococcales bacterium
GGCATCACCCATAGGGTTTACGTATCGGTAGCTGAAGGCAGCTAGTCTGGCGCGGTCAGGTCGGAGCTACCCATGAGGAAGGTATCGACGGCCCTCGCGGCGCCCCGGCCCTCCGCGATGCCCCATACGACCAATGATTGGCCCCGGCGGCAGTCGCCCGCCGCAAAGACGCCTTCGGTGCTGGTGGCGTACTTGCCGTACTGCGCTTTGAAGTTGCTGCGGGGGTCGCGCTCGAGGCCGAACTGCTCGGCCAGCGTGTCTTCGGGACCTAGAAAGCCCATGGCGAGAAAGATGAGGTCGGCTTCGAAGATCTGCTCCGAGCCTGGCACTTCGCTCATTTGCCACTTGCCGTGCGCATCCTTTACCCATTCGACGCGCACGGTTTCCACGCCTGCGACCTTGCCGTTGCCGTCATCGAGGAATCGCTTGCTCAGCACGCGAAACTCGCGCGGGTCGTTCCCAAACTTCGCGGCGGCCTCTTGGTGGCCGTAATCAACCCGAAAAATCACCGGCCACTCCGGCCACGGGTTGTCGTCCGCGCGTCCCTGGGGCGGCTTCGGAAGGAGCTCGAAGTTGACCATCGAGGTGCAGCCGTGGCGCATCGAGGTTCCGATGCAGTCGGTCCCCGTATCGCCGCCGCCGATGACGATCACGCGCTTGCCTTTGGCACTGATGTACGCGCCGTCCTCGAGCTTGCTGTCCATCAGGCTCTTGGTGTTCTTGAGCAGGAAGTCCATCGCGAAGTGAATGCCCTCGAGCTTACGGCCGGGAATCGGCAGGTCCCGGGGCCTCGTTGCGCCGCAGGCGAGGATGACCGCATCGTGTTCCGTGCGAATCTTCTGAGCGTCTTTGTTGACGCCGACATGGGCATTGGTCTCGAACTCGACGCCTTCTGCACGCATGAGATCGACCCGCCGATCGACGATGCTCTTGTCGAGCTTCATGTTGGGGATGCCATAGGTGAGCAGGCCGCCAATCCTGTCGTCGCGCTCGTACACCGTGACGCTGTGCCCGGCTCGATTGAGCTGCTGGGCAGCTGTCAGACCCGCCGGGCCGCTGCCGATGATGGCAACCTTCTTGCCGGTACGCTCGTTGGGCGGCTCGGGATGAATCCAGCCTTCGGCGAAACCCTTGTCGACGATCGCGCTCTCGATGTTCTTGATGGTGACGGCTGGGTCGGTGATGCCGAGCACGCAGGCACCTTCACAGGGAGCTGGACAGACGCGGCCGGTGAACTCCGGAAAGTTGTTCGTCTTGTGCAAGCGATCGAGGGCCTCGCGCCAGCGCCCATGGTAGACGAGGTCGTTCCACTCGGGGATCAGATTGTCGATCGGGCAGCCGGTCGCGGACTGACAAAACGGGACGCCGCAATCCATGCAGCGCGCGCCCTGCGTCCGAAGATGCTCCTCGGGGACGTCGACGGTGAACTCGCCCCAGTCGGAGATTCGCTTCAGCGGGTCGATGTACGGAACCGTTTCTCTCGGAAACTCTTTGAACCCAGTTGGCTTTCCCATTGTCTTACTCCGCCGCCGGAAGGCCCTGAAGTTGAGCCGCCTCGGGCCCGGGAACGCCCACCGAAAGGTCGCCTGTCTTGCGAATGACGCGCTTGTAGTCCGTGGGCATCACCTTGATGAGCTGCCGGAGGGTGTTCTCCCAATCCTGCAGCAAGCGCTGAGCGACCGCCGAGCCCGTGTACTCGAGGTGCTCCTCGATGAGCCCCTTCACGATTGCGATCTCTTCTTCGTAGACCAACCGCTCGAGCTCGACCATCTCTTGGTTGCACTTCGACGCAAAGTCACCCTTCGCGTCGAGCACGTACGCGACGCCGCCGCTCATGCCCGCACCGAAGTTGCGGCCGGTGTTGCCCAGGATCACGGCGCGGCCGCCGGTCATGTACTCGCACGCATGGTCGCCCACACCCTCGATGACAGCCCAGGCGCCCGAGTTGCGAACGCAAAAGCGCTCCGCCGCCCGCCCGCGGAAGAAGGCCTTCCCCGCGATCGCGCCATACAAGACGACGTTGCCGACGATCATGTTCTCTGCAGGCACGAAGGTCGCTTGCTTCGACGGATAGGCGATGAGCTTCCCGCCGGACAAGCCCTTGCCGACGTAGTCGTTGGCGTCGCCCTCGAGCTCCAGGGTCACACCCTTCGCAAGCCAGGCGCCAAAGCTCTGACCGGCGGAGCCGATGAACTTGAAGTGCACGGTGCCTTCAGGAAGGAGGTCTTCGCCCCAGCGCTTGGCGATCTCGTGGCTGAGCATGGTGCCAACGGTGCGGTTGGTGTTCTTGATCTTCAGCTCCCCGCGGACGGGCTTGGCATCGCAGATTGCGGGCTGAGCGAGCTCGATGAGCCGATTGTCGAGCGCTTTGTCGAGGCCGTGATCTTGCTGCTTCGTGCAGTAAACATCGGTCACGGCGTTCTTCTTCTTGGCCTTGGTGAGGATCGGCGTGAGATCGATGCCCCGGGCCTTCCAGTGAACCAGCGCGTCCGCCATGTCGAGCTTGTCGACGCGGCCCACCATTTCTTGGAAGGTGCGGAACCCGAGCGAGGCCATGATCTCACGAGCTTCTTCGGCGACCATGAAGAGGTAGTTGACCACGTGCTCGGGCTTGCCCTTGAACTTGTTTCGAAGCTCCGGGTCCTGCGTGGCGATGCCGACCGGACAAGTGTTGAGGTGGCACTTGCGCATCATGATGCAGCCCATCGCGATGAGCGGCGCGGTGCTCAAGCCGATCTCTTCGGCGCCGAGCAGTGCGCCGATGACGACGTCACGGCCGGTCTTCATCTGCCCGTCGGTCTGTAAGACGACTCGACTCCGAAGGTCGTTCATCACGAGCGTCTGATGCGTCTCGGCAATGCCGAGCTCCCAGGGCAGGCCTGCGTGCTTGATCGAGGTCAGCGGCGAAGCGCCGGTGCCGCCATCGTGGCCGCTGATCAGAATGTGATCGGCGTGCGCCTTGGAGACGCCAGCCGCGATCGTGCCCACGCCAACCTCGCTGACGAGCTTGACGCTGATACGCGCGGAGGGGTTGCTGTTCTTGAGGTCGTGAATCAGCTGCGCAAGATCCTCGATCGAATAGATGTCGTGGTGCGGCGGCGGGCTGATGAGACCAACACCCGGGGTCGAGTTCCGCACCGCCGCGATCTTCTCGTCGACCTTCCGGCCGGGAAGCTCACCGCCCTCGCCCGGCTTGGCGCCCTGCGCCATCTTGATTTGAATCTCGTCGGCGTTGGTGAGGTAGTTGATGCTCACACCGAAGCGCCCTGACGCGACCTGCTTGATCGCCGAACGCATTGGATTCATCGCGCCGTTGGCCAAGGGGAGATAGCGCTCCGGGGCTTCGCCGCCCTCGCCGGTGTTGGACTTGCCGCCAAGCTGGTTCATCGCGATCGCGAGCGTCGAATGCGCCTCCATCGAAATCGAACCGAAGCTCATCGCGCCGGTCGCAAACCGCTTCACGATCTCACTCGCGGGCTCGACCTCACTGAGCGGAATCCGCTGACCATTCTTGAACCGCATCAAGCCCCGGAGCGTGCAGCGATCTCGAGCACTGTCGTTGGCATGCTCGGCAAAACGCTTGTAGGCATCGCTGCTGTTCGCACGCGCCGCCACCTGCAGGTTGGCGATCGTCTCAGGATTCCACATGTGACGCTCACCGTTGGCGCGCCATTGGAACTGCCCGTCGTTCGGAAGGATGGGCAGCCGGGGCTCGTCTTCGCTCGGATAGCCGAGCGCGTGCCGCTCGACGAGCTCCTGCGCGATGACGTTGAAACCGATGCCCTGAATCCGGCTCGCCGTACCAACGAAGCAAAGGTCGATGACCGAGCTGTTGAGGCCCACTGCTTCGAAGATCTGCGCGCCTTTGTACGACTGGAGGGTCGAAATCCCCATCTTGCCAAAGACCTTGAACATCCCCTTGGCGACGGCTTTGCGATAGCCGTCGACGATGCTGTCGTCGTCGGGGAACCGCTCTGGGTCGAGCGTCCCGAGACGGCGTTCTTGCCATAGCGACTCGAACGCCAGGTAAGGATTGATCGCGTCCGCGCCATATCCGACGAGGCAGCAGTGATGGTGCACCTCTCGCGCCTCGCCGGTTGCAACGACGATACCGACTCTGGTGCGCTTCTCGGTGGCAACCAGATGATGGTGCGCTGCACCGGTCGCGAGGAGCGCACTCACCGGGATGCGGTCTTGGCCTGCCTCACGGTCGGTCAGCAGGATGAGGCTGTACCCCTCGTCGACCGCCTGCTCCGCTTCCTGTCGAATGCGTTGGAGCGTAGGCTCGAGCCCGTCGGGACCCTCGCTTCGGGGCCAGGTGATGTCGATGAGCTTGCTGCGCCAACCGCGCTCGTCGATGGTCTTGAGCGCCCGAACCTCTTCATTGGTTAGAATCGGGTGCGGAACGCGAAGCCGGTGGGCGTGCTCGGGCGTCGTGGTGAGGAGGTTTCGCTCCGGCCCGATGTAGCACTCCATCCCCATGATCACTTCCTCGCGAATCGAGTCGATCGGGGGATTGGTCACCTGCGCAAAGAGCTGCTTGAAGTAGTCGTACGCAAGCCGCGGCTGATCGCTCAGGACCGCGAGAGCCGAGTCGTTGCCCATGGACCCGACCGGATCGCGCTTCTCCTCGATCATCGGCCGCAGCATGAATTTCATCGTCTCGGTGGTGAAGCCAAACGACTGCATGCGGGCGAGGAGCGTCTCGGGTTCGAAGCCGTGCGCATCGCCGTGCACCGGCAACTTCGTGAGCTTCAGGCGCTGCTCCCGGAGCCACTCGCCGTATGGACGACGCGTCGCAAAGTCGTTCTTGAGCTCCTCATCCGGAATCATGCGGCCCTGCTCGAAGTCGATGAGGAACATGCGCCCGGGTTGCAGCCGCCCCTTGTGCTTGACCGTTTCGGGCGGCACCGGAAGGACGCCGACTTCCGAAGCCATGATCACGCGGTCGTCGTGCGTGAGGTAGTAGCGGCTTGGGCGGAGGCCGTTTCGATCGAGGACGGCGCCGATCATCGTGCCGTCGGTGAACGCAATGGATGCCGGGCCGTCCCAGGGCTCCATCAGGCAGGAATGGTACTCATAGAAGTCCCGCTTGGCCTGCGACATGTGCTCGTGCTTCTGCCAGGCCTCGGGGATCATCATCATCGCAGCCTCGGGCATGCTGCGACCGTTCATGTAGAGAAACTCGAGGACGTTATCGAGTGTGCCCGAGTCTGAAAGCCCGCGCTCGGCCACCGGAAACAGCTTGCGCAAGTCGTCGCCGAAGAGCTCGCTCTCCACGACGCCCTGGCGCGAATGCATCGCGTTCTTGTTTCCGCGAAGCGTATTGATTTCGCCGTTGTGGCTGAGGCACCGAAGCGGCTGGGCGCGCTCCCAGGTCGGGAACGTGTTGGTCGCGAAGCGCGAATGCACCATCGCGAGATGTGTTTCGTAGTCCGGGTCGGTCAGGTCGCCGTAGAACGGAAGCACCTGCTCGCACGCGAGCATGCCCTTGTAGATGATGGTCCTGCTGGAAAGCGAGCAGGCGTAGAGCATCGATCGTTGCTTCAGGCTTTCGTCGACGCGAAGCGGGCTAGCCGCGCTCTTGCGGATGACATAGAGCTGCCGCTCGAATGCGTCCTGATCGAGCCCTTCGGCTGCCCCAATGAAGAGTTGCTCGATCTGCGGCATGCTTTCGACCGCGGTCGGCCCGAGGTTTGCTCCGTCTGGATCGGTCGGCACGACCCGCCAGCCGAGCAACACTTGGCCCTGGGCTTCGATCGCCTTGACGAACGCGGCCTTGCAGTAGGCGCGCTCCGCCTCATCGGTTGGAAGGAAGATGTTGCCGACGCCGTACTTGCCAGGCGCCGGGAGCTCGATCCCCAGCTCCGCCTTGGCGGCGCGACGCAAAAGCTTGTCTGGCAGCGCCGTGAGCATCCCCGCACCATCGCCGGTATTGGCCTCCGAGCCGCGAGCCCCACGGTGGTCCATGTTGCAAAGGATGCGATTCGCGTCTTTGACGATTTGGTTGGATGCGACGCCCTTGATCTGAGCGACGAAGCCCACGCCGCAGGCGTCTTTCTCGTTCGCGGGGTCGTAGAGACCATGTTTTTCGGGGAGTCCGTACTGCATGTTCACGCGCTTTGGGGGGTTTGTGGGCTGTCTGCGGAGCGTCGGGGACGTTTGCGGCGCCGCGCATCGGAAGCGGGCTCGCTCGGAGGGAGGGGGATTTCTGCCCTCTCGGTATGGGTCGAGAGCACCACCATCGTTTCGGTGCCAGAGACGCCGTCCATGGACCGGACGCGGCTGATGAGCTGCTCGAGGGACTCGGTGTTTTCGGTCTTTACCTTGAGAACCAGGGTGAAGCCACCTGTAACGTGGTGACATTCCAAGACCTGAGCGACCGAATCGACCCAGGTTTCGAATGCGTTCAGGAGCTCAGGGTCGCTGATCGAGACCCCGATGAACGCCGAAATGTCGAGCCCGAGCTTTCGCGCATCGAGGAACGCATGATAGCCCTTGATGATTCCGGCGTTTTCGAGCTTTCGAACCCGTTCCATCACCGAGGGCGCACTCAGGCCAACCGAGGCGCCGATCTCCTTCAGCGAACGCTTGCAGTCGCTCTGCAGCTCTTCCAGGAGTTGCCGATCAATTTCGTCTGTAATGTATGTTTCTCCTAAATTCATTAGGCTAGAGCCTCAACAAGCCTAATAGATAGGGTCCGTCTGTCTCAAAGTCAAACGGGGAGGCCAGGGCCGAAATTGGGCTTGGTAAGTGAAATGTACATGTAATACTTTGATGAGAACGGTTTCGCGCTGGCGAAACCACCGTTGTCGAAAGGTCTGATGAAGGATTCGAGCGCCGAAGACGTGGACTCCGAGCGCCCTGCACGCCGAGGAGCGCGAGGGCTTGGCTCGAATGCGCCTTCGAAGATCGGCCGCTACGAGCTCTGCTTCGAGCTGGCGTCGGGGGGAATGGCGAGCGTCCACCTAGCGCGGGTGGAAGGGAACCCGGGCTTTGAAAAGCTCGTCGCGCTCAAGCGGATCCACCCGCATCTCGCCTGCGAACAGGAATACGTCGAGATGTTTCTCGACGAGGCGCGGATCGCATCTCGGATCACCCACAGCAACGTGTGCAGCGTCTTCGATTTCGGCGAGGCCGACGGCGAGTATTTCATTGCGATGGAGTATCTCGTCGGGGAACCGCTCTCGCGCGTTCACCGACGTGTCTTGGCAGACCTCGATCAGCGCGACTCCCGGCTCTTGCCGATGCGGATGGCGCGTATCGTCGCGCAGGCGTGCGAAGGGCTTCACGCGGCTCACGAGCTCGCGGATGCAGACGGCGAGTCCCTGCACGTCGTGCATCGAGACGTTTCTGCGGATAACCTATTCGTGACCTACGACGGCGCGACGCAAGTCGTCGACTTCGGCATCGCGCACGCTCGCCAGCGCGTCCACAACTCCGAAGCCGGTCAGGTCAAGGGCACGTTTCCGTACATGGCGCCCGAGCAAATGACTTCGGCGGTCGTCGACCGGCGTGTCGACGTCTGGGCGCTGGGCACCGTCCTCTGGGAGCTGTTGACCCTGCGGAAGCTATTCCTTCGGGAGTCGGACGTGAACACGATGTACGCGGTTCTATCTGGCGAGATTAAACCACCTTCCGCTCACCGGAGCGACGTCTCTGCAGATCTCGACGAAATCGTACTCAAAGCCCTGCAGCGCAGCCCCGACGAGCGCTGGCAGAGCGCACGCGAAATGGGCAAGGCCCTCCGCCGGTACCTGGCCAAGCAGGACGAGCTCATCGGTCCAGCCGAGATCGCCGAGTGGATGCGAGAGTTGTTTCCAAGCGGTGAGCTGCGAAAGCGAGAGCTCATGGAGATCGCCCGCAGCCGCAAAGATGTCGAATCGGAGCCGGTGGGGGCCACAGAGGCCGAGAACGGCGAACGCACTTCACGGTTTCCGGTATTGATGGTCGACCGCATGCCAGCGGCTCCACCCTTGCCGGCCAGCTTGCTGGTGATGTTGATCGGCGTGCTGACGGTCCTAGCCGTCGTCACGGTCGACTGGCTGCGACAGTAGCGTCATGAGGCCGAACGCGAAGTAAGGCGGCCCGGCGGCATGAACGAGCCCCCTGAGGCGCCCGCGACGATCGAGCACTGGCGCACCCGAGCTGCCTTGGCGAATCGGGCACGAAGAAAGCACTCGTATGGAAGGCGGCGGAAGCTCGCCCGAGGAAGCGAGGCGGCGGTTGTCGTCGACGATGCAGCGCCGCGTTCGCACCTGGTGAAGATCGTCGTAGAAGCGATCGGCCGTCACCGAAAGTACTTGGACGACCTCGCCCGACGGAACGTCTCCTTCGCCGATGGGGATGGAGCGGCGGGACGCGTCCCGATTGAGCTTCAGCACGGCGTAGTCGGGTGAGAGAAGGCTCGAGCTAGGCGTGGACGCGGACTCGATTCGCTCGCAGCCAATCCACTCGGCGGGCCGACGTTGGGATTGCGCAAACCCCAACCAAAGGCCGTCGCATCGTCCGTCGTTCGAGAGCTCCCAAGCGACGCAGTGCCCGGCGGTAACCGCAGTTCGAGGACCGATCAGCGCGGCGGTGCAACGGGTGGGTTCGCGAGGAGCTGAAAGTCCGACCAGTAGAGCAACCGACTCGCTGCAAACTTGTCCAGCGGGACAAGAAACCTCGTAGCGCGGAGGCGCCAAATCGATGTAGCGTGCGGACGTTGAAGAGGTCGCCTTGCACGCCGTCAACGAAAGGAGTGCTGCGATCCACAACCCCGAAACCAACCGTGCCCTCCCCTTCATTCAATCAACGTACCAAGCCTCGACGCCGGCGTCACACCTGTCACTTTCCGCCTGTTTCTTGGCGTGAAGAGCCAGTTTGGATAGAACGGATCGGGATGCTCCGCACGCTCGGGATCGCCATGCTGTGCCTTGCCGCCTTGGCTCCCTCCCGAGCGGATGCCGACGCGGCGGTGCTGATTGTGCAGCAGGGCGATGCGCTCAGCTCGATCGCGAAGCGTGCCGGCGTGTCGGTGGAAAAGATCAAACATTGGAACGACCTCGACGGCGACATGATCCGAATTGGTCAAAGGCTCGTCGTACGGCAGGGGATGGCTCGGTCGCACTCGGAGGACGGCATCGATTGGACGCCTCCGTTCGACTACGGCGCGGCGGCTCCAGCTACGACGACGGAATCCAAAACGCGAATCGCTGCGCGCGACCCGTCGAGCGCGGTCGCGACTCGCCTTTCGGACGACGCGCCCGACGGGAAGAAGTTGAAGCGTGGAAAGACCTACCGCGTTCAAAAAGGCGACACGCTAACCGGCATCGCTCTGAGGCATCACACCACGATTGGAGAGCTCCTCGCGTCGAATCCAGGGCTTCGCGCCGATCGGATTTTCCCCGGCCAAACGATCGACATCGGCGCACCGAGGCCCAAAGTCGTGTTCAAGCTCGAGCGCGGAGACAGCTTACTTGCGGTCGCGAGCCGATACGACGCCAGCCCGCGCGACCTGAGCCGCTGGAACACCGGGTTGAGCGATCGCGACCCTCGACCGGGCACCAACATCGCTCTCTACACGCGGGTCCCCGTCAGCCCATCGGAGGCCATTGGGCCGACGAACCGAGGGCGCCTCGAAAACGGCGTGCGTCTTCCATCACACCGCGGCTATCTGGTTCGCAGCACCGCGCGAGCCTATGGCACCGAGGAGACGACCCGCTGGATCGTCGGGGCATTCAACGCCGTGGACTCGCGGTTCAAGCAGCGCAAGGTCGTCCGCATTCACGACATCAGCGACCGCGACGGCGGCAAGCTCCGCGACCACAAGAGCCACCAAAACGGACGTGACGCCGACATCAGCTACTACCAGGACGAATGTGGTCCTCGGGGCTGCCGATTCGACGATTTCAGGGCATCGGAGCTCGACGTTGCCCGGCAATGGACCTTGCTCGAGCACTGGCTCCGCCATGGGCAGGCCGAGATGATCTTCGTCGACTATCGCCTGCAGGCCAAGCTCTACCGCTACGCGAAACGAAAAGGGGCTACCAAGGCGCAGCTCGATCGATGGATCCAATATCCGCGCGGCAAGTACGAGCCGAACGGCGTGATTCGTCACTTCCCGAATCACGACGACCACCTTCACGTTCGTTTCGTGTGCCCGTACTCCGACCTCAAGTGCCGGCCTTGACAGCGGTTGCGCCGAACAGCGCTTCTTCGAGCCTGCGCATGGCGGCGGCCCGGGCGTTGACTTTTCGTCGCTGCTCGGCGGTCATCTCGCCGTAGGTCAGCGCGAAGCCGTCGGGCAGGAACATTGGTTCGAATCCGTGGCCGAGGTCTCCGCGAATGGGCCAGACCAGGGTCCCGAGCGATTCGCCTCGGAACGTGCTGGCGCGGCCGTCCGGCCGGGCGACGCAAAGGACGCAAACGTAGGTGGCACGGCGGCTCACCCCTTCGCCGAGCTCTCGAAGGCGGGCGTCGACCCGGCGTCGGGCAATGTCGAAGTCTCGGCCTTCACCGGCCCAGCGTGCCGTGTGGATGCCCGGTTCGCCTCCAAGAGCATGGACAGCCACTCCAGAATCGTCTGCAATCGCCACGCGTCCGGTCGCCTGTGCGGCCGCGTGCGCTTTGAGCTCTGCGTTGGCTTCGAACGTCGTTCCCGTTTCCTCGGGCTCGGGCAGGTCGAGGTCCTTGGCAGAGATCAGTCGAACCGGATGCTTCGCGAACAAATCCTGCAGCTCACGGGTTTTGCCGGAGTTGTGCGTCGCGAGGACCCAATCGTTTGAGAGGGCTGCCACTAGTTTGCGCGTTTGAAAGGCAAGCGAGGAGGCGAGCTGCTCGCAAAGCTCGGATAGGGCTTGCGCCGGTCGAGCTGTTTTTGAAACACCTGCGGCTTCGACGTGGGCAGGTCGCAACGGCCACGCTCACAGACGTAGGCCGTGCTCTTGCCGCCCATCGCGCGCTTGGCCTCGAGCCAAGGAATCGTCGACTCTTGCTGGCTTGCTTCGGTGTCGGTGAGAACGGTGAAGGCTTTGTTGGGCACGAACGACTTCCGAAGACGCTCGCTGAGCGAGCTCGCTTCTTCGCGGCTAGTTGGAGCGATTAGCGCGACTTCGAGAGCGGTGTCGTAGTAGCGGTCGAGAGCCACCAGAAGCAAGGGAAAGCCGGTCGGTGAACGCGTCACCTGCAAGGCCAGCGATGCGAACAGACGCTCGGCCCGGCGCCTCCACTTTGGGTCCCCAGTGAAATCATGAAGGCGGAGAAGGTTATTGGCAGAGACGGAATTGCCGGAGGGAACAGCGCGGTCATAGACGGGTTTTTCGCGGACTAGAAGCGCTTCACCATCGTCCGACGTCAAGTAGTAGCCCCCGTACTGCTCGTCGAGGTAGCGCAGATCCTGATCGGTTTGAAGCTCCACTGCGCGCTCGATCCAAGCCGTGTCGCCGGTCGCTTCGTAGAGATCGAGGGAGGCGGCCACCATGAAGGCATAGTCATCGAGAAACGACGCGCTGCCCTTCTTCCCCGCGCGATAGGTCCGCACGAGCGTCCCATCTTCCGCTCGCATCTGTTCGAGCACGAAACGCACGGCGCCTGCTGCGACTTCGACGTAGCGTGGCTCTGCGAGCATCCACCCTGCTTTCGCGAAAGCCGCGCCCATCATGCCATTCCATGCCGCGATAATCTTCTCGTCACGGATCGGGGCCGGGCGAGTGGCCCTGGCATCGTAGAGGGTGGATCGCGCGCTACGGATCAGCTCTGCGACTCGCTTGGGAGGGAGACCGAGCTCGGATGCAAGCTTCTGGTCGGACTTGACGCGGTGAAGGATGTTTCGACCTTCGAAGTTCCCGCGCTTGGTCACGCCGAATGCGGAAGAAACAGCCGCCGCGTCGCCGGCGCCTAGCAAACGTTCGAGCTCGTCCGGCGTCCATGTGAAAAACCAGCCTTCCTCGTCGTGCCCGCTCGGGGTCGGGCTATCCGCGTCGGTCGCCGAGTAGAAGCCGCCTTCGGGAGAGGTCATCTCGCGGGCGACGTAGTCGAGAATCTCGCGGGCGACGCGCTCATACGCCGAATCGCCGGTGTGCTGCCAAGCTTCCAGATAGACGACCGCGAGCTGGGCATTGTCGTAGAGCATCTTCTCGAAGTGCGGGACCAGCCACCGGGCATCGGTGGAATAGCGGTGGAAGCCGCCCCCGACCTGGTCGTAGATCCCGCCGGCTGCCATTTTGTCGAGCGTGGTTGCCACCATGGCCGTCGCACCCGCGTCGCGCGTTCGCCGCGCGTATCGCAGGAGCAGCGAGAGGCGCGAAGGCTGTGGAAATTTCGGTGCACCCCCAAATCCGCCGTCGACCGGATCGAACATTCTGCCGAGGTTCTGGGCGGCCACGGCGATCACCTTGTCGCTTGGGACGCCCGGCCCAGGCTTAATCGCCGCCGCTTGCTCGACGCGCTGACTGAGCTCCTGGGCCCGCGCAACGACCTGCGTCGGCTCGTTTTGGTAGAGGCTCAGCATGTCGGCGAGGATGTCGACCAGCCCGGCGCGGCTGCCCCGAAAGCCCTTTCGCGGTGGGAAGTAGGTGCCTCCGAAGAACGGCTCTTTGTCGGGCGTCATGATGACCGTCATCGGCCATCCACCGCGACCAGTGAGAATGGTGACCGCCGTCATGTAGACGCTATCGATGTCCGGCCGTTCCTCCCGGTCGACCTTGATCGCGATGAAGTGTCGATTGAGATACGCCGCGATCTCCTCGTCCTCGAAGGACTCGCGCTCCATCACATGGCACCAGTGACAGGTCGAATAGCCCACCGATAAGAAGACGGGCTTGTTCTCTCGCTTGGCCCGCTCGAAGGCTTCGTCCGACCAGGCGTACCAGTTGACCGGATTGTGGGCGTGCTGAAGCAGGTACGGGCTCGACTCGCGGATCAGGCGATTGGTGAATCGCGGCGAGCCGTCGTCGTTGAGATGGTGGGTGCGTGGAACGTAACTCGGCCCTTGGGAGGCGAGCACCCGGTCGAGCGCTTGCTGTAGCGCCTCGTCGACGGACGCCACGCCGGGCACGTCTGGATCGCTTTCGGCGCCCGCGCTCGGCTCGGCGGTCGACTTGGGCTCGCTCGGCGGGACCGGGTCGCAGGCGACGCCGGGCAGCAACGAGGTGGCGACCAGGAGCAAAGCTCCAAAACGTGTTTCTAGGAATCGGTTCATTTTGCCCAAACCCTAATGAGAACGGGAGCTTGCGGAAGGAGGCTACTAGGGCTACATCGAGCGGATCGCAACCGGATGCAAGCCCAGCGCGTCCGTGATACACGACGGGCTCCATTTTCCGGACCCTGAGGCCGGCTTTCACCGGATTTCTGAGGAACTGCAATCGATGGCTGAGTCTACACCCTCCGTAACACCCAGAGTTTTCGAGCACACCAGCCGCAAAGACTGGGGCCGCTCCGTGCTGGTCCTCGAGATCCCGGACAAACGAACGTTCCTCTTCGAAGACGGAGCGGAGCGCAGCTTCCGGCCCGACTACTGGCACAAGATGGAAATCATCGAGGTGCTGGCGAACGAGGCCGTCCGGATAGACCGGATCGCGCGGCGCAACCAGGCACCGGCGCCGGGCTCGAGCCGCAAGTCGAAGGCCCCGCCCAAGAAGCCCGACATCACGTTCGCGCAGCAGGTTGCGTACTTCATGACCCTCTACCCGGTCGGTTTCGAGGACGAGTCGTACATCAAATCGGAGCGCGGCGTGGCCGGCGCCAAGGGCCGGGAAAAGCTCAAGGACGCGGCGATCGAACGCGGCGAGGACCTCCTCAGCCAGAAGAACCTGGACGAGCTGACCGGGAACAGGAGCTACGAAGAGATCCACCAGATGATCTACGAGTTTCTGACGAGCACCAAGAGCACCACACAAAAGGCTGAAGCGACTCGGTTCAAGAACCTGCCGGAAGAGAGCCGTGAGACGGTAGCGCTGGCGCTTCGAGAGCTGCTGTACGGAGAGCGAACGTATCCGATCCGCTTCGATTCGTTCGTCGCCGCGCTCGATGTCGAGGACGGCGCCACCTGGCCCCTGACGACTTTGCTCGCTGCGCTGGTCTACCCGGCCGACCATCTGTTCGTGAAGCCGACGTTCCTGAAGAAGCAGGCGCTCATCCTGGACATCGATCCAAAGTACGACACGACGCCGAACTCGACGACGTACGTGCAGTTTCTCGAGGCCGCCAAAAAGACGATGGAGCTCCTACAAGAAGCGGGACAGCGGCCGCGCGATCTCTGGGACGTGCACGTGTTCATCTGTAAGACGCTCAGCCCGAAGGCGATCAAAGAAGCTACCGGCGTCGTGTAGCGCTGCTCAATGAAGGCTGTGGTCCGCTCGGAATCGTGGCCGATTCGAGGTGGTTTTCGAATCGCGCGCGGCGCTCGAGCCTCGGCCGAACTGGTCGTGCTCGAGCTTCATGACGGAGGCTCGATCGGGCGCGGAGAGTGCGTACCCTATGCTCGGTACGGGGAGTCGATCGACTCGGTGTCCTCTGAGATCGAGGCAGCTTGTCCGAATCTGCACGGGGTCGATGCGCACGATCGGTTGGCATCGATGCGCCCCGGCGCCGCCCGGAACGCAATCGATTGCGCGCTCTGGGAGTTGAACGCGAAACGCGCGGGCACCGAAGTTTGGCGGCTTGCAGGCCTCGACTCGCCTCCGCGCGCGGTTCACAGCATGCGCACTGTCAGCGTCGATAGTATCGAGCGTATGAACACAGCAGCGGCCGAGCTCGCCCGCGCAGCCGTGATCAAGGTCAAGGTGGATGGCGGTCCGGATATGGAGCGTATCGAAGCAGTGCACCAAGCTGCGCCCGATGCAGCGCTCGTCGTCGATGCGAACGAAGCCTGGTCGGAGCAGCAGCTCCGTACGTGGCTACCCCAACTGCCGGAGCAGGGCGTCGTGGTGCTCGAGCAGCCTCTTGCAGCGCGCGAGGATGCAGCGCTCGTTGGACTCGAACGCGCCGTGCCCATCTGCGCCGACGAGTCGTTTCACGATCGGAGCTCGTTCGCCCAGATCCTGGGTCGCTACGACATGGTCAACATCAAGCTCGACAAGGCGGGCGGGTTGAGCGAAGCGCTTCACTGCACTCGGGAAGCGAAACGCCTCGGCGTAGAGATCATGCTTGGATGCATGGTCAGCACGTCACTGTCGATCGAGCCAGCGCTTCTGTTGGCCTCGGAGGCGAGGTACATCGACCTGGACGGGCCTTTGCTCTTGGAGCGCGATCGAGCCGGAGCGCTTCATGACCGCGACGCCGGCCTCTTGCGGCCTTCAGGCTCGATCTGGGGTGCCGGCTAGGAACGAGACCGCTGCTCGAATCACCGAAGGGTGGTTCATGACGAACGTGTGGATGGCCGGGACGATGTGATGCTCGTTCGCGCCCTCGAGCCGGGTCTCTTCGACCGTCACCAAACCGTCTCCCGATGCGCCGGCAGCGTCGCCTGCAAAGATCGCGACCGGAACCTGGGGCACCGGAAGCGTCGCGGCAAAGCCTTCGGCGATCTGTCCGTAAGACGGGCCGAGGATACCTCGCAGCACGCCCCCTCTGTCGAGAGAGCCGGCAAGCGACGCGCCTTGGTTGGGCGGGGCAATCATCACGATTCGATCGATGGCCGGGCGCCAAGGCGCGTCATATTGAAGAAGCTGCCGAACGATCAATCCGCCGAGGCTGTGGGACACGAACGAGAGCTTGTTGGGGGTGGGGATATGGTCGAGGAGCTCGGCGAGCGTCGCGGCGTGATCCTGAATCGACTTCCGGGTGCTCGGGTAGTCGAGACGTGCAGTCGTGAACCCCGCTTCTCGAAGCGCCCCGTCCAACCTGGCGAGCGAGCGGCGCGTGCGGCCTAGTCCATGCAGCAGAACGACCAGGCGATCGATCGAAGCCGCCTCCGGCCTCGCCTCGTCGAGCGCCTCCGTGCACCGTGCCCAGGAGCCGCGGCACGCGATGCGACCCGCCGGGTCGAGCAGCCTGCAGGCCTGCCCATCCCAATGTCGCTGCACTCGCCAACCGTCGCGCCATCGCAGGTCAGCCCAGAACTGCGTGCCGGGGGGCTCGATCATCCCCCGAGATCTTCTTTGAACCTATCTTGAATCTGGGCGTCGCTCGGATAGATTTCTTCCACGTGCTCCGAATCGACCAGGGTCGCGGTCAGCTTCTTGAGCATGTGCTTCATCGAGCGGGCGTCGGAACCCGCCGTGACGAGTTCGATCAGCAGCGCCTCCTTGCGGTCAGGGTCGAGCTCCAGCTCGCCCTGCTCCACCATGCGATCGAGCGAGCCGGACAGGGCATGCAGCAGCTTTCGCGTGAACGGCGTGTGCTGAAACGGAGGCGGCTCGTCGGCATAGTCGTCTTGCTCGTCGGGCGCCGGAACGCTCGCCGCCGTCCGCCAGCCGTCGTGCCGCTCCATCCATTCGACAGCCATCTTTGCTAGCGTTGGGTCTTCTCCGGCCGCGGCCTGGTCGATGACCCTGGGCACGTCACCGGCATGGATCGCCTGCTCGAAATCGATCAGGTGGTCGACGAGAGATCGATGAATCGCGTCCATGTCGGAGACGCCAATCTCTTCGGGAAGCTCGAGCGAACGCGTCGCCAGGAACCTTCGAGCGAGCCAGAGTGAAAGGCGCCGTTGCCAGCCATCTTCGCGGTCGACCGACGCCTTGCTGCCGTCGGACTCGACCAGCGGCCATTGGCCTCGGGAGATCGCATCCCAGGCCTCGAAGAGCGGGGTGTCGAGAAGCTCTTCGACGATGTACAGGCCGGACGTTGGTCCTTTCTCCCACTCGTCGTCGAGCAAAGAGGATGCGTCGCTTTGGATGTCTTGAAGCTTTGCATCGTCGAGCTCGCCCTTGGCGTGCCGGGCTTGCGCGGTCATCCACCGGAGCGCGTCGGTGAGGTCTGCAAACTCGAGGTCGCCACGCGTTCCGTCTTTGAACGTGTAGACCCGGTGCCGGCCCTCGGGGTCGGCGATTGTATCGGCAAGAAAGATCAGGCCGTCGAGGTCGGGAGCGATGAACGGCTCCACCTCGCCCACCTGAAGCGCCCAGTGCAAGCGCCACGGCCGTGAAGGATCACCGACGGCCATTCCCGCGTAGGTGGACTCGAGCGTTTCCAGCAATCGAAATCCGTGCGCCGCGCTCGACGTCACGTGCAAGAGATCCACGAACGCATCGATTCGAGACTCGCCAAGCTCGGGCGGCTCACCCGGCTGGCCGAGGGCATCCCAGTAGGCCTGGATCCCCTTGAGAAACCGCTGTTGAGGCATAGGGGGCGGAAAGTAGCCCAATTTCGGAAAGGTGAAAGCCCGCTGTCTACTTGAAACACGTTCTATTTTTGCCTAGACCCCGGGAACGATGCCGATTGATGAGGATGCATTCAAAGAGGCGCTTCGGGGCTGGGCTAGCGGGGTGACCGTCGTGACCGCTCGGAGCGGCGATCAGGTGCATGGCATGACCGTGTCTGCGTTCTCGAGCGTCTCGGCGGATCCGCCCCTGGTTCTAGTCTGCGCGAGCCGATCCTCGACCACCCACGGCGTCATCGAAGCGGGCGGTGTATTTGCGGTCAATATCCTGGCCTCGCATCAGCAGGAGGTGTCGAACATCTTCGCATCATCGGAAAACGAGGATTCTCGCCTGCAGAAGGTCAGCTGGACCGAAGGTGCGACGGGAGCGCCACTGATCGACGAAGCGGCCGTGTCGCTCGAATGCAACGTGGCCAGCTCGCACCGCGAGGGGAGCCACACCATCTATGTCGGCCGCGTCGAAGCGGTTCGCGCGACCGAAGCCGAGCCGCTGCTCTACTTCAACGGCGCGTATAGGTCCCTGCACTCCGGCGACTAGTCAGCGGTGAACTGGCGCCAGAGCGTCTCCAAGGTGGTTTCGAGCATTCCGGCCTTCGTCGTGTTGTACGGGGTGAAGTTCATCAGGCGAACGTAGTCGACGCGCGCCTTCGACCCTTCTCCCTCGATGTCCAGGACATTGAGGCAGCCGGGATCCTGCTCGATGCGACGATAGATTTGGGGGCCGGCGCCGAGTGCCTGAGCGAGGATCGTCCGGTTGACGACGCCGTGGCAGGCGACGAAGGCGCAGTTCCAGTCGCTGCGGCTCAGTAAGCCCGCCCATGCTGCGGCGACGCGGTCCCATAGCGCGGCATAGGACTCGCCCGTGAGAAACCGGGCATCCGGATCTTCGGCGTTGTCGAATGCCCGGGTGAAGAGCGTTTCCATGTCCTCGAAGTTTTCGATGTCTTGGAAACTCCCTGTTTTCGCCTCAGAAAGGCCTTCGATGACACCGATCGGAAGATCCCTCGAGCCGATGGCGAGTCGAGCCGTCTGCTGCGTGCGCCGAAGGCCGGTGCAAACTGAGAGGTCGATCGGAGCCTCGGTCAAGAGCTGTCCCAACGCTTCGGCCTGAGCGACCCCGGCTGCGTTGAGAGCGGGGTCGTGGTCGCCGGGGTCTTGGCCCGGTTCGAAATAGGACACCTCTCCGTGTCTCGCCAAGTACACCCTGCGTCGTTTCTTCACTGCGCGGCAGCATAGCAGCGGGTGCTCGGTGGCGCTTTGGCTGCTATCGTCGCCGCATGTATCAGATGAAGTGGGCGCTCATCCTCCTTGGCGCCGTGGCGGTCGTAGGTTGCACCAAGAAAGAAACCCCCGCTCCTGCGCCGGACGAAGCAGCGGCCATCGAGAAAGAAAAGCCGGCCGTGGAGCCGATCCTGCCGCTCCCGAGCACGGTCGACGTCAACATGGACAAGGTGTTGCTCGGCAGGAGCCTCTACCACGACACGATTCTTTCGGGAGACGGGACGGTCGCCTGCGTCACCTGCCATTCGCTCGATCATGGCGGTGCAGAGCCCCGCAAGACCTCCACCGGTATTGCCGGACAAATCGGGCCGATCAATTCACCGACGGTCTTGAACTCGGGATACAACTTCGTTCAGTTCTGGGATGGGCGTGCGAAGGACCTGCAGGAGCAGGCCGCCGGTCCGGTCACGAACCCGATCGAGATGGGCGCCGACTGGGACGTGGTCGTCGACCTTCTGAAGAAGAACAAGAAGTACGCCGGAGCCTTTGCGAAGCTCTATGAAGACGGTGTCACCCAAGCCAATACGACCGACGCCATCGCGGAGTACGAAAAGTCGCTGATCACGCCTTCGCGCTTCGACAAGTTCTTGCTCGGTGACCAGAACGCGATTACCGACGCGGAGAAGCAGGGCTATGCCACCTTCAAAGAGGTCGGCTGCACCGCCTGTCACACCGGCATCAACGTCGGCGGGACGATGTTCCAGAAGATGGGCCTCGTGAAAGACTATTTCGCCGGACGCGGCACGCCGCTCACCGATGCCGACATGGGACGCTTCAACGTCAGCAAGAATCCCGCCGAGAAGCACTTCTTCAAGGTGCCGACCCTTCGAAACATCGAGCTCACGCCGCCCTATCTGCACGACGGCTCACAGTCGACACTCGAGGGCACGGTGAAGCTCATGGGCACCTACCAGCTCGGAAGGGACCTGACCGACGCCCAGGTCAACAGCATCGTGACCTTCCTGAAGAGCCTCACCGGCGAGCTGCCCGCCCACGCGAAGCCCGGAAGCTAGCGTCACGCCTCTGTGGAGGCTCGGGCCGACCGCTCAGCCCACGACGTGAAGACGAACGCTCTCCGCATCCGGCTCCGCGCGCGGCGTCGGTGCGGGAATATACTCGTGGCTGGTCGGGATCTCCGCGTCGGCGCCTTCCTCGGATTTGGGGACTGCGCGGCGCATCAGGTTTTGCCAAGCGTCTTTGGGTGCCGGCAGCTTTTCTTTGAGCTCGCCGTAGATGAGGCGAGCCAGCGATGGAAGGTAGGGAGACATCTTGCCGAAGGTTTGCTTTGCGTATGGCAAGTCCTTGGTGACGAAGGCCTTGCTCCGCGCCGCTGCGCGCCGCGCGTGAACCTTCGCTCGGCCGAGGGGGCCCTTTCCGACGAGCGGGCCGATCTGGTGGATGATGTCGGCGCTCGTCCCCGCAACGACGTGCGGAGCCTTGAAGAACGGGTGAGCGTAGCGGCTGCCCTTCAAGAACTCGCGCGCCTGCTCCTCGGTGATGCCGTACTGGTCGAGGGCGGCCTGGTGCTCTTGACGGGCGCGCTCTCGCGCCTTGAACATGTACATCTGCACGCGTGAGTAAAAATTCACCGCGCCGTCTCCGCTGGTTTCGACGGGACAGTAAATCGCGTCGGGGTGAAGCTCGGTGACGACCGTTTGAATGCCGTCGGAGACGCCGGAGCTCGGCATGCAGCCAAACGGCTTCACGCTGAGCGTCATGTTGGCCTTTTGCTGTGCCACGTTGAGGACGAGCTTGGCGACCTCCATGTGACCCTCGCCGCCTCGAAGCTCGTTGTTGTAAAAGCTGTGGCCGACCTTGGCGATTTCGTCCATGTCGGGGAGTTTGTTGCCCTTGAGGCCGGAGGCCGCGCTGAACGTGGCGAAGGTCGCGCGCAAGGCGAGCTCACCCAGCCAGACGCCCGCCATTTTGTAACCGACGTCCGAACCCTCGAGGCCGTAATACGACTCGTCGGTGCCACGGAGCGTCATGCGCCGCTCGGTGTCGTGGCGCATCTCCCACAAGGTGTAGAGCAGCCAGTTGACCAGGGTCTGAATGTCGTTTTCGCCGCCTTCAGACTCGATGAACCGCTGGAGGTGGTAGTTCCCGTCTCCCTCCGTCGTCATTGCCCAGAACTCGCCGATGATGGCGACTTTGGGCTTGGCACGGAGACGATCGACTTCGACCGCCGCGAGATACTTGCGGCCGCGCCACAATGCGCGAAGGACACTGCCGTTTTGCTCGAGCGCTTCGCAGACTTCGCGCTTCACATCGGCAATTGCACGATCGGCGGCGCCCTCGACGACCTCGTAAGGGCGGATGCGGTAGCTCAGCACATTGAGGACATCACCGGCGAAGAGCCCGCGGGCGAGCGCCATGAAGAACGTTGGATTGAGCGCGAGGCCGACCTCTTCGCCGGTGGCTTGCTTGAAGCCGGACTGCTGCTGGAAAAGCACGACGCGAAAGCCATCGAAGCCAGCGTCGCGAAGTGCTTTGCGATACTCGGTGACGTACATGCCAAACCGACACGGCCCGCAGGCGCCGGCCGTCAAAAAGATGTAGCCGTCGATGATCTCTTGGGCCGACATCCCCTCTTCATCGCGTAGGCGGGAGAGCTCTTTGACGAGGTTTCCGACCGTGAAATAGGTGGGATTGCACTGCGCCTTGTTGCCGAACTCTTTGCCGTACCGGAGCGATGCTACGTCCGCGCATTCCATCGAGCGGGTGTTGTAGCCAATGCCCTTGAGCGCCGAGGCAACGAACTCGTCGTGGGCCATCGTGAGGCCGCCGTTGAGAATGGTGACCGTTGCGCGCTCCTTGGCCGAAAAGAAGGCATCGACCATCGAGTCGGTCCACTGCTCTCGAATTCCATCGAGCCCTAGTCGTGCCCGCTCTTCAGCTTCGAATGCGGCGAGCTCTTTGTCGATGTCGACTTCAAAACCATCAGCCATGACTAACCCTTTCACACCCGGACGACTGTGCCGTCCTTGGTCTTCTTCCCAAGACGAATCAAACTTTCCGACACCTCACCCGACAAAGTTGCGTCCTCCTCGGACTTTGACGCTTCGATGCGATATCGGTTTACCTTTTCTGCGAGCTCGTGAATCTGACGTTCGAGCCCGAGGTCAGCGCGCCGGTTCTCGGCAAGCTGATCGTGCTTCATGCGCAAGAGCTCGAGCCGCTTTACGTCGATACGACGCTGCAGCTCCTCCCTGCGTGAGGCGAGGTCTTCGAGGTGCTCCCCGCGAAGCTTGAGCGAGTGCGCGTAGGTCTTGACCCGAATCTTGATCGAACCGCCGGGCTTGTTGGCGTCGATGTCATGAAGCGACGACGACGGAACGCCGCTTTTGGCGACGATGCTATCGATGATGCCGTAGGTGGGCGCGTCATGGCCGCATTTGAAGCTGCTGAGATCGAGGATCGCCACGTTGGGATGCCGCGATGCGAACTTGGCGGCCCAGACCTTTTGCGCCGAGTTGGACGAATAGTTTTCCGGCCAGACGTCGTTGACGCTCAAGACATCTTCGCCCTCGTCGTAGAAGCGCTGCAGCCACTCGCGGTCTTTGGGTATGGAGCGAATGCTGAGGATCGGGTAGCCGAGAATCTGGAACTCGTCCGGGATGCCATGGTGGAGACCGGGGTCGTTGTGGTACGGGCGACTCAGTACGAGAATCGCGATCTTGTTGTCGTACTCGACCTGGTCGAGGATCGCTTTGCCCTTGTCCTGGATGTCTTGGTCGAAGCGATCGAGCGCCAACAGACCCTGCTCTGTGGCAAAGTCGCTCTCGTCTTCGGTCATGCCGAGGACATCTCGAAACGCCTCGAACATGTCCCGCTTGAGAAGCGTCGGCTCGGCAAAGCTGAACGCCGGCGCGAGATACTCGATGCCGCGGTTCGCGAAGTAGTCCTGTTCCTTCGTGAACGCAGCCTTCATGACGTCCGGTGTGCCCGCAACGATGGGACAGCTCGAGTAATCGACCGCGTCCGTCACGAACGAGGGCACGTGCGTGAGGATTGGAAAGAAAATCGCATCGAAAGGCGACTGCTCGTGTTTGTGGAAGAAGAGCTGGTGAAAGTGGGCCTGCGCAACCTTGGACGGGTAGCAGGGGTCGACCGAGCCGTACTTGCCGCCTTCGGCAAACATCTCCTCGGAGCTCGGATCGCTGAAGACGACGTTCTTGGGCCGCACCCCGAGGACCTCGAAGAAGGTCCGGAAAAAAGGCGCGGTCGAGTACATGTTGAGCACGCGCGGGATGCCGACGCGCCACTTCGCCCGCTTCTCAGCCGCTTGCTCTGACGAACGCTCGAAGGTGCGCATGTACTTGCTGCGTTCGATGGAGCCGAAGAACTTGCGCTCGACTTTGACGTCTTCGACGGGCGTTCCGGCCTCCGGCATGGGCTGCACACCGGCCACGCGCTTGAACGCCTTGAGGCCTTCGTAGTTCACGAGGTTTGGGAACTCCTTCATGACCTTTCGGCGCTCTTTGACGATGCTCTCCATCGCCTCTTTGGATTCGACCATGCCTTTTTCGCACGAGAAGCCGCTGATGTAGCGGCTGGTCGTCCCATCGGGGCGGAATGCGTCGATGAACGTGCGAGAGCAGTTGTTGGCGCAGAAGTGGCAGGTGGTGGTGTCGTCGTTCGTCGATTTGAATTCAAGGTCGATCGCAGCGTCCAAGCCGATGAATGTGGTCTTCCCTCGGCGCTTGACGACACGCAGGGTTTCCATGGCGGCACCGATGGCGCCGGCCTCGCCACTGTGAGGGTGCACGTAGACCTCGGCGTTTGGCACGCGCTCCTTGATGTAGTCGACCTGCGCTTTGACCGCGGCCATGTTGTACTGCGTTCCGCCCTGGAGCACGAACTTGCGCCCGAGCGCAGCCATGCGGGGGACGCCAACCACGTATTGCCAGACGTTCTTCGGGAGAACTTGCGCGAGACCGGCGAGCAGCTCTTCTTTGCTGAAACCTTCTTTTTGGAAGTTGACCCGATCCGTATCGAGGAAAACCGCGCAGCCGTAGCTGAACTTGGGCGCCAGGTCGGCTTGGAATGCGGTCTCGGCGTACTCGGTGACGGGCAGGCCGAACTGATCGGCCATCGCCTGCAGGAGCATGCCGTTGCCCGCTGAACACTGATTGGAGAGCTTGAACGTCTTGATGTCGCCGTTCTCCATGAACAGGACCTTGATGTCCTGGCCGCCGATGTCGCAAATCACATCGACGTCGCCGAAATAGTGTGTGGCGCTCATCATGTGCGCCACGGTTTCGACGATGTTCACATCGGCGCAGACGCATTCTTCGAGCACGTCGGCTGCATAACCGGTTGCGCCGAAACCGAGCACGTCGAGCTCGACGCCCTTGGCCCGCATGCGGCCACGGAGCTCGCCGAGGAGATCCTTGCTGTCCTGAATGGGGTTGCCCTTGGAAAGGGTATACGCCTTCATCAGCACTTCGCTCTCTTCGCTGAGGAGAACGGCTTTGGAGGACGTGCTTCCACCATCGAGGCCGATGATGACGCGCACCGTTTTGCTCTGGGGCTCTGGCTCGACGAACATCGGAACGCGGTAAGCCCCCAGGAACTGCTCGAGCTCTGATTCGTCACGCGCCAGCGGAGGCCCGGCGCTCTCACCGAGGCGCTCTTTGCGACCCTCGGTGATGTAGCGGCGAAGGCCGTCGAGGCCGTCGTAGACACCCACGCCTGCGGGCTCGTGCATGCCGTACATGACCGCGCCGTACGCAGCGTAGAGGGCAGCGTTCTCGGGCACCGGGATCAGCTCTTCGATCGGCACGTCTTTCGGGTAGTCGTAGCCGCGCTCGTCCCAGGTCTCCGGAATGCGCTTTCGCCAACACTCTTGGAGGAATGGAAGGAACGTGTTCGGCCCACCAAGGAGCAAGACCTTGTGCCGAAGCGTGTTGCCGCGCGTGAGAACGGACAGATTCTGCATGACGATCGCGTCGGCAAGCGAGCACATGATCTCGTCGGAGGGAATGCCCGTCTTTACGAGGTTGACGATGTCGGTCTCGGCAAAGACGCCGCACTTGGCCGCAACGTGATGCAGGTGCGCGTCGTCGAAGTGGAGATTCAGGGTCTCCTCGGACGGCATGCCGACTTTGATCATGCACTTGTCGATGGTGGCGCCGGTGCCCGAGGCGCACTTGTCGTTCATCGAGGCTATGGCGGACTTGTCGCCGGTCTGCTTGTTCTCTTTGAAGACGATGATTTTCGCGTCTTGGCCGCCGAGCTCGACGACGGAACCGGCATCGGGGTGCAGCGTCTCGACCGCCAGCGTGACGGAGTTGACTTCTTGGACGAACTTCGCGCCTAGCGGGCCTTCTAGCGGCTTGGCGCCCGACCCGGTGATGAACGCTCGAACGTCGTCACAGCCGAGCTCCGCCAGAACCTGCCCAATGCGCACCATGAAATCGAGGACGCACTCTGCCTGCTTGGTGTGGTGACGCTGGTAGTCACTCCAGACGATGTCCTTGGTTTCCGGGTCGACGACGACCGCTTTCACGGTGGTGGACCCGACGTCCAATCCAATTATCGCTTGGTGCATCAAAACAGCTGCGCCCTTCCCTCGTCAGGTGGCTGAGGTAAACACAAGGTTCCTCGAAAGTCACGCGGATTGCCTTGCAAATCGCGTACGTCGACGTCACACCTCGAACGGCGCCCAGCGAGGTCGTGTGGCACGGCGCGGAGGATTCGATGAGCAAGGTGTTGATCATTGGTGCGGGCGGAGTGGGCGGCGTCGTCACCCACAAGTGCGCAGCAGACCCCGACACGTTCTCCGAGGTCGTACTGGCGAGCCGCACCCTGTCGCGCTGCGAGAAAATTCAGGGGCAGGTTCGAGAGCTGCGCGGCCGTGAAATCGAAATCGCCCAAGTCGATGCCGACGACGTCGCACAAACCGTGGCTCTGATCAAACGCGTGCAGCCGGACCTGCTGATCAACGTCGCGCTTCCCTACCAGGACCTGCCTTTGATGGACGCCTGCCTCGAAACCGGCGTGGACTATCTCGACACGGCCAACTACGAGCCACCGGACGAGGCGAAGTTCGAATACAAGTGGCAATGGGCCTATCAGGACCGATTCGAATCGGCCGGAATCATGGCCCTGCTGGGCTCGGGCTTCGACCCGGGCGTGACCAACATCTTCTGCGCATACGCCCAAAAGAAGCTGTTCGACGAGATCGACTACATCGACATTCTCGACTGCAACGGCGGCGACCACGGCCACCCCTTCGCGACCAACTTCAACCCGGAGATCAACATCCGCGAGATCACCCAGCGCGGCCGCTATTGGGAGAACGGGCAGTGGGTCGAGATCGATGCGATGTCGCAGTCGCGAATGTTCGACTTCCCGGCGGTCGGCGAGCGGAAGGCGTACCTGCTCTACCACGAAGAGCTCGAGTCCCTGGTGAAACACATCGACGGACTCAAGCGCATTCGTTTTTGGATGACCTTCGGGGACGAGTACATCACGCACCTCCGCGTGCTTCAGAATGTCGGCATGACGAGCATCAAACCGATGGAGTACGAGGGCCGGGAGATCATACCGATTCAGTTTTTGAAAGCCCTGCTGCCGGACCCCTCGAGCCTGGGTGAGAACTACACGGGGAAGACCAGCATCGGCTGCCTGATCGAAGGCCGGAAAAACGGTGAACCCAAAAAGGTATTCATCTACAACGTTTGCGACCACGAAGAATCTTGGAAAGAAGTTCGCGCACAGGCGGTTTCGTACACGACAGGTGTCCCGACGATGGTCGGCGCGAAGATGCTGCTGACCGGACAATGGCGGGGCAAAGGCGTGTTCAACGTCGAGCAGTTGGATCCGGAGCCGTTTCTCGACGAGCTAGGCAGGCGTGGCCTCCCGTGGCACGTCGAGGAGATGTAGTGCTCCCCTGCGCCCAGCTCGATCTCAGCCGCGTCGATTCACCGGCCTACGTGATCGACCTCGCTGCCCTAGAAAGCAACCTGGAGCTCTTGGCGCATGCGCAGCGCGCGGCCGACTGCCAGATATTGCTGGCGCTGAAGGGTTTCGCCGCCTGGTCGACCTTTCCGCTGGTGGGCAAGTACCTCGAGGGTGTGTCGGCGAGCGGCCCCGACGAGGCGCGACTCGGCCGAGAAGAGCTCGGCAAGCAGGTTCACACCTATTGCCCCGCGTTTGACGAGGCGTCGCTTCGTGAGTCGATTCGGTACTCCGGCCACGTGGTCTTCAACTCCCCTACGCAGGTCGATCGCTTTCGCGCGGTCATCGACGAGCACGCTTCGGACACGAGCTTTGGGCTGCGGATCAATCCCGAGCACTCGGAAGTCGAGGTGGCCATCTATGACCCTTGCGCGGCCGGGTCACGACTCGGCGCCACCAAGCAGGCTCTGATGAAAGCCAACCTTCGGGGAATCGAAGGTCTGCACTTTCATACGCTCTGCGAGCTCGACGCGGACGCGCTGCAGCGGACGCTTGCCGTCATCGAAGACCGTTTTGCGACCTGGTTGGGCGACGCGAAATGGGTGAACTTCGGCGGCGGCCATCACATCACGAGGCCCGAGTACGACGTGGCGCTGCTGATCGACCTGATCCGGGAGTTCAAGCGCACGCACCGGGTGGATGTCTACCTCGAGCCGGGGGAGGCGATCGGGCTGAACGCTGGCGTGCTCGTCGCGACCGTGCTCGACCTCATCGAGAACGATGGGCAGATCGCCATCCTCGACACCTCGGCGACGGCGCACATGCCCGATGTGCTCGAGATGCCGTACCGCCCACAGATTCGAAACGCCCAGGAGCCGGGAAAGCTCCCGCACAGCTACCGGCTCGGCGGCCTGAGCTGCTTAGCCGGCGACGTGATTGGGGAATACTCTTTTTCCGAGCCGCTGAAGGTCGGGGACCGGCTCGTTTTCGAGGACATGGCGCACTACACGATGGTCAAGACCACGACGTTCAACGGCGTTCGGCTGCCATCGATTGCGCTCTATGACCCGCGGGAAGACTCCTACCGCGTCCAGCGCCGCTTTGGATACGAAGACTACCGCAACAGGCTCTCTTGAGCCTTGAACTTCGACCCGAAGGGGTAAGACTCGCGTGATGAGCGCCTTTCCGGACTTCACTGTGTACGCCAAGGAAACAGGCGCACGCCTCAGTGAGCAACCGCTTCTGTTCGAAACGACGAAGCGACTCGACGTCACGCAGCAGGAGCTCTTCAACTACGTAAGCGACTTCGATCGATCGAGCGAATGGATCATCGGCGTCAAGAAGAGCTGGGCCGACAACAGCGAGGCCGAAGCGCCCGGCCAGGTCGGGGCGGTTCGCGTCATCAAGAGCGCGGGCTCGACGCTGGTTCGGGAGCGGGTGAAGGCGTACGAAGCGCCGCGCATGCTCGCTTACTCCGCCAATGACGAGGCGTTCTTGGGGCTGTGCTTCGACCACCTCAGCGTGATGACCTGCGAGTCGCATCCGGATGGCGGCACGGTGATTTGCTGGCTGGCGTACGGTCGGCTCGCGAGTAACCCGCTCAAAGCATGGGCGGGCACGAAGCTGTTTCAAGTGGCGCTCGGCAGAGGTATGAAGAAGCTCGAACGAAAGTTCACAACTCGCTGAGCGCATGGAGCTCATCCGCAGCAACCGAACCGAGAACCTCGCAGACGCGCTCGCATCGCTGATTCGCGAGAAGCCCCTCGGTCCGTTCGAAAACGAGGTGATCGTCGTTCATAGCCGCGGCATGGAGCGTTGGCTGACCCTCGCGCTCGCAGAGCGGCTGGGCGTTTGGGGAAATCCTTCGTTTCCTTTCCCGAGGGCAGTGATCGAAGCGGTGCTCGAACGGGCGATCGGACGGTCCGAGAAGGCGCCTGCGTACGCCCCTGACCGCCTCAAGTGGACGATCGCGCGCATGCTCCAGGACTCTCCGCCCGAAAAGCTGCTTCCGTATTTGGGAGCCGAGGCCGACCCCGATCGCCTGCTTCGCTTCGCGGCGAGCCTCGCGGCGGTATACGACGACTACGTCGTGTATCGACCGGAGGTGCTGTCCGAATGGGCGAAGAGCCCCTCCACGAGTTGGCAGCCCGAGCTCTGGCATCGCGTCGCGCATGCGCTGGGGCCGCACGACCTCGCCTCCCGCATTCGAGAGGCGCTGCCCACGCTCCGACACGGCCTCGACGCCAGCGAGCTGAGCTTTGAACGCCTGCAGGTGTTTGCGCTCGAGACCATTCCGCCCCTGTTCCTTCAGTTCTTCAACGCCCTCTCGCACTCGGTTCCGACGACGCTCTATGTGCTCGAGCCCTCCAAGGAATACCTGGCGGACGTGCTCCTTTCGCCTGAGGGGCAGGCTTCGACCGATGGACATGCGTTTCTTTCGAACCTCGGACGATTGAGCCATGACTTCCAACAGGTCCTGCTCTCGGTCGATCAGGACCTGAGCGGCCAACGCGAGGCCTATCAGCCTGCGGAGCGAACGAACCTGCTGAGCTCTCTGCAAGCCGACATCTTCGAGTTTCGGAGCCCACCTGCGCCAGCTGAGCGGCCCGTTTGGAGCCTTTCGGATTCGTCGATTGCCCTCCATGCGTGCGCCGGCCCGATGCGAGAAGCGCAGGTTGTCTACGAGGCCGTGCAATGCGCTCTCGAGGAGGACCCGACGCTCGTGCCAGAAGACATCGTCGTGATGGCTCCGGACCTCGAGACCTACGCGCCGGTCTTCCGAGCGGTGTTCGGGCAACAGGGGCGGCATCGGATTCCCTACGAAGTCCACGATCGCCTGACCCGCGAGGACGCTCCTTTCTACGACGACGTGCTGGCGGTCCTCGACGTTCTCGGCTCTAGGTTCTCGGTTCTCGATCTGCTGCGGCTGATCGACGCCAGCTCGATGCGCGCGGACTTTCGCTTCAGCCCGGAGGAGCGCGCACGGCTCGCGGAGCTCCTTTCGGCGGCCGGCATCCGTTGGGGCATCGACGCCGAGCACCGCGCCGAGCTCGCGTTTCCCGCCGAGCCGCTACACACCTGGCGAGCGGGATTTTGCAGGCTGTTCTTGGGGTTCGCTTCGCCGACCGAGGACACGGGGGTCTTCAAAGGACTGCTCCCGCGGGGCGCCCCGTCGCTCGAGGACGCTGCGTTGGTGGCGCGCTTGTCGCGTCTGGGCGAGACGCTGTTCGACGTGCACCGCGAGGCGCGCCATCCGCGTAGCATCGGTGATTGGGCCGAGCTGATCGCGAGGCTTTGCACATCGCTTTTCTCGGAGGACGATAACTCGAGTGCCGCGGTGCGGGTCGTTCGGGAGGCGCTCCGCATCTTGAAGGAGTCCGCCGAGCAGAGCGGATTCGACGGCGCCCTTCCCCTGAAAACCTTACGCAGAGAGCTCGCGGGCCTTCTGCAGAGAGAAACCCCGGCGGTCGGATTCTTGCGGCGTGGGGTGACCATCGCAGAGCTGGTGCCACTGCGGCCGGTGCCTTTTCGGCTCGTCTGCCTCGTGGGGATGAGCGAGGAGTCGTTTCCCCGTGCGGACAAGCGCCTGAGTTTCGATAAGACGCGGGATTCGCAGCGCCCAGGAGACCGGAACAAACGCAACGACGACCGTCATGCATTCCTGCAGGCGATACTTTGCGCGCGTGACCGCCTCATCGTCACGTATGGGGCCGCTTCGTCGGGTTCGCGAGACGGCGCGAGTCCGTCACCGCTGCTGTGGGAGCTTCGTGAGACGGTCAACCGCTACTACCAGGGTCCCGATGGAGCGC
>CBESWY010000011.1:0-29236 GCA_965533395.1 uncultured Myxococcales bacterium
GGCGCGCCGCACCCGTGCGAGCTTCTTTCCGCTGATCGTCTCGGCGGGAAACACCGGGCGCGCGCTCGAGCGGGATCGAACTTCGCAAACGACGATCAGTGCGCCTCGCCGGGCGATTACGTCCAGCTCCAATCGGCCGACGCGGACGTTGCGGCCGTAGATTTCAAAACCGCGCTCTTCGAGCAACGAGGCGACCAGCGCTTCGCCGCGGCGTGCGAGATCGGCTTTACTCGACGTCGAGGAGCGGGTCGCGAACGCAGTAGCTTCCACGGAGCCCGTCGCCGCCTGTCTCGAGAACTTCGTCGCAGATGAAACCGTCTGGGCAGCCGCAGGTGGGCACGCCGCTTTCGGCGGGCGCGCCGCAGCGGCACGAGCAGTAGACCTTGCGCTCGACTTCGCTTTCGGGGACGCAGGTGGCCTCGCCGCGCGGACAATCGTCTTCTTGGAGGTTGTTCGGGTCACCCATCAGTCCTCGGACGAGGCAGACGCGCGTTGCGCACTGCACCGAGCTCGTCTCGAGATAAGTCTCCGAGGCCAAGAACCCGCCAATGGGCACCTGCTCCGGCGAACAAGGGTCGCCTACGGCGCTGCTCGAGCAGCCCCAGCCCGCCAAACACAGCAGCGAGATCGTCACAAACCCCTTCAATTCAAGCAATCTTCCACGCATCACGCCCCCCTAAGAAGCCCCCGGTCATCCACAGCATAACGGCAATGAGAGATCGTACCCAAACTTCCCCTGCCGTCCGGGGTCAGAAAGGGGAGACGGGGCACAGATCGCCGTCTCTACCTGAATATTTCAGCTTCATGCGCAGGATTCCAGTATCAATTGCAGTCAGCCCACCAAAAGCTCAATGGCGCTATACCTTGACGACCCCTTCGGCTGCTTTCTATGATGGTACCCGAGCGTGCCGGAAGGGGTCGGTTTCGTTCGAATTTTGGGGGTCAGGGGGAAACTTGGAAAACCAAGGTCCCGCGCGAAGGAGCGCATTATGAAGGGGATCCGCTTTTTGGCGGTGCCTGTGGTGGTGTGCGGTCTGGCAATGCCGATGACCGTCGGAGCACAGGACATGAGCTTTGGGCTCGAGGAAACCGGGCAGAGCCGCGCGCCCGTCAAGCTGGGAAAGCCGTCGAAACGGCTCGCCGAAGCGATGAGCGCGTTCGAAGCCAAGACGTACGAAACCGCCGCTATGGGTTTCGAACGGGTGTCGGCGGGCAAGTCCAAGGACGGCCGAGGGAACCGGCAGCGCGCGCAGTTTCTCTTGGGGCAGTCGCTCTACCAGATGGGCTACTACCAGTCGGCGCTCACCGTGTTCGACGACATCAGCGCGGAAGGGCCGGCACACATCGACTTTGGCGATACGCTCGAGTGGCTTGGGCTCTTGGCGTCGAAGCTTCCGGAGTCGTCGGGGATCATCGAGAAGGTCGGCCGTTACGGCATCGGCGCACTCGGACAGTTCAAGGACAAGAACCCGAGCCTCCACGACCAGCTTCTCTACTTGATGGGCCGTCACCTCTACGCCCAGGCGTCGTTCCGGCAAGCCATCGACGTCTTCCAGGAGGTGGACACCAAGTCGGCTCAGTACAGCTATGCGAAATTCTTCGAAGGCATCTCGTTCATTCGGATGCGCAAGGCGCGTCCGGCGATCGCGTCGTTCCGCGCGATTCTCGACGCCATCGATGCCGGTGACATCGAAGGGGTGGACGAAGACCGCATGCGAAACCTGGCCTGGATATCCCTGGCTCGCGTCTACTACACCGCCGCCAATCAAGGGAAGGGCGGCCAAATCGACGGCACTCTGCTCGGTCAGTCGGTCGAGTCCTGGACCAAAATTGACCAGTCGAGCGAGTACTGGCTCGATTCGCTTTTCGAGTCGTCGTGGGCGTTCTTCTTGGCCGACGAGTACTCGCGTGCGCTCGGCAACGTGCATACGCTGTATTCGCCCTACTTCGAGCAGGCGTTCTACCCCGAAGCGCTCGTCCTCAAGGCCGTGACCTTTTTCGTAAACTGCCAGGTCGACAACGCCGAAGCCACCGTTGCGAAGTTCCACGACCAGTATGACCCAGTCAAGCAAGAGCTCGACTCGGTGCTGGCCAAGCACCAGGACAACGCCGACTTCTTCGAGTTCCTGAAGCAGGTGCGGAATGACGAAGCCGACCTTTCGCCTCGCGTCCGGCCCATCGTGTCGACCGCGTTGAGCGATCGTACGGTGCTTCAGCATCTCGAGTACGTGGCCCTGCTCGACAAGGAAGAGGCGCGTCTCGGGAAGTCCGACGAAGCCTTCGCGGGCTCGCCCGTCGGCGAAAAGATTCTCGAAGACGTTTCACTCGCAAAAGCTTTCGCGGTCGATCAGGCGGGTGACTTGGCGCGCGGCCGCTACAAGCGGCTGATTCGCGAGCTTCGAGACCTCAGCAATCAGGTCGACACGGTGGAGCTCGAAATCGCGACCTTCCGCCGCGGCCAAATCGACCAGGAGCTGCAACAACAAATGTCGCTCGCCAAGCAATCGAAAGGTGGCGACGTGAACGTAGACGAAGAACATCAGCTCTGGCCGTTCAACGGGGAATGGTGGCGAGATGAGCTCGGGTTCTATCGACAGCAGGTGACCAACCTATGCACGCGCTAACGAAATCGAAGTACGCGGCGAGTTTCCTTTGCGGGTTGCTTGCGATGATCCTGGGGGGCGAGGCGGCGGCGGAGCAGGCTCCGATGAGCACGGCCCCGATGTGCATTCCGCAAAGCACCGAGCGAGAGATCTCCGGGTGTCCGGCCGGTTCCAAAAAGTCGGCTGCGAAAGAGGGTGGCACTGCGCCGGTCTCGCGCATGAAGGCGACCGCGCCGAAGAAGAGGGCGAAGCAAGGGGCGACCGGTCCTTCGCTCCAGATCGACATGAGCACGCGCCTCGGACGAGAGCAGACGCGGGCGCGGGCAGAGAACCTGCTCGAGCGAGAGATTGCGATTCTTCAGCGGCTCGTCAAGAACAGCGCCGCGGACGATCCGCGACGGCCCGAAGTTCTGCTGCGCCTGGCCGAGACGCAGTTCGAGATGCAAATCGCAAAGAACGCCAAAGTTCGGTCGTTCGACGACCCTGTTTATGAAGCGTGCACTCGGGACGGCGACAAGGCGCGTTGCAAGCAGGCGCGAGAGGGCCAAAAGGCCGCCAAGGCCGACCTCAACGCCGTGCGCGAAGACAGCATCCGGACCTATGCGACGCTCGTGCGCGACCATCCGAAGTTCAAGCGAATGGATGAAGTCCTGTTCTCGCTGGCATTTGCCCTTCAGGAGCTCGACCAGTTCGACAAAGCGCGCTCGGTCTACCGACGTCTGATCAAGGACTATCCAAAGAGCCGCTTCGTGCCAAACGCCTATCTGTCGTTCGCTGAGTACTACTTCAACGATAGCGACATGGAGGCCGCGGGGAAGTTCTACCGCAAAGTGCTGGAGTTCCCGCCCAAGCAGAACTCCGTGTACGGGTACGCGCTCTACAAGGTGGCCTGGGTCGAATACAATCGCGAGCGCTACCGGCAATCGTTGCAGGGCTTCGTCGACATTCTCGAGTTCGCCCGAACGAGCAAGTATGCGAGTGACTCCAAGAATCTAGCCCGCCAGGCCCGCAAGGACCTGGTGCTGCCGTACTCCAGGTACGGTTCGCCGGGGAAGGCTCTCGAATTCTTCCGGCGGTACGCGAAGGACGACGGGCAGGCGCACGAGATGCTCGAGCACCTGGGCAATCTCTACTACGACACCGGCCAATGGCCCCAGGCGATCACGGTCTACCACAAGCTCATGGCCGATTCGCCCCGAAGCAACTCGCTTTGCGACTGGCAGACCAAGGTGACCAGCGCCGTGGTTTCGTCGAAGCCCAAAGATGCGCAGATTGTCGAGCTGAAGCGCCTCGTCGACATCTACCGAACGTTCAACAAGGGTGGAAAGCCCGCAGACAAGGTCGAGCAGTGCAAGGTCGAAACGGCGACGACCATGCTCTGGCTCGGGACTTCCTGGCATCGGGAGGCCATTGGCACCGACACCTCTCCGGGCACCAAGAACAAGAAGACCATGTCGCAGGCGGCGGTGCTCTACCGAACGCTGCTCAAAGAGTTCCCCGACATGGAGGAGATGAAGTTCACGAACATCGACAAGCGTGACTGGCCGACCAAGTACAAGATTTCGTACTTCTACGCGGAGCTGCTCTGGAAGATGGAAGAGTGGAGCCAATGTGGGCCGGCGTTCGACCATGTCGTCGAGCTGGACACGCAGGGCGAGTTCACCAGCGATGCCGCGTACGCCGCGGTGCTCTGCTACAACAACCTCTACCAGCAGCAGTACGTGCCGCGCGAGACCGAGACCCGCTTCGTCAGCAAGCGCGACCAGAAGGCGATGAAGAACGCCAAGGCCAAGCCGACGAACAAGTTCGCGAAAAAGAAGCTCACTCCGCTTCAGGACGGCATGCTCGAGGCCTTCAATCGATACGTTTGCTACGTCGACAAGGCGGAGGATCTATCGACCATCAAGTATCGACGGGCCCGAATTTACTACGAGGCCAATCGATTCGAAGAGGCTGCAGTGCTCTTCCGCGACATCGCGTTCAACCACAAAGACAGCGAGCTCGCGGAGTACGCGGCCAACCTGTACCTCGACTGCCTCAACGTCCTGGGGACGCAGATTCCACAGCCTCGGATCGCATGCGTCCAGGAGCTGAGCGCGTCGATCGATCCGATGTCGGCGTCGTACTGTGGCACCGAGCAGCTGAGCGAAGAGCACCCGGATTTGTGTGGGTCGCTCGGCAACCTGCAGTGTCAGGTTCGCCGCAAGGAAGCGGAAACCTATCAGAAGACGCAGCAATTCAAAAAGGCGGCTGCGACTTACGTCCGCATCTTCCGCCGCCACGAAGAGTGCGGCGAGATGGACGAGATGCTCTACAACGCGGCGATCAACTTCGAAGCCGCGCACTTGCTCGGCCGCGCCATCCAGGTGCGAACCGTGCTGACCGACCGCTACCCGGAGAGCCTACTGGCGAAGAAGGCGGTCTACTTGATTGGCCAGAACTTCCAGGCGCTCGCTTACTATGAGCAGGCCGCGAAGTACTACGAGCAGTTCGCCAGGAAGTTCCCCGGCGAGGACGGGACGAAGTGCACCGCCGACGAAAAGAAGCTTGGGACCTGCCCGAATGCCATCGAAGGCCTCGAACAGGCGACCTTCTTCCGCATCGGGCTCGGAGACGACAAGACCGCAATGGAGGACTCGGACCTGTTTGCGCGCAACTACAAGCGCAAGCTTCCGCGTCAGACCTCGCAGGTCATGTTCTCGATTGGCTCGATCTACGAGCGACAGAGCCGCTGGTCGCAGGCCATTGCGCACTACAAGGAGTACCTCACCAAGTACGGCAAGGTTGGGATGCCGCACCAGGTCATCGAGGCGAACACCGCCATTGGGCGGGCATTTTGGGAGCTCAACCGGAAGGCCGAGGCACGAAAGCACTTCCAGGCGGCGGTGAAGGGCTGGACCTCGGGCGCGCCGAAACGAATCCGCGCGCTCAAGAACACGCCCAAGGAAAGCAAAGTCCTGTATCTCCGACAGGCCCTCGATAGCGCCGCGGAGTCGCAGTTCTACTTGTCGGAGTTCAAGTTCGCCGAGTTCCAGAAGGTCGCGTTCCCGCAGTATCGCGGCGGCAAAAGCTTGGCAAAGGTCAAGAAGTGGTCGGACAGGGAATTCAAAAAGTGGGTGAACCGCAAGCAGGGAGTGCTCAGGGCGGCGGAGGCAGACTATGCGAAGGTCGCGAAGATGACCGTCAACCTCGACGGCGTTCAAATGAAGTCGGCCCCGTGGCAGATCGCGGCCGCGTCGCGGACCGGCGAAATGTACCGCAGCTTCGTCGACGAGTTCCGGGACGCGCCGATTCCAAGAGAAATCGAGAAGGACCCCGGGCTGTTCGACATCTATGTCGGGGCCTTGGATGACGTCTCGGAGCCCTTGCAGCGCCAAGCGATCGACAAGTTCGAGTTCTGCTTGAAGACCGCGACGCAGGTCCGCTGGTTCAACAAGTGGTCACGGTCCTGTGAGCAAGAGCTCAACGGGCTCAACCCGACGAAGTATCCGGTTGCGGCCGAGCTTCGGGGCGAGCCCAACTACGTCAAGGCTACCGTGGGGGACCCCGGCGCGGTGGACCTCGGCGCGATCAATCAGCAAAGGCTGAATTCGAAGGATGCGGTTGCCAAGAGGGAGGAGCCGTGATGCGAAACCACGGGATAACATTCATGGCCATTGCGCTCATCGTGGGCTGCGGCGGCGAGAGCACCAGCTCGAAACCGACCACCACACCGAGCGCGGACGTCGCGCGAACGTCAGGGGGCGAAGCGATCACCAAGGCGGATGGCAGTGCGGTGAGCAAGAAGGCGCACAGCAAGTGGGAGTCGGCCCTGGACGAGTTCGATGCCAACGAGAAGGCCGGCTGGACTTCAGCCAAGTGCAGCGGTTCGTCGAAGTCCTTCGAGCGCGCCGCCGATGCGCAGGGCGGGGGCTTTGCCGAGGCGAGCTACATGGCCGGGCTGGCCCTGTCGCGCTGCGGTGATTCCGCCGCATACGATCACTACGAGGCGGCGCTGAAGGTCGATTCGAAGTTCTGCAAGGCGAGGGTGGCCCTGGGCCTTCGAGACCTCGCCAACGGTCGTACGGGCCCGGCGAAGTCGGCGTTCGAGCAATCTATCAAAGACGACCCGCAGTGCACCTCCGGGTACACGAACCTCGCCATCGTTCAGCGGTCTCAGGGGCAAAGCGAAGAGGCGCTGAAGAACCTACGGCGCGCCTTGGCGATCGAGTCCGACTACCTGTCGGCCTTCAACCAGATGGCGCTGCTGCACTACGATCGCGGCAGGAAAGGCAATGCGGCCGAGCTCGACCTTGCCGAGGTCGTTTGCCGTCAGGCGCAGATGCTCGACGAGAGCTACGCGCCCATTTACAACACCTGGGGCCTCATCAAGGTGTACAAGGGCGACGTCATCTCGGCCCTTCGCTTCTTTCAGAAAGCTATTACGCTCGATCCGGACCTCTTCGAAGCCCAGATGAACTTCGGCGAGGTCACTATCTCGTTCCGCGGCTACGAAGACGGTCGCAAGGCGTTTGCCCGAGCGGTCGAGCTCCAGCCGAACAACTACGATGCGGTCATCGGGCTCGGCACGGCGCTGCGCGGCCTCGAGCGTTTCGGCGAGGCCGAGACGCAGTACGAGCGGGCCAAGCAACTCGATTCCAAGCGCCCCGAAGCGTACTTCAACCTCGGCGTGCTCTATCAGGACTACATGTCGGGCTCGGTCGGTGATCTCAAGACGGCGCGGGGCTACTTCAGCGAGTTTCTGAACCGGGCCGGTAAGCAATCCGAATTCCGTTCCAGCGTGCAAGACGTCAGCAATCGCTGCTCGTCAAAGTCGGGAAAGAGCCGCGGCGCGCCGAAGTGCCGACCGGGGCGGATGCAGAACATCGACATCTCGGTCGAGGCGATGCAGATCGCGGGTTAAGGACGAATCATGAAGAAAATAATTTCGAGTTTCACTTCACAAACACTTGTTATTGCTGCATTAATGGCGGCGATGCTGCTGTGGGTCGACGTGGCTCAGGCACAGGACATCCCAAGCTCGGAAACGACGTACGACTTCGACGACGACCTGGTGACGGGCGACTTGGTGCGGCCTGACGGCGAGCAATTGATCGTGCGTCGCAGGGGGCGTCGAGCGTCCCTCATTCAGATTCGAGAGCATTTTATTCCCGAGATGCTGAAATCTGTGGAAGATTTGTAATGGGGGATCCGGGTGAGTGAGTCGAGCCACAATACGTCTGTCGCGTTTTCCATCTACGATGGCGACGAATTGCTCAGCAGTGAGACGCTGAGCCAAGAGATCATCAAGATCGGTCGTCTGCAGACGAGCGATGTCCGCCTCGAGGACGACAAGGTCAGCCGCATGCATGCGGTCATCGAGGTTACCGGGCCGGGAGAGGTGTTCATCATCGACCTGGGTTCCGCATCGGGCACGCTCGTCAACGGCGAGAAGATCAATAAACGGAAGCTGCAAACCGGCGACGAAGTGCAAGTTGGCAAGAAGCGCATGCACATCGACATCATCAGCGGAACGGTGGCGGTTGCATCGAGCCCGCCTGTTGCGATGGCGGCCGGTGGCGGAGGCGCAACCCCGATCGTCGATGAGCGGGCGATGAGTGCGATGCTCGATGAAGAGTCCGAGCCGAGGGCCAAACTGGCGCCCGAGGCCACTTCGCAAGAAGATGAGTCGGGGCCGAAGTTCAATCCCTTCGAGGTCGGTGCGAGACGCTTGTCGAAGACGCCGTTCGCGAACACCGTCGGAGAAGACGGGCCGGAGTACGGCCTCGTGGCGACCGCGCCGGCGGTTCCCACGCACGAGATCGAAACCAACGAGCGCGCGATCGAGGTGTCTGTCCTTTGGGGCGACCGCAACGTCCTGAACGTCGACTATCTAACGCCGCCTCGCGACTACTACGTGGGCGAGCCGGACGGCGATGAAGTCGACTACGTGCTCGGTCACGATGCCATCGGCGTCGATCGGATGCCTCTTTGCATCGCGGAGGGTGCGGGCGTCACGGCGATCGTTCCCGAGGGTGCGAAGGGCGAAGCCACCATTGGCGATCAGACGCGCTCGTTCGACCTGATGCGCGGCCAGGGCGACTTCCGGCCGAGCTCCACCGTGGCTGGAGCCTTGGAGTTCCCCGTGCCCGAAGGTGGCGCGGTTCGCATGAAGCACCGGGACTTCACCTTCATCATCAAAGACGTGAAGGCCGGCAAGAAGGTTGCCGGTCATGCGAAGATGGACATCCGTCCAATGATCTACGTGGCCGGCGCGGCGCTCTTTGCGAGCCTGGTGTTGACGATGTTCTACTTCCAGCCTCCGCGTCCGCGAGGGCTTTCTTCGGATCTGCTCGCGACCGACTCGCGCCTGATTCAGTTCCTCATGGAGCCTGAAGAGCTCGAGGAGCCGGAGCCAGAGTGGCTGAACGGAGACGACTCGCAGGGTGGCGGCACCGGCAAGGCGCACGAGGGCGAGCAAGGTCAGATGGGCGACGAAAAAGCCGAAAAGACCAAGAACAAGTACGGCATTCAGGGGCCGGAGGACAATCCCGACCCGGTGATGGCGCGTGAGCAGGCAGAAGAAAATGCGCGCAGCGCGGGCATCATCGGGACGCTCGCGTCGATGCAGGGCTCGTTCAACGCCCCAACCTCACCCTACGGCGCAGACTTCGCGCTCGGCAACGACCCGACCAGCGCGCTCGGCGCGATGACCGGCAACGACATCGGTCAGAACTTTGGATTTGGCGGCCTCGGCCTGCGCGGCACCGGTCGCGGTGGTGGCGGGCTCGGCCAGGGGACGATCGGCATGGGCAACTTCGGCACGATCGGCCGCGGCGGCGGCCGGGGTGCAGGCGAGGGCGGCTATGGAAGCGGCGTTGGCGGGTTCCGCGGGCGCTCGGCCGGTGTGCCTCAAGTTCGCAGCGGCGGCGCCGAGGTGCGAGGCTCGCTGTCGAAGGAAGTCATTCGGCGTGTGGTGCGACGCCACATCAACGAGGTGAAGTTCTGCTACGAGCAACAGCTCAACGCGCGGCCCGACCTTCAGGGCCGGGTGACTACGAAGTTCGTCATCTCTCCTACCGGTTCGGTGCAATCGGCCATGGTCGGAGACTCGAGCCTGAAGAACGAAGCGGTCGAGAGCTGCATCGTTCGTGCGGTTCGCAGGTGGACCTTCCCGGCGCCCGATGGAGGCGGCGTGGTGGTCGTGAACTATCCATTCCTGCTCGATGCAGCGGGCCAGTGATCGCCCGGTCTGAGACCCAAAAGCGAGATTTCACCCAGATCTCCCCGCTTTCCAGGGGCTGCGATCCCGTTCAGGGCGCAGGATCTCGTCTGAAACTGGCCACAAAGGCCAAAACAGCCGAAAAAAGAGCTGTGTGTAGAGTTGTTGGCTACGAGACAAATGCTGTAGGATTGAAGTGCTTGTGAATTTCCAAGCGTAGGAGGCAAGCATGCGAGCTCAGATGTTCGGGTTTGTGGTGGTGGGACTAATCCTGATGGGCGGCAACTGTTCGCGCGCCCGCGTGGAGTCGATGAACGAGATGAATGCCGGGGTCGAGCTCGCGCAGATGAAGCGGTTCGGCGAAGCGGCGGAGAGCCTCGAGAAGGCCGGCGCGCTCGATCCGACGAATCACCAGGCTTACTTCAACCTTGCGATCGTGCAGATCGAGCTGCGCTCGTTCTCCGCCGCGCGCGAGGCGCTCGAGCGAGCGATCGTCGCGAAGCCCGACGCAGCGGGCTATCACGAGAAGCTGGGTTCGGTGCTCATCGAGCTCGAAGACTGGAAGGGCGCGCAGACGGCGCTCAAGAAGTCGCTCGAGATCGACCCGACTCTCTTCAAGGCACATTTCAAGCTGGGGCGTTGCAGCGAGGAGCTCGAGGATCCGCAGAACGCGCTCTACCAGTACAGCGATGCGATCATGACCGGGCCTCGCTTCTTGCCATCGTACTCGGCGCTGGGGCGCCTCTATGCCGACCTGCGCTACCCGGAGCAGGCCGCTCAGGTTTTGGCCGAAGCGCTCAAGGTCGCGATGCCGGGGACCGAAGAAGAAGCAAACATTCACCACCTTTTGGGCACGGTCTACCAGCAGCAACGTAAGTATGACGAGGCGATTTCCGAGTTCCAATCGGCGCTGGGCATCGTCCCCGGGATGAGCGATGCCTTGTTCTCGCTTGGTTGGACCTACGCGCTTCAGGGCAACGATGAGGAAGCGAAACGCTACCTCGACAAGTACGTGATGATGGCCGGAGCGGATGCGCCCGAGCACTACGTCAAAGCCGCGCGAGATCGTCTCGCCGAGTTGAGAACCGAATCGCCGTAGGGGGGCTTAGCCAAAATGTCGGAAGAACAATCGGGGGATGAGGTTCGGGAGCTGACGGCGGCCGAAGTGGCCGAGCTCCAAAAGCTCGACGACGCGATCGCGAAATTCGAGCAGCAGAAGCGATGGTCGGACATGATTCGCTCCATCCTTCAGAAGGCCGAGCTGGTTCAGGGGCCCGCGCAGAAGGTAGACCTGTTCCGTCAGGCCGGCACGCTCTACCTCGAACGTTCGAGCAACCAGGCCGAGGCGATCAAATGTTTCGAGCAGCTCCTGGAGCTCAGTCCCGAGGACAGCGATGCGATCGCGCGCCTCAAAGAGATGTACGAGAAGCGCCGCGATTGGGAGAAGCTCATTCGCACCATGCGGCGAGAGGTCGAGCTTCTCTCCGAGGACGATCGAGTGCTGCGCTACGAGGAAATGGCCGAGCTCGCGACGCAGCGGCTCCGCAAGCCCGACGTATGCATCGAGCTTTGGCAGAAAGTCCTCGATACCGACCCCGATAATCCGAATGCGCTCAGCAATCTGGCGCAGCTCTACGAGCGCGCGCGGCAGTGGGAGCCGCTAGCCGAGGTCTTGGAGACGCTGGTAGCCAGCGACACCGACGTCGCCTCGATGAAGCAACAGCTCCAGAAGCTCGGAATGATTTACGCCGACAAGATCGGCAACGATGAAGGCGCGATCGGCGCGTTCAAGAAGCTGCTGGATCTCGATCCTTCCGATCGTCGAGCCCAGGAACAGCTCAAGCGACGCTACGTTTCGCTCGGTGCTTGGGACGAGCTCGAGGCCTTTTATGCGGCCAACGAGAAGTGGGACGAGCTGATCCGGATCGTGGAGCGGCAGGCCGAAGCGCAGGAAACCGACCCGAAGGAGCGTGTCGCGCTGCTGTTCAGGGCGGCGCGCCTCTGGGAAGACAAAAAGGGCAAAGCCGACCGCGCCGCGCGCGTGTACGAGAAGATTCTTGGCGCTGACCCCGACAACGTGCAGGCCGCGGAGGCGCTGACGCCGATTTACGAAGAGGCGCACGACGCCCGCAAGTTGGTCTCGGTTCTCGAGGTACGGTTTGCGCATGCCCAGGGCGACGATTCCAAGATCGACCTTCTGCGCAAGATCGGCTCCGTGTTCGAAGAACGTCTACGGCAGCCCGAGGTTGCGTTCGAGCGTTACCTGGAGGCGTTCTCGCTTTCGCCTACACACGACGAAGCGCGGGTCGACGTCGAGCGTCTCGCCGAAGAGATGAACGGCTGGGACCGATTGGTGTCGGGCTTCGAGTCGGCCATCGACGGAGTTTCCGATCCGCATCAGGCCGTCCCAATTCGGCTCAGCTACGGACAGACCTTGGCGCAGCTAGATCGAATCGACGATGCGATCGAGCAGTACCAGCTCGTCTACGACGCAGAGAGCGACAATCGCGATGCGATCAGTGCGCTTGGAGACCTGTACGTTCGCACCGAGCGATTTCGCGACCTGCTCGACATTTATGTTCGCCGAATCGAGCTCGAGGAGGACCCCGACGCGCGGCTCGAAATCGCCTATCGCCGCGCCCGCCTTTTTGCCGAGGCGCTCGGCGACCGCGAGAATGCGATCGAGGCGTTTGAGGGCATTGTCGACGAATACGGCGTCGACCAAAGCGACGCATGCAGCGAGCTCGAGCAGCTCTATGAAACGGAGAGCCGATGGCAAGACCTCGGCCAGCTTCTCGAGCGTCGTATCGAGGCCGGCCCCGAGAGCCACGAAGAGCTCGCCGCGCTCAAGTTTCGCTTGGGCCATGTTTGCGAATCCAGGCTGTCTGATAAGCCGCGCTCCGTAGAGCTCTACCGTGAAGTGCTTTCGCTGATGGCGGAGCATGACGGCGCGAAGGCCAGGCTCGAGGAGTTGCTCGACGACCAGGAAGTGGCCGCCGAGGCGTCTCGGGTTCTCGAGCCCGTCTACGAGATCAGCGAGGAGTGGGCACCGTACGTCAATGCGCTTCGCGTTCAGCACGGCTTTAGCAACGTCCCCCGGGAGAGACTGCAGCTGCTCACCCGCGTCGCCGACACGTACTTCCAACACATCGGTGACGCCGGCCGGGGGTTTTCGTCACTCAGCGATGCGTTCCGCGAAGTGCCGTCGGACGTTGCAACTCTCTCGCGGCTCGAGGTGCTTGCGAGCGAGCACGACCTGTTCGACTCGGTTGCGGAGCTCACCGGGGACCTGGCGGCTACGGCCGAGGACCCGGCGCTGAGCCGATCGCTTTGGATCAAGACGGCGCAAATTCACGACACCCAGCTCGGGAATCCGGAAGCTGCGGTTTCGGCATACCGTAAAGTGCTCGAAGCCGACCCGGCTGACTTCGAGGTGCTCGACCTGCTCGATGCCGTCTACCGCGGCGCGCAGCGATGGCCGGAGCTCGTCGGCGTTCTCCGCTCGAGAGCCGAAGCGCATGGGGACCCCGATGAGAAGATCGCTGTTCTCACTGAAATGTCGCGTATCCAGGCCGAGCTGCTGGACGAGAACGATCAGGCGATCGCCCTGCAGAACGAGATCCTAGAGCTGGATCCGACCCACCGAGAGGCCCTGATCGCACTCGACGGATTGCTGGCACGACAGGGACTCTGGGGCGACCTTGCCGACAACGTTGAGCGCCAGCTCTCGATGACGGACGACCAGAGCGACCACACGGTCCTGCTTCTTCGCCTCGCCGATATCCGCGAAGAGCGAATGGGGTCGACCGAGTCGGCGATCGAGATTTACCGTGACGTGCTGGCCAACGACGCCAGCAATCCATCGGCGCTAGGTGCACTCGAGCGGCTGCTGGAGTCGACGGAGCATCAGGCGACCGTCGCCGACATCCTCGAGCCGATTTACAAGGACGGCGGGGCGTCGGGTCGGCTCGTCGAGGTTTACGAGATTCAAGCGAATCATGCGACCGCGCCCGAGCGACGGATGGCGCTCTTTCACGAAATCGCGAAGTTGAAGGAGTTTTCGCTGAGCGACCTGCACGGAGCCTTCGAGAGCTACGCGCGCGCATTCCGCGAGGATGCCGGCGACCCCAAGGCGAGAGGGGAGCTCGAGCGGCTCGGCGCTGCCGTTGGCGCCGCCGATGCGCTCGCGGGCGTATACGAGGAAGTCGCCGGGTCGGCGGATGAGCCGGACCTCGCGATCGACCTCCTGCTTCGGGCCGCCGAGATCCGAGAAGACGACCTCGGAGACATCGAGCGGTCGGTCGAGCACTACGAGACGGTACTCGCGCTCGACCCCGAACATCAGCAGTCGGCGGACGCGTTGGAGCGCTTGTTTCAGCGGGCCGAGCGCTACGAAGAACTGGCCGGGATCTACCGGCGCAAGGCCAAAATGCTGCCATCGCCCGCCGATCAGCGAGAGCAGCTCATCAAGGCCGCGGCGATCTACGAGGACATCCTCGAGCGGCCTGCGGACGCCATCGCGGTGCACCAGCAGGTGCTCGAAGTCGACCCGGGAGACCTTCGGTCACTCGATCGTCTGATCGAGCTGCAGACGCAGCTGGGCAAGTGGGCGCCGCTGCTCGAAACGTACGATCGGAAGGCCGACGTCGTTTCGGACCCGGACGTCCGCAGAGCGCTCTTCCTCGCCATGGGCCAGATCTACGAGGGGCAGCTCGAGGACTCGGAAAAGGCGATCGACGCCTATCAGCGGGTCCTCGAAATCGATCCGGACGACCTTTCGGCGCTCACTCATCTCGACGGTTTGTTCGAAAGCACGGCCCAGTGGAGAGAGCTGCTTCAGGTCCTCGAGCGTCAATCCGAGCTCAGGGTGGACGATGAAGAGCGCACCGAGGTGCGCTTCCGAATCGGAGAGCTCTGGCGAAGGCAGCTCGAAGACCCGATGCAAGCCATCGAAATCTACCGCGACATCTTGGCGGAAACGCCGGTTCATCAGCCGACGCTGGACGCGCTGACGAAGATGATCAACGACGCGGTCGAGCCCTTGGCGGCAGCCGAGGCGCTCGAGCAAGTCTACCTGCAGGTCGGGGAGTATCGAAAGCTAGCCGAAGTTCGCGAGGCACAGGTTCGGTTCACCGAAGATCCCTCCGAGCAGGTCGAAATGCTTCACCAGCTCGCGGAGATCTACGAGCTACAGCTCGAAGATCCACCTTCGGCATTCAACGCCTTCGTCCGGGCGCTCCCACTCGATCGCGGGAACGAGCTGACGCTTGCCTCCCTTGAGCGACTCGCGGAGCAGACGGGTAGCTGGCATGAAGCAGCTTCGCGTTTCGATGCTGAAGTCCAGAAGATGAAAGATGAATTTCCGGATGAAGTGGTCCACCTCGCGAAGCGGTCTGCGGTCATCAACGAGGTGCAATTGGACGACGTCGATGCGGCGATCGCCCGATATCAGTTCGTGGTCGATGTCGATTCGTCCGACGTCGCCGCCATCGAGGCCCTCGACCGGCTCTACGAGCAAACCGAGCGCTGGGACGAGCTCGCGACAACCCTGAAGAAGGAAGCAGCGGTCGCCACGACGCCGGACGACATTCTGAACCTGCAGTTCCGCACCGGGCAGATTTTCCAGAATCAGCTTGGGAACATGGAATCGGCGATCGAGCAGTACCGCGACATCATCGCAGCGGCGCCCGAGTATGCGCCGGCGGTGACGGCGCTCGAGGACCTCTTCGAGCAGGGCGTACAGCCCATGGCGATCGGAGAAGTGCTCGAGCCGCTCTACCGGATGCAGGGCAACTGGAACCAGCTGCTCAACGTGCAGGAAGTTCAGGTCGAGCAGCAACGCGACCCGATCGAGCGGGTAGTCATGATGCACCGCCTCGCGGAGATCGCGGAAGACAAGGCCGATGACCATGGGCGCGCGTTCGAGTGGATGCAAAAGGCCCTGCTCGAGGACCCGAGCCACGACCATTCGATCGGGGAGGCCGAGCGACTTTCGGCCATCGTCGATGGTTGGACTCAGCTTGCCACCACGTACGCCAACGGCATCCAGCACACGGGGGATCCGCTCAACAAAGCAGAGCTCGGCCGGCGTCTGGCAAAGGTGTACGAGGAGCAGCTCCAGGACATGGAGCGGGCCGAGGAGACGTATCGATTCGTGCTCGGCGTGGACGATCACGACGCTAACGCGCTCGCCGCGCTCGATCGCATCTACACGGAGCACGGGGCGTATCGAGCGCTCGCGCAGGTGCTTCGCAAGCGAATCGACGGCTCGAACAACAGCTCGGAGCTGGTCGACTTACACTTCCGGCTTGGCACCGTGCTCGACCACCGACTCGGCCGGACCGAAGAGGCGATCGACGTCTTCAACAAGCTGCTCGACGATCAGGACTCGGAGCATGCGGAAACGATTCAGGCTCTCGAAGGGATTTATGCCAACCTCGAGCGTTGGCCGGAGCTCTTCGCAACCTTCGAAAAAGAGCTGAGCATCGCGCTTGGCGACTCCCAGCAGGCCGACGTCTTTGCGCGGATGGCCAAGCTGTCGTCCAACCGGCTCTGTGACTCCGAAAAGGCCATCGGCCTCTGGCAGCGGGTTCTCGACCTTCGCGGTGAGGATCCCGAAGCGCTCAATGCGCTTGGCGACATCTACGCCGCGCAGGGCAACTGGCGCGATCTCGTAGACGTCCTCGAACGAGAGGCCGCGGTCGCCGAAGACGACGCCTTCCGCGTGCAGGTGTACTCGGACCTCGCCAGGGTCTGGTACGAGAAGCTCGAGCGCGAGCGCAACGCGATCGAGAACTGGGAGCGGGTCCTCGACATCGATCCGGGCAACACCTACGCGCTGTTCAGCATTGCCGAGATTCATCGGGAAGTCGGGCAGTCTCGGGAGCGCGCGGATACGCTGCAGCGCATCATCGACGTCGGCGCGGCGACGCTCGAGGACGCAGACCTCGTCACCGTCTACATGCAGCTCGGCCACATCTATGGCAGCGAGCTCCGTCAACCGGGCGATGCCGTAGACGCGTACCAGAACGTCCTGACGATCGATCCGGCTTTCTTCGAGGCGCTCGACTCGCTCGAGCTCATTCATCGTGAAGAGGGCAGCTGGGAAGACGTCATCGAAGTCATGGAGCAGCGGGCGCAGGCGCTCGTCGACCCGCACGAGAAGGTTCGTCAACTCATCGCGGTCACCGAGGTCTGGGAGGCCGAGGTTGAGAACAAGGACGGCGCAGCGGGGGCCTTCGGCCGGATTCTCGAAATCGACCCGATGCACGAGTACGCGTTCTCCGAGCTGCAGTCGCTTCACAGAGAAGCGGAGCGCTGGGACGAGCTTATCGACCTCTACGTGACCCGCATCGAAGCGACCGAGGACCGCGACGAGCGGATCGAGCTCTTGCGTGCGGCGGCGCGCGTCTACGAGGAGCAGCTCGACAACCCGGAGCAGGCCTACCACACGCTCTACATTGCCTGGACCGAAGATTTTGCGAACACGAACACGGCCGTCGACCTCGAGCGGGTGACCGCGGCGAGCGACCGCTGGAACGAGCTGTTGACGTCGGCGAATGCGGCGCTGCAGGATGGGCAAGAGCCAGCCACCCAGATCGCCATCTGTCTTTGCTGCGCGAAGTGGTACGGGCAGGAACTCGGACACCCCGAGTATGCGATTCCTTACTACGAGCAGATTCGAGCCCTCGACCCGAGCAACGCCAAGGCTTGGTGGCAGCTCGGCGATCTCTACGAAACGACCCAGCAGTGGGACAAGCTCGCGCAGGCGCTGGCCAAGCTCGTCGAGCTGACCGACGACGATGCCGTCAAGGCCAACACCTACGTTCGCATGGGCGACCTAGCCGACGACCGCTTCGCGATGCGGCAAGAGGCCGAGGACTACTACCGGCGGGCGCTGCACCTCCAAGAGAGGCACGTCGGAGCGCTCGAGGCGCTGGAGCGCATCTACCGCGAGGAGGGACGCTCTAACAAGCTGCTGAACATCCTCGAGCGCAAGGCCGAGGCCGTCGAGGACGTCGACAGCATCGTCTCGGCGCTCCTGCAGGTCGCCGAAGCCTACGAGGAGCGCTTCAACGACCCGAAGGCGGCCATCGAGAACTTCGAGAAGGCGGCCGAGCTCTCACCTTCAGACCTCAGCGCCCTTCGAGGTTTGAAGCGCTTGTATGCGCAAGAGGGCCGCTATCAGGAATTGATCGGGATTCTGGAGCGCGAGTACGAAGTCGTGGCGACCGAGCGCGAGCGCATCGAGATTCTCATGCGAATGGCCGAAATGTGGCAGCAGGAGTTCCGCAAGCCCGAGAACGCGGCGGAGCGACTCGAGCAGGTCTTGGACATCGACCCGCTCCACGACGAGGCGCTTTGCCGGCTCGAGGAGCTCTACGGGGCGACGCAGCGCTGGGACGACCTGGTGCGCACCTTCGACCGTCACGCAAGCGCGACGACGGATATCGAGCAGCGCATTCGCATCTTCCGCGATCTCGGGCAGGTGCATGCCGCGCACAAGGACGACGTCGAGATGGCGATCGACAGCTATCTCAACGCGCTCAACCTCGACGAGCAGGACCTCATCAGCCTCCAGGCGCTGACGAAGCTCTTCGAGCGCAAGGGTGACTACGCTGCTGCACTGGACATGATGGGCCAGCTTGCGGCGGTCGTGAACGAGCCGGCCGACCAGGTGGCGCTCAAGCACCGGATGGGTCGGATTCTCGACCAAGAGCTCGGCGATCGGGTTTCGGCGCTCGAGCAGTTCCAGGCGGCGATCGACTTGGATCCGGCGCACCTCGAGTCGCTCGAAGCGATGCGAGGCATTCACGTCGACTCCGGCGACTGGGTCGCCGCCGCCAAGACTCTGGGCCTGGAGGTCGAGCATACCGAGCAGGACCGCATCCGGGCCGCGCGACTCGTCGAGCTGGGCCGGATTCGTGCGGAGAGGCTCGATGACGAGCCGGGGGCGGTGCAGGCCTTCGAGGCTGCGATTGCCGCTGACCCGGACAACGAGGATGCGATGTTGCCGCTGGTCGACGCGTACGTCGCCCAGGAGCGGCACGAAGACGCGTTCCCCCTGCTTCAGACGCTCGTGCAGCGCTGCGACAAGTGCGACGACGACGAGAAGCACCGGCTCGCATCGATGCTCGGCGAAACGGCGACCGAGCTCGGCAACGCCGAGGAGGCGGTTCGAGCGTACGAGCGGGCCTACCAGCTCCAAAACGACGACCCAGCCACGCTCAAGGGCTTGGCGGGGGCGTACTTCCGGGCGGAGAGCTGGGACGACGCGTTCAAGTACCACCAGCTGATTCTGGTACAGCAGCGCGATTCGCTCGGCCGGGACGAGATCACCGAAGTCTTCTATCGGCTTGGTGTCGTCAAGCGCGAACAGGGCGAGGACAAGAAGGCGCGCAACATGTTCGACAAGGCGCTCGAGGAGGACACGCACTACGTGCCCGCGCTCGAAGCGATGGTCGACCTGCAGGCGGCCGAGGGCGACTGGGATTCGGTCGTCGAGTACAAGAAGCGGATCCTCGATGTGGCGGATGAGCCTGCAGTTCGGGCCGCGCTTCTGATCCAGCTTGGCGACCTCTGGCAGGGGAAGCTCGGCAACCCCGACGCCGCCGCGGAGGCGTACACGGAGTCACTGGACCTCGAGCCGCACAACCACGTGGTGCTCCACAAGCTTCTCGTCGCCTATCAGGCAGCCGAGCGCTGGTCAGAGGCCATCGACGTGATCGAGCGCGTCTCAGACATCGAGGAGCGCGACGAAGCCAAGTCCAAGTACATGTACACGATTGGCGTCATCCTGCGAGACAAGCTGGAGGATGAAGACGCTGCTCTGGAGCGATTCAACGACGCGCTCGACCTCGACAGCGCGCAGCTCAAGCCCTTCGAGGCGGTCAACAAGCTGCTCAACGAGAGGAAAGACTGGAAGGCGCTCGAGCGGGCGTACCGCAAGATGCTTCACCGCATCATCAACGAGGGCAATACGGACCTCGAGCACAACCTCTGGCACACCCTCGGCATCATCTACCGTGATCGTCAGCGCAACTTCGACGCGGCTGCGGAGTCGTTCAGGATGGCAGCGGGGCTCAAGCCCGACGACGCAGTGGAGCACCAGATCCTCGCTGAGCTCTATGCGACGATGCCGGAGAAGACCGCAGAGGCGATTGCCGAGCACCAGTGGCTCCTGACGTCCGACCCAAACCGGCTCGACTCCTACCGGGCACTCTACAAGCTCTACTTCGATGCGCGCGCCTACGACAAGGCCTGGTGCATCGCTCGAACGCTGACCCACTTCAAGAAGGCTGACGAGGAGCAACAGAAATTCTACCAGCAGTACAGGCAGGATCGCGAGATCCAGCCAACGGCGCGGCTCAGTAACGAGAACTGGGTCAAGGACCTGATGCACGTCGGCCAGGACATTTACATCTCCAAAATCATGGAGGTGATTGCTCCGGTCGTTCGCGCATCGATTGCCGTGCCCGACAAGAAGCTGAACCTACACAAGCGCAAGCCCGAAGACCTCGCCAACCCGAGCCTGGCCCTCGCGCGGCAGTTCAAGTTGGCGCAGGATCTGCTCAACGTGACGATTCCCGTTCGCCTCTTCATTCAGAAGGAGCTTTCGGGCGCCCTTCGAGACGAGGCGCGGAGCAACCCGCCTGCGATCATTACGGGGTACACGCTCCTCTCGGGCTACCGTCCGATCGACCTCTCATTTGTTTGCGGGCGTCACCTGACGTACTACCGCGGCGAGCACTTCATCCGCACGATGTACCAGTCACATACCGAGCTGAAGACACTTCTGCTGGCAGCCATGCGCGTGGTCGGCATGGGGGGCGGCGATGCAGCGGTCGAAACGGCGGCGAAACAACTCGCCAAGCACATGGATCAACCCCACCGCGACGTGCTCAAGCAGGTGGTTCGCAAGTTTGTGGACGCGGGCGGCCATGCAGACATCAAGCGCTGGATGCAGGCTGTCGAAATCACTTCACTTCGCGCCGGCTTGCTCCTCTGCGACGACGTCGACACTGCCGTCCACATGACGCAGCAGATCGCGTCGGATTCGACGGCCGACCTGGCTCCGCGGGACAAGGTCAAAGAGATCGTGCTCTTCAGCATTTCGGAGAGCTACTTCCGGCTTCGCGAGCAGCTGGGCATTCAAATCAAGGTCTGAGCCGGGCCGAGCTTGGCGAGCGTGCGCCGGGCCCCGTCATGTGACAGGGCTTGCGCATGCTGGAGCTCGAGCTCGAGACTGAAGCCGATACCCTGGCCCTTGCGCGCTCGCTCGCGGCCGCGCTCGAGGGCGGTGACGTGATCGGCCTCGAGGGTGGGCTCGGCGCCGGGAAGACCACCTTCGCGCGCGGCGCCGTCCATGGGCTCGGAGTCTCGGAGGAGACGGCCGTGACCAGCCCGACATTCGCTCTGCTGCATCGGTATCAGGGACGCCTGCCAATCGGCCACGCGGACTTCTACCGGCTCGCCGACGAGGTCGAGCTGGAGGAGCTGGGCGTCGATGAGTTACTCGAGGAAGGGGCTGTCCTCTTCGTCGAGTGGGGGAGGAAGTTCCCGGGGATGGCGGGGCGCACGGCGCTTTGGGTCGAGCTGGAGATCGTCTCCGACGTCGCTCGGCGCGCTCGATTGCACCCGCGCGGCGCGCGCGGTGATGCCATCATCGGTGCCGTTCGCACGCGCCTCCGGAGCTGAAGAGTTCCCGGTTGCGGTGTGCAAAGGCCTCTGGTAAGCCCGCGCGAACGTCCAGGTTGAACTGACTCCATGCCCCGCCGCGATGACATTGAAAGCATCCTTCTGATTGGGTCGGGGCCGATCGTGATCGGGCAGGCCTGCGAGTTCGACTACTCCGGCACCCAGGGCGCCAAAGCCCTCAAAGAAGAGGGCTACCGGATCATTCTGGTCAACTCCAACCCGGCGACGATCATGACCGACCCGGAGTTCGCGGATCGAACCTACATCGAGCCTCTGACCCCCGAGGTGCTCGAATCGATCATCGAACGGGAGAAGCCGGACGCGGTTCTTCCGACCCTGGGAGGGCAGACCGCGCTCAACCTGGCCTTGTCGCTCGCCGACCGAGGTGTTCTCGAGAAACACGGCGTCGAGCTGATCGGCGCGAACGTGGGAGCCATCCGCAAGGCGGAGGAACGAGAGCTGTTCAAGGCCGCGATGGACAAGATCGGGCTCGAGAGTGCGCGCGCGGAAGTTGCTCGCACCACCGAAGACGCAAGCGCGGCCGCCGAGCGGATTGGTTTCCCGATCATCTTGCGACCATCGTTGACGATGGGCGGCTCGGGCGGCGGCGTGGCGTATAACAAGGCCGAGTTCGACGACGCGATTCGGTGGGCCTTCCAGTGCAGCCCGATTCACGAGTGCTTGATCGAGGAGAGCCTCATCGGTTGGAAGGAGTACGAGCTCGAGGTCATTCGAGACAACGCCGACAACTTCGCTGTGATCTGCACGATCGAGAACTTGGACCCGATGGGCGTGCACACCGGCGACTCGATTACGATCGCGCCGGCGATGACACTCACCGACCGCGAATACCAGCGCCTTCGAGACGCGGCTCGCGCGATCATCACCGAAATCGGCGTAGAGACGGGCGGCTCGAACATCCAGTTCTCGGTCAACCCCGCCGACGGCCGGGTGATCGTCATCGAGATGAACCCCCGAGTCTCCCGTTCGAGCGCGCTGGCCTCGAAAGCCACGGGCTATCCAATCGCCAAGATTGCAGCCAAGCTTGCGGTCGGCTACCGGCTCGACGAGCTGCAGAACGACATCACCGGGACGAGTGCGGCCTTCGAGCCGACCATCGACTACGTCGTCACCAAGATTCCTCGCTTCGCGTTCGAGAAGTTCGCGGGCGCCGATCCGCGACTCACGACCCAGATGAAATCCGTCGGCGAAGCGATGGCGATAGGCCGCACCTTCAAGGAGTCGCTTCAAAAGGCCGCGCGCTCTCTCGAGACGGGTCGAGACGGCCTGACTTCGCTCCTCGGTAAGGTCGACTATCGCGACCTCGCTGCGCAGGTTCGCCGGCTCATCGAAACCGGGGAGGCCATCAACACGGCAAAGCCGATGTTGGGGGAGTTGCCTGATGCCACCGACGCGGAGCTTCGCGATTCGATTCTCGATCTCATTCGAACGCCCCTGGCCGAGCGGCTCTGGTACCTCGCCGATGGGCTTCGCGTCGGCCTCAGCGTCGCTGATCTCCAAGGGGCCACGAAGATCGACGTCTGGTTTCTCGAACAGATGCGCCAGCTCATCGACTTCGAGCATCAGTTGAAAGCGTCCGCAGGTACGCCGGCCACCGAAGCGCTGCTGCGCCGAGCGAAGGAGCTCGGGTTCAGTGACGCGCAGATCGCCGCCCTGCGAGGGGAGGCCGCCAAAGACGTTCGCGCGATGCGAGCGTCGCACGGGGTCGAGCCGATCTACTCACGCGTCGACACCTGCGCCGCGGAGTTCCCGGCGCTCACGCCGTACATGTACTCCACCTGGGGACGCGACAGCGAAGTCGTGCCGGGCGGCGACAAGAAGAAGGTGATGATCCTCGGCGGCGGTCCAAACCGAATCGGCCAAGGAATCGAGTTCGACTACTGCTGTGTGCACGCCTCGTTCGCTCTCAAGGAGATGGGCTTCGAGACCATCATGGTGAACTGCAACCCCGAGACGGTGTCCACCGACTACGACACTTCGGACAGGTTATACTTCGAGCCCCTGACCTACGAGGACGTGATGCACATCGTCGAGGTGGAAAAGCCTGACGGCGTCATCGTGCAGTTCGGCGGGCAGACGCCGCTCAAGCTCGCCGTTCCGCTCTCGCGCGCCGGCGTGCCGATTCTCGGGACCTCGGCCGACGCGATCGACCGCGCCGAAGACCGGGAGCGTTTCGAGGAGCTCTTGACCAAGCTCGGCCTCGACCGACCGCGCGGCGGCATTGCCAACGGTACCAAGGACGCGTTTGCAGTTGCCGAGCGGATAGGATTTCCGGTCGTCGTTCGGCCGAGCTACGTGCTCGGCGGCCGGGCGATGGAAATCGTTCACTCCCAGGAAGACCTGGCGCGCTACATGACCGTCGCGCTCGAAGCCGTGGCCGATGCCGAAACCCAGACGATCCTGGTCGACGAGTTCTTGAAGGACGCCATCGAGGTCGATGTCGACTGCGTCTCGGACGGCAAGGACGTCGTGATCGGCGGACTGCTCCAGCACATCGAAGAGGCGGGTATCCACTCCGGTGATTCTTCGATGGCGCTTCCAGCACACGCACTCCCGCCAGAGGTTCTCGCCACGCTTCGCTCCTCGACTCGCGCGCTCGCGCTCGAGCTCGGCGTCGTCGGCCTGATGAACGTCCAGTTCGCCGTGCGGGGAAGCGCGGTGTACGTCATCGAGGTCAACCCGCGCGCCTCGCGGACCATTCCGTTCATCAGCAAGGCGATTGGCGTGCCGTTGGCCAAGATAGCCGCCAAGGTGATGGCAGGCGCAACGCTCCGCGAGCTCGGCTATACCCGTGAGATCGTCCCGCAGCACATCGCCGTCAAAGAGTCGGTGTTTCCGTTTACCAAGTTCCCCGGCGTCGACACGATTCTCAGCCCGGAAATGCGCTCGACCGGCGAGGTGATGGGCATCGCCGACAACTTCCCTGACGCTTTTTACAAGGCGCTTCTCTCGGCCTACACCGAGCTTCCCGACGAAGGTAAGGTGTTCATCAGCGTCAAAGAGAACGACAAGCCCGCCGCCACCGAAGTGGCGCGCCGCCTGAAAGAGCTCGGCTTCGACATCGTTGCTACCAAGGGTACACGCGAAGTTCTCGAGCGCGCCGGGGTCGAAGCGGAGAACGTCTACAAGGTGGGCGAGGGCAGGCCGCACAGCGTCGACCTTCTCCAAAACGGCGACATCGCTCTCGTGGTCAACACGACCGAAGGCGCCAAGGCGATTCGAGACAGCCGTTCGATGCGCCGCCAAACCGTCTTGAGCAATGTGCCGTATTTCACGACTATCGCGGCCAGTGTTGCCGCTGTGGATGCCATCGAAGCGCGGCGCTTTAGGCCGCTGTCGGTCCGCTCCCTGCAGGAGTACCACGCGCACAATCGAGAGCTAGCGACACTTCGGCCGCCCAGGCGCTAGCTTTGGGTTGCCTTATTTCTGGGCACACATTACGACGGTCAGATGGAACGGGTTCCGATGACCCCAGAGGGGCACGCCGCCCTCACCGCTGAGCTTAGCGCGCTCAAAGCGGAGCGGCCGAAGATCTCGCAAGAGATAGGGGTCGCCCGCGATCATGGGGACCTCAAAGAGAACGCCGAGTATCACGCCGCCAAGGACAAGCAGGGCATGTGCGAGGCGCGCATCAACGAAATCGAAGACAGGCTCTCGCGCGCTGAAGTCATCGATCCGTCGACGCTCGGTGGCGAGAAAGTGAAGTTTGGCGCGTTCGTCGAGCTCGAGGACATGGACAACGGCAAAATCGTCACCTACCGGCTGGTCGGTGCCGACGAGTCGGACCTCAAGCAGGGCAAGATCTCAATCACCTCGCCGGTGGCGCGCGCGATCGTGGGCAAAGAGGTCGGCGACGAGGTGGTCGTCCACACGCCGGGCGGCGTCCGCAACTACGAGGTCAGCGACGTTCGCTGGGAGTGAGGGGCCTCGGTTCGAGGCCACGCGCGCGGGTGCCTACACTGCTCGACCACCCTGTAGAAACCCTGCCCGGCATCGGCCCGACGACGGGTGCGCATCTGCGTGAACGCGGGTACGCCTCGATCGGCGACCTCTTGTGGCTTCTTCCGCGGGCGTACGATGACCAGCGCGAGCCTGTGCCGATCCACCGGCTCCGGGACGGCGAGTATGCGGTGGTCGAGGGCGTCGTACGAAGGGCACGCTCGTATTCCCGGGGCGGCCGCATGGGGTTCGAGGCGCAGATCGAGCCCGAGGTTGGTCCGCCCGACGTCGGCGGTTACAGCGAGCTGAAGCTCGTTTGGTTTCGGGCGATCCCCGGGCTGGGGAAGCGCTTTGCGGAAGGCGAGACGGTTCGCGTCGCCGGAAAGATTCACGACTACCGGGGTACGGCCACCATCGCGCACCCCGAGTCACTTCGAGCCGACGCCCCGGGCGCCATCGAGCCGCGCTATCCTGAGATTCCAGGTGTGCGTCGGAAGGTGCTTCGGCGGGCGATCCGTGCGGCTGTCGATCGAGCAGTGGCCGAGGTTCCCGATTTGGTTCCGGCGCCGCTCCGCGCCGAGATCGAGGTTTCGACCGTCGGTGATGCGCTGCGGGCGATTCACGTTCCCGATCCGCTGACCTTCGACGTAGAGCTCGACACGCCGACCCCCGCCCAGCTCAGGCTTGCGCTCGAAGAGCTGGTGCTTTGGGAGCTGGCGCTTCGGCTGAGGCGCGCGTCGGAGCGGGGTGGTGTCGCGCAACGGTTCGCGATCGAGCCGGCTGTGACGACCGCCTCAGCTGCGTTTCCCTTCGAGCTGACCGTGGCGCAGAAGTCGGCCGTCGCGGAGGTCAGCCAGGCGCTAGACAGCGAGGCGCCGATGCGCCGCTTGCTTCAAGGTGACGTCGGCTGCGGCAAAACCGCGGTTGCGATGATCGCCTGTGCTCAGGTTCATGCTGGAGGCGCGCAGGCCGTGTTCTTGGCCCCGACCGAGCTCCTCGCCGACCAGCATGCGGAGACCCTAAAGCCGACAGCAGAGAAACTGGGGCTCCGCTTGGGCGTACTGACGGGCGCGCTCAGCAAGGATCGGCGGCGTTCGATGCTGGACCGCTTGGCGACGGGCGCCGTGGATCTGGTCGTCGGCACGCATGCGCTCCTCAGTGGAGAGGTGCGGTTTGCAAACCTCGGCCTGGTCATCGTCGATGAGCAGCACCGTTTCGGCGTCGCGCAGCGGCTTCGTCTCGGCAACCGGGGTTCGACGGGGCGGCCGCATCTGCTGGTGATGACGGCGACGCCGATCCCTCGAAGCCTCGCCTTGGTTCTCTACGCCGGGCTCGAGCTGACGAGCATCGACGCCAAGCCGCCTGGGCGGATCCCGGTGACCACCAAGATGCTTTCGCGCTCGAAACGAGACACGGTCTATCGGCAGGTCGCACGTGCGCTCGAGGCTGGGGGGAGAGCGTTCCTGGTGTGTCCCGCGATTTCGGCGTCGGACGAGCTCGTGGGTGTGGACCAAACTGCAGTCGAGCTGAAGGCGCAGTTTGGGGACGAACGCGTCGGACAAATTCACGGACGGCTGTCGGGCGAGGAGCGGCGCGACGTGATGCGCGCGTTTTCAGACGGCGAGCTTCAAGTGCTGGTTGGAACCACCGTGCTCGAAGTGGGTGTCGACGTGCCGGCCGCCAACCTCATGGTGATTGAGCAGGCGGAGCGTTTTGGGATCGCTCAGCTGCATCAGCTTCGAGGGCGCGTGGGCAGGGCGGGTCAGCGAAGCGCTTGCCTACTCACCTTCGTCTCGCCGATGTCCGAGGAGGCCGAGGCGAGGCTCCAAGCGCTCTGCGAGACCGACGACGGCTTCGTCCTAGCCGAACGGGACCTGGCGCTGAGAGGGCCGGGTCACCTTTTCGGGTACCGCCAATCGGGGGCGAGCGGTCTACAGTTTGCAAGCTTGGCCCAGGACCAGACCCTGCTCGAGCGCGCCGGAGATCTGGCGGATCGCATCATTGGGAGCGATCCAGACTTGTCGGCGCCCGAGCACGCCAGCGCGCGTGCGGCCGTCGACCGCTGGGAACGCAACGCCGCGGTTCGAGAAGACGCTGGCTGAGGGCGGATCAGGATTGCTTCGCGCCTGTGCGGGCTTCTTGACGCATCCCAGGGACCCAGGTAGTTCCGAGCTATGCCGCTGGTCCACCACGCGCAGCGCGAAGTCACGCTCAAGGTCGTTTACTACGGGGTGGGGCTCGGGGGGAAAACCACCAACCTCGAAACCATCCACGCGCAGACTCGTCCGGACCGTCGCGGCAAGCTCGTGACCGTGAACACCGAAGCGGAGCGAACGCTCTTTCTCGACTTTCTGCCGCTGCAGCTCGGAAAGTTCCGCGGGTATGACGTCCGACTTCATTTGATCTCGGTTCCGGGGCAGATCGCCCAGGACTCGACGCGCCAGATGGTGCTTCGCAACGTCGACGGCGTGGTGCTCGTCATCGACAGCCAAGCGGATGCGATCGAGGGCAACAACTACGGAATCCGCAACCTGGACTACAACCTCCGGCAGCATGGCATCGACCCGGATCGCATCCCGATGGTCGTGCAGTACAACAAGCGCGATCTCCACGGGGTCCTCGACGTCGAAGAGCTTGGCACGCGGCTCGGCGTCCCCGAGGGCATCCCGGAGCTCGTCGCGAGTGCAAAGCAGGGCTGGGGCGTTTTCGAGACCGTGAAGTCGATCGTTCGCGTCTGCATGCATCAGCTTGGCGACCCGAGCCTACGCGATGACGGTCGGGTCGAGTGCTTGCTCGACGAGCCGCGCGATCGCTTCTATCCGAGCGGCCCGGTCTCGATGATTCACGCCTTGGCGCCGGAGCACGAGCTCGACCTCGAAGACCTCGAGCTCGTAAGCCGCTAAGTCATGAAAACAACCGGCTCTGATTCCGTCTCCGATCGCGTTCGGACGGTTGCGCCTACGATTGAGATGCTCCCGGTGCGCACGCCGACGCTGCCGCCCGCGACGCACACCAACACCTTCCTCATCGGCACCGGGGAGGCCGTCTTGATCGAGCCTGCGACACCGTATCGCGAGGAGCAAGACCTGATGGTCCAATGGGTTCAATCGGCTCGGCTTCGCGGCGTCGAGCCCGTGGCAATCCTCGCCACCCATCATCACCCGGACCACGTTGGCGGGGCGATGGCGCTCCGGGAACGCCTCCAACTCCCGCTATGGGGCCATGCGATGACGGCGCAGCGCCTCGACGGCATCGTTGAAATCGACCGCTTGATTCAAGACGGCGAGCGGATCGAGCTCGACGGCCCCACGCCCACTGCCCTGACCGCGCTCCACACACCGGGGCACGCGCCGGGGCATCTGTGCTTCATCGAGGAGGCGTGCAACATCATGATTGCCGGCGACATGGTGGCCTCGATCGGCACCATCATCGTCGAGCCGACCGACGGAGACATGCTCTTGTACCTGGAGTCGCTTCGCAAAATGTCGACGCTCGAGCCTGCCGGGCTGCTTCCCGCCCACGGAACCCTAATCGAGCAACCTCAAGCCATCTTGAATTTCTACATCGAGCACCGCTTGATGCGAGAGCGCAAGGTCGTCGACGCGCTAGAAGCGCGCGGCAAGGCATCGCGGCCGCGCCACTTGGTGGCGAGCGCGTACGCCGACACGCCGAAGGCCCTTTGGCCCTTGGCCCTCCAGTCAATCGAAGCGCATTTGATCAAGCTCGAGCGGGAAGGGCGCGTCTGGAAGGAAGGCGACCGCTGGGCGCCGGTTCC
>CBESWY010000012.1:0-28760 GCA_965533395.1 uncultured Myxococcales bacterium
CGGAAAAACGGTCCTGATGCGGCAGTTGATCCGGCTCGAAAACCCCGACTCCGGGCAACTCATCGTCAACGGCATCGATTTCGCCAAGCTCGAAGGCCTCGATCTAGCGGCGATGCGACGCACGTTCGGCATGGTCTTTCAAATGTCTGCGCTCTTCGACTCGATGACGGTGTTCGACAACGTCGCGTTTCCACTCCGGGAGCACACCGTTCTCTCCCGCAACGACGTTCGCGACCGCGTGATGGATCGCTTGGCTGCGCTAGGGGTGGCTGCGGCTGCCCAAAAGCTCCCGGCCCAACTCTCCGGGGGCATGCAGAAGCGCGTAGCCGTCGCGCGCGCGATGATCCTCGAAAGCGAGATCCTGATCTACGACGAGCCGACCACCGGTCTAGACCCCATCACGTCCGAAATGGTCGATGAGCTGATCACCGAGGCCGAGGAGATGTTCGGCGTGACCTCGATCGTGATCAGCCACGACATGGCTTCGGTCGTTCGCATCGCCAATCAGCTGAGCTTCTTGCACGACGGGCAGATCGCAGCGACCGGGACACCCGAGGAGCTTCTGCATACCGATCATCCGGCCACGGCGGAGTTCATCCGGGCATCGAGGATCAGCCTCGACTGAAGAGACGAGGAACCACCGGGTTCCTACCCTTGCGGGCTTGCGGAATCGGTCGCTGGACCCAGAGTGCCGCGGTGCCAGACACCCTGCCGCAGCAGATCCTCAGAGCTCATGAGGAAGCCGTGCATCGCGGCGACGAGGGCTACCTCGATCCCGAGACCGGTCTCTACGTCATGACGGCGACCGCACTTCGAGCTCGAGGATCTTGCTGCGGCTCGGGCTGTCGTCACTGCCCATACCCCGCCGAAGAGCAGCGAGCTGCTGGGCGTCCGACGATCCCGCGCTGAGCGGGCTCGACATGCCTCGCCCTCAAGCGTAGTTCCGCACCACGACTTCGCTCACTTTGCCGCGCTTGGTCGCATCGCAGTTGATCGCACGGGGTGCGGCGACGGTGTCGACTTTGAACTCGCCATAGAGGTCGCGAATGAACGGGACATCGCTGTTGGAGAGCATGAGCTTGCACCCGCGACGGTCGAGCGCTTTGTAAACGTCGCGCAGCCGCGTTTGATCTTCCTGGGAAAACCCACCGCGCGCGTAGGACGTGAAGCTCGCGGTCACCGACACCGGCTCGTAGGGGGGGTCGAAGTAGACGAAGTCGCCGGGCTTCGCGTTCTCGAGGAGCGTGTCGAAGGACGCACATCGCAGATCTGAACCCTGAAGGGCATCGCTTGCCGCCTGCAAAGCATCTTCGTTCAAGATCCGCGGATTCTTGTACGAGCCGACCGGCACGTTGAACTCGCCTTTGCGATTGACTCGATGTAAGCCGTTGAAGCAGGTCTTGTTGAGATAGATGAACATGGCTGCCCGCTTGGACGTCGAGACACGACGGCCTTGGTTGTAGCGCTCGCGGACCTCGTAATACCGTTGCTTCGAGTGCTGACCCGCAAGCCTGCGCAGCCCGCCGATCACGCCCTCGACGTCGTCGCGAATTGCCGCGTACGTCGAAACCAGCGTCGCGTTGATGTCGGTCAGAAGAGCGCGTCTTGGACGGCGTGCAAAGAACAGCGCGCCGCCGCCGACGAATGGCTCGACGTGGCGCATCTGCTCGACCCCTGGGGGGAGCAGCGGTCGCAGCTGGCTGAGCAAACGGCCCTTGCCCCCGACCCACTTCACAAAGGGAGCTGCCTCCCGTGGCTCGTGCTCTATCCGCGACGCGACCGCCGCCAATGTCGTCATGTGTAGTATGATCACCTACACAGAGCGAAGAATGGAAAAAACCGACAGTTCGCGAGCGAAACTCGTTTTGATTTCGGCCCGTTAGGGCCGAAGCTACTTCGCCTCGGCTACCATCGCACGGAGCCGGTCGAGCGCCTCCTCGAGCATCGGCATCGGTGGACCGAAGGAGAAACGTGCGTGCTCCACAAAGCGCGAGGGCCGTCCAGTCCGGCGTTTGCCCGGATTCACGTCGAAGAAGTGCCCGGGCACCGTAATCACCTGTCGCTCGAGTGCCGCTTTGAAGAAATCGTCGCTGTTTCGAATCGATTGGGGCAGGCCGCTCAGGTTTCCCCAGGCGTAAAACGTCCCCTGAGGCTCGAGGTCGAACTTGACCCCGATGTCCTTGAGCCCTTTTACGAGGAAGTCTCGCTTCTTCTTGAACTCGTCGTGGACGGCCTTCGCCTCGGCGAGCGTGGGTTCTTGCTGGACGAGGTCGATCGCCGCGCGCTGCATGGGCGCGACGCCCCCGCCATCGAGGAAAGAGCCTGCGCTTGCGGCCGATTCGATGACGCGCTTGGGGCCGACGATCCAGCTCACCCGAAAGCCGGGGTAGCGCCAGTTCTTGGTGAGCCCGTCGAACACGACGACCGGATCCTCGTCGACGTCTTCGACATACTGCGCCGCGCTGACGATCGATTGCTCTCCAGTCCACACGTAATGCGAATAGAACTCGTCGAGCAGAAGTGCGCAGTTCAAGTCTCTGGCGGTCTCGACCCAGCTTGCCAGCGCATCGCCTTGGACGACTTTGCCGGTCGGGTTGCACGGGTTGCTCGCCAGGATTGCGCTGAGCCCGCGGCCGAGGATTTCCCTTTCGAGGTCTTCTCGGGTGAATTCGTAAGCGTGTTTCGGGTCGAGCAGGATCGGGATCGGCAGAAATCGCCGAAACACGTCGAGCAGCTCTTCGTAGGCCGTGTAGTCCGGAAGGAAATGCCCTAGGTGAATGGGCGCGATCGCGGCACACGCGCGCATGACGGCCACGCGACCGCCGCCCGCAATGCACACGTTCTCGGCGGAGTATTGGGACTTCATCCCTCGGCGAAAGAGCTGGTTGTAGAGGCTCGCAACCGCTTCGCGTAACTCCCAGACCCCCGCGACCGGTGCGTAGTCCAGGTCACCCGGGCGTACCGTAATCTCGGTCACCCGCTCCGGGGCACCCGGAAGCGCCGTGGTGTCCGGCTGTCCTTGGCCGAGGTTGCACCAGTCGGGCGCGTCGAGGCTGAATCCGCGCTTCTGTGCCTCCACGGTGACGTAAATCACGCCGGTGCGCGGAACGGGTCGGAATGCGGCGACCTCCGCCATTTCGTTCACCGGTTCGGACTTGGTGTGGCTCATTCGCTGCGGGACTCTAGCAGAAGTCTCGAAATGCGATAGCCTTGCAGCATGGATGTCCTGCGTATCGAAGAGCTGATGGTCGACTGCGTGGTCGGGGTGTATCCGCACGAGCGCAACGCCTCGCAGCCGCTTCGCGTCGACGTCGAGATGCGGCTGCAAACGGAGACCTCCGCCATCAAAGAAAGCCTGCGCTCCACGATCGACTACGCGGCCACCGCATCGCAGCTGGTGTTCCTGCTTCGAAGCTGCCGATTCCGACTCCTCGAAACCGCTGCCCATGTGCTCGCGCGATATGTTCTCGCGCCCCCCGCGCCTGACGAGAGACGTGCTCAGGTCGATTCCGCCGTCATCCGACTGAGCAAACCCGGAGCGCTTCGAAGCTTTGCCATTCCATCGTTGGAGATCGAGCGCAGCGCGTCTTGGTGCACGTTCGACGCCGAGGAAAAGCCCTTCGGCACGGTCGACGTGATCTACGAAACCAAGGGCGCCGGCATCTACCGCTTGAACATCGCTCCCGGCCACGGCATTCCGCTGCACGTCCATCAGCAGATGCGTGAGTCCGAGATGGTGCTCGGCGATGGGTTGCTGTGCCAAGGGGAGCGCTGCGCGCCCGGGACGGTGCATCGCTGGCCGAGAGGCGCGGCGCACAGCTACGCGAACCCGACCGATCGCTATCAGACCATACTCTGCGTCGATTCGCCTCGCTTCATGCCGGAGGACGAAATCGAAGTGGCTGGAGAGCCCGCCGACGTCCCGGCCGAGCCCCCGTGGGGTCCAATCGCAGGGCTCGGTTGAAATGATGGTTTCGCAGGGTACGGTGGTCGTCACCGGTGCGACTCGCGGGATCGGGCGCGCGACCGTCGACGCGATTTTGGAGCGCGGCGGCAAAGTCGTGGCTATCGCCCGCGACGAGCGGCTCCTCGCTTCGCTCCAAGCGTCGGCGCCCAACCGCATCCGCGCCCTCGGGGCCGACCTCGAACACCTCGATCGCATCTCCGAGCTGGCGACCCGTGCGAACGATGCCTTTGGGAGCGTCGACGGCCTGGTCAACTGCGCGGGGATCGCTCGCTACGAGCCGGTGGGTGCGATCGGCCTCGACGCCGTCGAAGCGCAGCTTCGGGTGAATCTCGTTGCGCCACTTCTCCTTTCGCAAGCGCTTGCATCGCATTTTCGCGTTCCCGGCGGCTCCATCGTCAACGTTTCGAGCACTCTGTCCGAGCGTGCAGCACCGCACACGGTGGTGTATGCGGCGACCAAAGCTGCCCTCAACGCAGTGACCAAGGGCCTGGCGCTGGAGCTCGCCCCGGCGGGCGTGCGGGTCAACGCGGTGCTTCCCGGAGGTGTGGAAACCGACATGCTGCGAGCGCCCCGCCTCCGGCCGGGTGAGACCCTCGATCCGGGCGAGGTCGAGGCTCGCCTGGCGTCCCAACTCGCCGGCCTCGCTGCCCTGCACCCTCTTGGCCGGCTTGGCACGCCAGCGGAAGTGGCCGCTGTCATCATCAGCGTCCTCGATCAAACCTGGCAGACGGGAAGCCTGGTCACCATCGATGGCGGCCTCTCGCTCGCCTAGGCTTGAAGCGTTCGGCGTTTTCTCACACACTCCGCCGAACGTGGCTCGAACCCAGAAGGTCGTACTCGATGCGGACGCTATCCAACGAAGCATTCGACGCATCGCTGTTGCGATTCTGGAAGCAACCTCGGGGATCGAAGATCTCACGCTGATCGGCATCCGCCGCGGCGGCGTCGGGCTTGCAGGGCGTATCGCCGAGGAGATCGCCAAGGTCGAAGGGCGACCACCGCCGGTCGGAACGGTCGATATCTCGCTCTACCGAGATGATGCGGCGACCGCGCTCCCCAATCCCAAGATTGGGCCGAGCGACATCCCATTCGACGTGAGCGGCCGCCATGTCGTGTTGGTCGACGACGTCCTGCACACCGGGCGAACGGTCCGTGCGGCCATCGAGTGCCTCCAAGATCATGGGCGCCCATCGCGGGTCTGGTTCGCGGCGCTCTGCGACCGCGGCGGCCGCGAGCTCCCCATCGCTGCGGATTTCGTCGGTCGCGTCGTCGAGATGGAATCGGGCGGACGCCTCGACGTCTGGGTGGACGCGGCCGGACCCGATCGCGTCGTGCTCACCGAGGGCGAGTGATGGAGGCGTTCGCCCACCACAGCCTTCTCGATGTCGAAGGGCTCACGAGGGCGGACATCGAGCGCATCCTCGACACGGCGGAGGCATTCCTGCAGGTCTCCCGCCGGCCTGTCCGCAAGGTTCCAACGCTCCGCGGCAAGACCGTGATCAACCTCTTCTACGAAGCGTCGACGAGGACCCGGACTTCTTTCGAGCTCGCGGGCAAGCGCTTGAGCGCGGATGTCATCAACATGAGCGTCTCCGCATCGAGCGTGAGGAAGGGCGAGACCCTACAAGACACTTGCCGAACGCTTCAGGCGATGCATCCCGACGTGATTGTCATTCGACACGCCTCGTCGGGCGCCCCGAGCTATGTGGCCTCGAAAATCGGCTGCAGCGTCATCAACGCAGGCGACGGGATGCACGCGCATCCAACGCAGGCCCTGCTCGACGCATTCACGATCCGGCGCGCAAAGGGCACGCTCGACAATCTCGTCGTGACGATTGTCGGAGACATCTCGCATTCGCGCGTGGCCCGATCGAACGCACATCTCCTGAAGCTATTCGGCTGCGAGGTCCGTGTCGTCGGCCCTCGCACGCTGTTGCCGGCGGCCGTCGATTCTCTCGGCGTACGCGTCTTCGATCGGCTGGCGGACGGCCTCGAGGGCGCCGATGTCGTCATGGTGCTCCGAATCCAGAGCGAACGTCTCGAAGGGGCGCTCCTGCCGAGCCTACGTGAATACGCGCGCACGTTCGGCATCGGCCCGGGCACGATTGGGCCTGCGAAGCCGGATGCGATCATCATGCATCCGGGCCCGATGAACCGGGGTGTCGAAATTGAAAGTGTCCTCGCCGACGGTGAGCGCAGCGTCGTTCTGCAGCAGGTGGAAGCCGGAGTGGCCGTCCGCATGGCGCTGCTGTATCTCCTCGCGGGCGAATCGACCGAGCCGCCGGCCGTAGGCGAGGCTCATTGACTGAGGTTCGGACCGGGCTCGACCGTATTGCGGACGGTGACTCGGACGCGCTTCGCACGATCGCCGGCCGCAACGTAGGTTTGCTCGCGCACGCGGCCAGCGTCGACCGAAAGCTTCGTTCCGCGGCTTGGGTCCTCCACCGCGCGGGCGCGCGCGTTTCGGCGCTCTTCGGTCCGGAGCACGGCTTTGCAGGTGCGGCCCAAGACATGGTCGGCGTTGGGAGCCGCGACGAGGCGGACATTCCCGTCTATTCGTTGTACGGGGACGACGCGGAGGACTTGAGTCCGAACCCCGAATGGCTGCGGGGCTTGGACGCGATCGTCATCGATCTGCAAGACGTGGGGTCCCGCTACTACACCTACGTGTGGACCGCTGCGCTCACGATGAAGGTCGCGGCCAGCCTTGGCGTAGAAGTCGTACTCCTCGATCGGCCCAACCCCCTCGGCGGGGTCCGCGTCGAAGGCGCCCCTCAGCGCGAAGGCTACCTTTCGTTCGTGGGCTTGTACCCGGTTTCGGTTCGGCACGGCCTCACCCTCGCTGAGCTCTTGCTCTGGGTTTGCGAACGCGAGCGGATCGACCGGAGGGTGCTGCGCATCGTGCCGATGGACGGCTGGACGCGTGCGATGGAGTGGAAAGACACCGGTCTTTGTTGGGTGATGCCGTCGCCCAACATGCCGACCTTTGAAACTGCGCTGGTCTATCCGGGGGGCTGCCTGGTCGAGGGGACGACGCTTTCGGAAGGGCGGGGCACCACGAGGCCATTCGAGCTCTGGGGCGCGCCGGGCTTGGATGTCGGCCCGCTCTTGGATCTCGATCTACACGGCGCGACGCTGAGACCCGTCGAGTTTACCCCCACGTTTCACAAGCACGCCGGACGGACTTGTACCGGGGTTCAGGTCCACATCACCGACTCCTGGGTGTTTCGACCGTACGAGGCCTACCTGCGCATGCTAGCGGCTGCACTGCCCCAGTGCGCTGCCGGGGGGCGTTGGCGAACGGAAGCGTACGAATTCGTGTCGGACCGGCCTGCGATCGATCTGCTCACGGGCGGTTCGGAGTTCCGCTCTGCGATCGATCGGGGCGCATCACTCGACGAGGTGCTGGCCGAAGAAGCGCGAGGGGCTGCCAGGTTCGACGATGAGCGGCGCGCCGCCTGGCTTTACGAGAAGTGACGAAACCCGTTTCGGCCGATTTCGATCGCGCTCCCAGACGCGTCGACAACTCTGGCCCCAGAGCCTTCGACGATTTGCCCGATCTCAGTACCCAGCGCTGCAGCCTCGGAGGAGGCCCGCGCGGTGAACAGCAGCTCGTAGTCTTCGCCGCCGCTGAGGGCCAGGACATTCGGGTCGACTGAGAGCGCGTCGCACGCCGCCCGGTAGCCAGGCGCGGTGGGGATGGCCTCGGCGTGCACGACCGCACCAACGCCCGACGCGTCGGCGAGGTGTTCCAAGTCTTGAAGACATCCATCGGAGACGTCGACGGCCGCGGTCGCGATGCGCGCGAGCACCGTCGCTGCTGAACCATTCAGAGGCGGCCGTTTCCAACGTTCCACGAAACGCTCGGCTCCTTCGAGATCGAGCCTTCCGGCCTGCAGGATGGCAAGCCCGAGCGCAGCCGAGCCGAGCGTCCCGGTCACGTAGATCGAATCGCCAGGTTGCGCGCCCCGCCGGGTCAGCGATTCGGAGATCGGCAGCCCGAAGACCGTCGTCGTCACCGACAGCGACTGGCCTTGGCTCAGGTTCCCTCCGATGACGCGGGCTCCGGTTGTGCGCGCCGCGTCGGCAAGCCCGTCGATCAGCTCGTGGAAGTCCTCGTCGGACAAGTCCGCGGGCAGGGTGAGCGCGATGACCGAAGCGGTCGGCATGCCGGCCATCGCCCAGACGTCGCTGATGGCGGCAACCATGGCGCGGTACCCGAGCTCGCGGCAGGAGAGCAAATCGGTGCGGAAGTGGACGCCTTCAACTTGGGTGTCGACCGTGACGATGCTGGGCCTGCTGCCAAAGTCGATGACTGCGGCGTCGTCGCCGATGCCGACCAGAACCTTTTCCGATTCGCCGTCGAGGGCGAATCGGGTCTTCAGCCATTCGATCTTGGCGAACTCATCACGCATCTTCGTCGGCGGCGGGAAGGGTCACACTGAAGAGTGTGCCCTCGCCGAGCGAGCTCGTCACTTCGATCTTGCCACCGTGCCCATCGACCAGCTGTTTTACGATCGAGAGCCCCAGACCAGCGCCTCCGTGAACACGGGTGGTCCCGGCGTCGACTTGATAGAACGCGTCGAAAATCTTGGATAGGTTCTGTTCGGCGATGCCCATGCCGCCGTCCTGCACCGTCAGCAGCACCGCGGGTCGGCTTGCCGTGAAAAGGGCCGCGCCCAGGCCCGAGGCGCCTGCGGCGTCGATTTCGCTCTGCTCGGCACGAATGGTCACGGTCCCGCCCTCGTCGCTGAACTTGACGGCGTTGTCGACGAGATTGAGCAGAATCTGACTGAGGCGAACCGAATCTCCCCATAGCTTCGGTGTCTCTTCGCCGACTTGGATGTCGAGCGAAACGTTTCGCCGATTCGCAGCCGGGACAACCGTCGCCGCCAGGTCGGACAAGAGTGCGCGCGGGTCGATCGGCTCGTGCTTGAGGTCCAAGCTCTTGGCCTCGAGCCGTCCGAGGTCGAGCAGGCTGCTGATCAAGCCAAGCAACTGATCGGCCTTGTTTCGAATCGTCCCCAGGAACTCCGCCTGGCCATCACTGAGTGCGCCTGCAGCGCCGCTTTCGAGCATTTCCGCATAGCCGATGATCGACGTGAGCGGGCTCCGCAGCTCGTGGCTCACGGTCGCCAAGAACGTGCTCTTGAGCTGATCGAGTTCCTTCAGCTCATCGAAGGAAGACTTGAGTGCCTCGTTCTTTTCGGCGAGCTCGCGATAATTTTCTCGGACGCTGGCGACCTGCATCGTCGATGCGAGCTGCGCCCGGTGTCCCGAAAACAGAAGCAGCTCGAGCACGCCCTTTAGATGGGCCGAGATCTCCTCGGCAATGTGCTCGCGTACGCGGGGCATCGTATCGAAGTGCGCGCATGCCGTGGCCGCTTCGATTGACTCGTCGATCGAAAGGAGTGATGCGGGTGGCTGCGTCGTCTCCGCTGGCACATACGGTCCAACGATGAATCGTCCGATCGGACGGCCCTGGTATTCGAGAGGCACGATTCGGTAAACTGCGCCGGTGAAGCAGGGATGCACGATGGTTTGCACATCGGGCTCCAAATCTCGGACGATGCCTACGGTCCTGGCGCATTCGCGTTCGCCCTCGCCAAGCGTATTGAGATAGTTGCAGAGGGGCTGGTCGCGATGGACGTCGGCGAGGAGGTCCCCCTCGTGAGAGATGACACGCACTGGCAGCCCGAAGAGGCCAAAGAACGACTTGCACACGGATGTCACCGAATCACGGCTCAGCACGTCATCGAGGCGAACCACGTCTCCCATCATGATGTCGGCGGCGTTGGTCTGGTCCTGCATCATCGCCCCCGTGGCCCCGGATCGTGTTTCAGTTTTGCTTCAACCTCGGTCATGAAGCGGATCGGGCTGATCCCGAACTTCTCCTCGAGCTGGTGATCGTCTTCGAGCTTCGTCCATGTGTCTCGAATCAAACCGCGAAGAGTTTGCATCACGCCGTAACCGCGGGTCGCGACTGCTTTGTAGATTGGCTCTTTGCTTCGCTGCGCGATCAGCTCGAGCTCTTCATCCGTTCGAATACTGGCCATGTCACGTTTGTTGAACTGAATGATGATCGGGATCCGCTCTGGATCGATCGCGTTCTCTTCGAGATTGCGCTTCAGATTCAAAAAGGACTCCCGGTTTGCGTCGGCCTCGCTCCGCTGCGAGTCCGCGATGAAGGCCAGGCCGTCGGTCCCCTGCAGGACGAGCCGCCGGGTTGCGTTGTGCATCACCTGGCCCGGGACGGTAAACAGTTTCAGCCGAACCTTGAGCCCGCTTCCGGAGCTCACCGTGATCGGCAGCATGTCGAAGAACAGAGTTCGGTCGTTTTGTGTTTCGAGCGTCATCAGCTCGCCGCAGGCATGCGACGTGCCGAGCCAGTGGATCGCGCGCAGGTTGCTCGTCTTCCCGCTGAGCGCCGGGCCGTAGTACACCAGTTTCACGGTCAGTTCTTTCGCGGCGAAGTCGATCTGCATTTCGAATCGCGGGTCGCTCGCTACGGAGCTACGTCCGCAAGAAGAACAAGATCCCCGCCCCCATCAACACCAACATGATAAAGAACGCGACCCATGTCAGCGTCCTTTTGTGCTCATGCCCGGCGGGGATGACCCGGGTATCCTGCAATTGCTGGGACGCCAGTGCGATCAAGCCGTCGATTTGCTTTGCGGCGTCTTCGCGGCGCGCAGGCTCGGTGTCGCGAACCCCGCGGTAGCGTTTTCCAGCCTCCGGGAGTCGATCCAAGGCTACGCAAACGCCCACGAAACGTCGATGCGCATCGTGATTCCCCCAATCCGCCTCGACCCGTTCCCACGCTTCGTCGATTGGATCCACGAGAGAGAAGACTAGCACGAAGCTTTTTGGACAATATAGACATTTATTTGGCCTAATAATGCCAAATATGTCTGGCCATCCGCCCCCAGGAACACGGCATCAGGCGGCCTGCGTTCTATGGACCAGTAGCAGGCGTTTCCACCACGGCTCGGGCCTTGCAGCCCGGACCTGTAGCCGCCCAAAAACCCTTTTTAATTCTGCCACTTGGACCGCCGAAAGAAGTTGACAGAGGGGCGGCCTGGGCCTTAGTTTCCGCCCTTAGTGGGAACTAGTGGGATCAAGTGCCAAATGGCCGGTAAATAGGACGAGAGGGTTAGGTTGTTCCGAGGACGCTACGAGCACGCGATCGATGCCAAAGGCCGCACCTCCGTGCCGTCTCGGTTCCGGGAGGTGATGACGGCCCACGGTGACTCGCAGCTGGTTCTCACCACCGGCTTAGATAGCTTCCTGGTGGCCTACCCGATGGCGGAGTGGCTCGCGTTCGAGAAGAGGCTCTCCGAGCTTCCGCAGTTCGATGCGGACGTGGTCATGCTCAAGCGGATCTACGTCTCGGGCGCGGTCGAGTGCGAGGTCGACAAGGTCGGCCGACTTCTCATCCCGGCGGCGCTTCGAAAACACGCAGGGCTTCAGCGTGACGCGCTCTGGGCTGGGATGGGCAGCTATATCGAGCTCTGGGCCAAAGAGAGCTTTGAAGACCTTCGCAAGGAGGTGCTCAGCGATCAGGAACGCCGTTTGGAGATTGCCAGAAGGTTGGCGGAGCTCGGCCTGTGAGCGCGTTCGAGCACACGCCTGTTCTCGTCGACGAGGTGCTCGAGCACCTCGATCCGACGCCAGGCGGTGTTTACGCCGACGTGACGCTCGGCGGTGGAGGGCATGCGAAAGCGATCTTGGAGCGCAGCTCTCCCGATGGCCGCTTGATTGGAACCGACCGCGACCCGAGCGCGCTCGAAGCGGCCACCGCAGCGCTCTCCTGCTTTGGGGACCGCGCGACGCTGCGCAAGGCGAGAATCGGCGAGCTCGCCGACGTCTTGGCGTCACTCGAGATCGAGAACGTCGATGGCGTCCTCGCCGACCTGGGGGTCAGCTCCGTTCAGCTCGATCGTGCAGAACGTGGATTTTCCATAGCCAAAGACGGCCCGATCGACATGCGCATGGACCCCACCGAAGGTGAAACCGCATTGGAGCTGATCGGTCGCAGCGATGCCGAAGAGCTCGCCAACCTGATCTACCGCTATGGAGAGGAGCGCCGCTCGCGCAAAATTGCGCGCTCGCTTCGGCGCGCGTACGAAGACGGGGAGCTCGAGACCACCGGCGATCTGCGGCACGCCGTGCGCAGAGCAATTGGGCCCCGCCGTGGGCGCATCGATCCGGCAACCAAGACGTTTCAGGCGCTGCGTATCGCCGTCAATGACGAGCTCGGGGAGCTCGAGGCTTTGCTCGAGCAAGCGCCGCAACTTTTGCGAACGGGTGGCGTGGTTGCGGTCATCAGCTTCCACTCGCTCGAGGACCGAATGGTCAAGCACGCATTCCGGGACAGCGAGCAACTCTCGCCGCTGACCAAGCGCCCAATCATCGCTTCCGATCGAGAGCGGGAACACAATCCGAGGTCGCGCTCCGCAAAGCTTCGGGCAGCCCGCCGTGTCGAGGTTGGGGCATGAAGGGTCGCTTCCTGCCGCTCTGGTGCGTCGCCGTCTTCGCAACGGCGGCAGCGTTCGTGGTGCACTTGTCGATCCGGTTCGAAACCGTTCGACTCGGCTACGAGGTGAGCGATGAGCGTGGCCGACAGAGTGACCTCCTTCAGGACCGCCGTCTGCTTTCGATCGAAGCCGCCACGCTTCGGCAAAGCGGACGCATCGAGACCATTGCGCGCGGAACCCTAGGTATGGAGGTTCCAAAGCCGACTCGCATCGTGACAATGAAAGAGAAGGGCAAGCGCACGGCGGCGGGGAGGGTGCGTTGAAGAATCGGCATCAGCGATGGTTTCGGGCACGGATCGCCTTGCTCGGCGTCTGCGTTGCTGCGGTCGCGGTGCTGGTTCTCATTCGCGCGTTTCATCTGCAGATCGCGAGCGGCGACCGCTTGCGCGAGATGGCAGAAGGGCAGCACCTTCGTCAGCTCCGGGTGTCTCCTCGGCGTGGCGCGATCTACGATCGGCACGGCGCGGAGCTTGCCGTGAGCGCCGACGTCGACAGCGTGTATGCCAACCCGCGTCGGCTCAAAGCCATGGAGCAAGATCCCCGGACCGTCGCGCGGCGGATCTCCAAAATTCTCGACCTAGACCGAGAGTCGCTGGTGAAGCGACTGTCGGCAGACCGCTATTTCGTCTGGATTGAACGGCGAGTCACACCCAACGAAGCCACCCAGATCCGCGCGCTCGACATTCCCGGCCTCGAGCTGACGACGGAGGCGCGCCGCTACTACCCAAACCGTCATCTTGCTGCTCATTTGCTCGGCTTTGCTGACATCGACGGACGAGGCATCGAAGGCGTCGAGCTTGCGTTCGAGGATCGGCTTCGCGGCTCGGATCGACGGGTCGAGGCGATTCGCGACCGGCGCGGCCACGTCGTCTTTGCCGACGACATGGAAGACGATCGATCGATGCAAGGGCAGAGCGTAGTCCTCACCATCGACAAGGCGATTCAGCACATCGCGGAGAGGGAGCTTGCGCTAGGCGTGCGCACCTTCGAGGCACGTGGCGGGAGCGTCGTCGTCATGGACCCGTCCAGCGGAGAGATCCTCGCGCTTGCAAATTACCCTCCCTTCAACCCCAACGAGCCGTCGAAACATCCGACCGCCCATCGACGAAACCGCGCCGTCGTCGACCGTTTCGAGCCTGGCTCCACGATCAAGCCATTCACGATGGCCTCCGCGCTTGCCTCCGGTTCGGTCAAATCCAACCAATCGATCAACTGCGAGAACGGGGTGACGCGAATCGCTGGGCGCGTCCTTCACGACGCTCATCCCTATGAGTGGCTGACTCCCACGCAGATCCTCGCGTACTCGAGTAACATCGGCATCGCGAAGATCGCGCTCGACCTCGGCAAGAAGAACCTTTACCGCGGGCTTCGACGCTTTGGCTTTGGAGAGCCCACGGGTCTTGGAATCCCGGGCGAAACCGCGGGCATCCTTCGCCACTACCGGCGTTGGTATGACGTCGATGCGGCAACCGTATCATTCGGGCAGGGCATGAGCGTCACGAATGTCCAACTCGCAACGGCGATGAGCGCGATTGCAAACGGAGGGCGCTTGATGCAACCGATGCTCGTGCGCCGGCTGTCCGACGGGCATGGCGTCACAATCGAAGAGAACACGCCGCGCGTCCGGCGCCAGGTGGTTCCCAGGCGAGTGGCAAAGCTCGTGGGTCAGATGCTTACCGCGGTCACCGAGCCTGGGGGAACCGCGATCGAAGCAGCGGTAGACGGTTATCTCGTCGCCGGTAAGACGGGCACGGCGCAAAAAGCGGACTACGTTCACGGTGGCTATGCCAAAGACAAATGGTTGGCCTCATTCATCGGGTTTGCCCCAGCCGAACGGCCGACCGTCGTCATTTCGGTGGTCATCGACGAGCCCGTGATCGCGCACTACGGCGGGACCGTGGCCGGGCCTGTGTTCCGACGGATCGCCGAGGTCACCCTGCGGCACATGGGCGTTGCCCCCGAGGGCAGGCCGGCGGTGCTCGCGCAGAAGAAAAAGCAGATCGTCGTCGCCGAAGTCGAGCCTGCGCCCGAGGAAGAAGCTGTGGAAAAGGGGCAGAGCGCGGTTCCCGACGTGCGGTCACTTCCCCTCCGCCAGGCTGTCATCGCTCTGCACGCCGAGTCCCTCGTTGCAGAGGTCAGCGGTTCGGGTGTCGTCGTCGATCAGGACCCTGCTCCGGGTAAGGCTGTCGCGCATGGTGCCGTCGTTCGGATACGGCTCGAGCGGCGGCGATTCGAGACGGAGGCGGACGCGTCAGACGCGCGCGCGAAAACACTTGCAGCGGCGGTGCCCCGGAGGCCGCATGTCCGCTGAGCCGAGGCAAGGGATGACGCTCCAGCAACTCCAGAGCCGCGGTGTCGGGGTCCGAATCGAGGGATTGGCGACAAGGACCGTCCACGGGGTGCAACACGACTCCCGTCAGGTGACGGGTGGGGATCTCTTCGTGGCCGTTCCAGGTGAGACCCATGATGGGCTGAGCTTCGTCGGCGATGCCGTTGCGCGTGGTGCGGCCGCAGTCATGACGGAGCAAGAAATCGAGGTCACGGTTCCTCAGCTCATCGTGGTGGACGCCCGCGCCGGGCTCGGGCGTGCGGCGGAGCTCGTATATGGTGCGCCGACGAGCGCTCTTCACACCGTTGGGATCACCGGCACCAACGGCAAGACGACGACTGCCTACCTTCTCCAGTCTGCACTCGAAGGCGTGTTGGCCAAGCCAGCGCTCGTCGGTACGACGGGTTGGCTCGTCCCTGGCTCGGAGCGCCCTTCGCTTCACACGACGCCGGAAGGCGACGACATTTCCCGATTCGCCAGGCTAGCGCTCGACACCGGCGCGACACACCTGGTTTTGGAGGTGTCGAGTCACGGTCTTGCGATGCATCGTGTCGATGCGCTCGACTTCGAGGTTGCGGCGTTCACCAACCTCTCTCGCGACCATCTGGACTTCCACCAGACCATGGACGGCTATGGCGAAGCGAAGGCGCGACTCTTCACTGAGCTCCAGCCCAAACGCTCCGTAATTCACATCGATGACCCCTTTGGAGCCACGCTTGCTGACCGAATCGAGACTCCCGTCATTCGCTGCTCGCGAAGCTTGGGAAGTGGGGCCGAGATCTTGGCAATCGACTGGTCCGTGACCCGTGAGGGAATTCGCGCGGCCGTCGAGACGCCCGTAGGCCTGGTCGAGATCCGAAGTCCGATGCTCGGAGAGCACAACCTCGAGAATCTTTTGGTCGCCCTCGGTTGCGCGTACGCGCTTGGACTCGACTTGGACCTCGTTTCGAAAGCATGGCAATTCGCCGCGGGAAGCCCGGGACGACTCGAACGCATTGCGCACCCGCAAGACGTCGCGGTGCTCGTGGACTACGCCCACACGCCGGACGCGCTTCGGAGGGTTCTGCAAACGATGCGTGCGGTGACGCCGAATCGATTGATTGCGGTGTTCGGCGCAGGGGGTGATCGGGACAAGGGGAAGCGGCCGGAGATGGGCCGCGTCGGCGTGGAGGGCGCCGACCTCTGCGTTCTGACAAGTGACAATCCGCGAACCGAAGACCCACGACGGATCCTCGATGAGCTTGCCAGAGGCGCAGAGCGGGCCGGCGGGATTCGCATCGAAGCGGCCGACCTTTCGGCAGCGACCTTTGGCTATTGTGTCGTGGTCGAGCGAGAAGAGGCGATTGCGGCGGCAATTCGAGCGGCTGGCGCAGGGGACACCGTGCTCTTGGCGGGAAAGGGCCACGAAAACTATCAGGTCATCGGCACAGAGCGGCAGCACTTCGACGATCGCGAAGAGGCCCGCGCGGTGATCGCCAGCCTTGCGGGAGGAGCATGATGGCGACGCCAATTCCAGCCAATCACGTTCAGCTGCGTCGAGAGCAGGTGCTCGCCGTGACCGATGGCGACGCGAGTGGCCCCGACTGGGAGAGTTCTTCGGGCGTCGTGACCGACTCGCGCGCCGTGCAACCGGGGAATCTATTCGTCGCACTTCGCGGCGAGCAGTTCGATGCGCATCAGTTCGCAGCGCAAGCGATGAACGCAGGCGCAGCGGCGGTCTTGGTGGAGCGGGGAACCTCGCTTCCGGCGCATGTGAGTGCGGTGGAGGTGGATGACACGCTCAGCGCGCTCGGGGATATGGCGAAGGCCCATCGCGCCAGCTGGCTAGGCAAGGTCGTCGGCATCACGGGCTCGGTGGGCAAGACGACCACCAAGGAGCTTTGCGCTGCGGCGCTTGGGTCCGCGGGTTGCAGAGTGCTCAAGACCAGCGGGAACCTCAACAACCGAATCGGCGTTCCCATGACTCTCTTCCAGCTCGACGCGACGGTTGACACTGCGGTCATCGAAATGGGCACCAGTGAGCCAGGGGAGATCGCGCGCTTGGCCGAGATCGCTGCGCCGGACCTGGGCATCGTGACTCGGGCGACTGTCTCACACACCGAAGGGCTCGGTTCGGTCGAAGCGGTGGCCGATGAAAAAGTTTCGCTACTTCACGCCCTTGCGCCCGACGGCGTGGCCGTCGTCTACGGAGATGACCCGCCGCTCAAGAAGCGGGCATCGGTCGTTGCCGCGAAGCGAAAGCTGTTTTACGGCCGGTCCGCCGCCAACGACATACGCGTCATCGACTGGGATATCGATGCGGAGGGCACCAGAGCCCGCTATCAGATCCGGGGTCGAGACTTCGAGATCTCGATGGCCTTGCTGGGGGAGGGCGCGGTACTCAACGCGGCCGGGGTCCTCGCGATCGCACTCGGCTTGGACTTGCCGCTGGAGGAAGCAGGCCGCGGACTCGCCGAGGTCGAGCCTTCGGCGGGCCGCTTGCAGCCTCGGACAGGCAGCGGCGACCGTCTCGTCATCGATGATTCCTACAATGCGAATCCGGCGTCCATGAAAGTTGCGATAGAGACGGCGCGCCAGGTCGCCGAGAAGCGAGGCGCGCCGCTCGTTGCGATTTTGGGGGACATGAAGGAGCTTGGCGCGCATCGCGAGGAGGCCCATCGCAAGGTCGGCGAGCTCGTCGCGGATGCTGACGCCCTTCTATTCGTCGGCTGCGGCGATGGCATGCATGAGGCCGTGGAGACGGCGAACACGCGAGGGACCGACACGCTTTGGTTCGAGGACGCTGCCGAATGTGGCGAGCTTTCCGACCGACTCCCGCTCAACGCGGTCATCCTCGTCAAGGGCTCCCGGGCCATGCAGATGGAACGCGTCATCCCGTCACTCCTGACGCAGGGGCAGGCATGATCTACTATTTGCTCTACCCGCTGCACGAGTACGAGTCGCTCTCGTTTCTGAACGTCCTGCGCTACGTGCCATTCCGTTTCTTGATGGCGACGATCACGTCTCTCCTCCTGACGTTCGGGCTCTATCCCTGGTTCATTCGACGTTTGCAGAGCAAGCAAATCGGTCAGGTCATTCGCACCGACGGTCCCGAGACACACTTTTCGAAGGCGGGCACCCCGACGATGGGTGGCGCCCTCATGCTTCTGGCGCTGGTCTTGTCGACCGTGCTCTGGGCAGACCCTTCGAACGCAATGGTCTGGGTCGTGACCCTGATTACCGTAGCCTACGGCGTCGTTGGCTACATCGATGACACCTCGAAGATTCGAACCCGTTCGACCGGCGGGCTTTCGGGCAGGTACAAGCTGCTCCTTCAGTTTTCGACCGCGATCGTGGTCTGCGGCTGGCTCTACTACGGCGAAGCCGGGCTTCCGAGTGACTGGCTCGAAATTCGTCACCGCCTCGCCGCGCCGTTCTTTGCGTTTTCGAAGTACCCGATCGAGTTGCCGCCTTGGCTCTACGTCATCTTCTCCTCTTTCGTGATCGTCGGCACTTCGAACGCGGTCAATCTGACCGACGGACTCGATGGTCTCGCGATCGGCCCGGTCATGATCTCTGCGGGAACCTACGCGATCCTCGCCTACCTCGCGGGACTGACCTTGTTTGGCAACGTGGTCGCTGGTTACCTGGACATCCCGCACATCGAAAGCGCGGGCGAGCTCAGCATCTTCGCCGCGTCGGTCGTTGGCGTGGGGTTCGGTTTCCTTTGGTACAATACGTATCCCGCCCAGGTCTTCATGGGTGACGTAGGATCACTGGCACTCGGCGGAGGCCTCGGTGCGCTAGCGGTGTTGACGAAGAACGAGCTCCTTTCGGTGATTCTGGGAGGCATCTTCGTCGTCGAGGCGGTCAGCGTGATTTTGCAGGTTGGCTATTTCCGCATGACCGGCCGACGCATCTTTCTAATGGCGCCGATTCATCACCATTTCGAGAAAATGGGCTGGCCCGAGCCTCGGGTCATCGTTCGATTCTGGATTATCGCGATCGTGTTGGCCGTATTCAGTCTCGCCACGTTGAAGCTGAGGTGATTGTGGAGCTTTCGCACAAAAACACGATGGTGGTCGGGCTCGGCGAGAGCGGTCTGTCCGTCGTGCGGTTTCTGCGCATGCGTGGCGCCAAAGTCCGGGTCAACGACCAACGCGATGCGAGCGCCCTTGGGGCAGCCGCCATCGAAGCCGAGGCGCTGGGCGCGGAGTTGGTGCTCGGCGGTCATCCCGAGAGCGCCTTCGAAGACTTGGATCTGATCGTCGTCTCGCCCGGGGTGCCGCCTCTTGCGCAGCTCGACCAAGCGGAGCTTCGCGGCGTGCCCGTGGTCAGCGAAGTGGAGCTCGCCTCGCGATTCATCGATGCGCCGATTGTCGCGGTTACGGGAACCAACGGCAAGAGCACGGTGACCACCCTGATTGGGGAGATGTGCAGCCATCTTGGCCGGTCCGTCTTCGTTGGGGGCAACCTGGGCCGCCCAATGATCGAGGCTGCCGGAACCGACGCGGGCGCCGAGGGCGGTCTGGTCATCGTCGAGCTCTCCAGCTTCCAGCTGGAGCGAGTGTCCCAAATGAAGGCCCACGTCGCGCTCTTGCTCAACGTCACGGCCGACCACCTCGACCGCTACGCCTCGTTCGAAGCCTATGCCGCTGCCAAGGCACGGGTGTTCGAGCGACAGGCCCCAGAAGACTTCGCCGTCCTGCCTGCCGACTCCCCAGACCTTCGGGAGCTCATCGAGGAAGGTGGAACCGTTGTTCTATTCGGTGGTCGGAACGGCGAGGTTCGCGTGGTCGACGGAGTGCTCACCGACACACAGAGCCCGCTCCGGGTTCCGATCGAGGAGCTCGGGATTCGAGGCTCGCACAACGTCGCGAATGCCTGTGCCGCCGCGCTCGCGGCTCGTCTCCTCGGCGTGCACGACGCGGATATCGCAGCGGTTCTTCGTGGATTCGAGGGGCTGGCTCACCGCATGCAGTACGTCGGGTCGGTTGCAGGCGTCGAGTACATCGACGATTCGAAAGCGACCAACGTGGGCGCAGCGGTTGCCTCGATCGACAGCCTGGCGGGCTCGAAAGGCAAGATTGTTCTGATTGCCGGCGGCGTCGACAAGGGAGGCAGCTACGAGCCGCTTCTTCGACGAATGGCCCACGAGGGAAGAGCTCTCGTCGTCTTGGGGGAAGCTGCACCCTTGCTGGAGGGGGTGTTCGCGGACTCCCCGGTCGAGCTTCGCCGCGCCCAGTCGATGGCCGAAGCGGTCAGTTCTGCCGCCGCGCTAGCCCGCACGGGAGACATCGTGCTCCTGGCGCCCGCTTGCTCGAGCTTCGACATGTTCCGCTCCTACGCCGAGCGGGGCGATCAATTCCAACGCGCGGTCCACGGCCTTGGAGGGCAAGCATGAGTCGTTCTTCGAAACCCGGGCAAAGAACTGAAGCCGAACCGGTCGACGTCACGCTTGCAGCCACGCTGATCGGGCTGATCGCGTTTGGCGTGGTCATGGTCTACAGCGCAAGCGCAGTCTACGCGAACAACATGTTTGGAAACGGATATCACTTCTTGATCCGACAAACCGTGTTTGCTTTCGTCGCCCTCGTCGTCCTCTTAGTCTTTGCTCACGCCAACATCGAATTGCTCCGCCGCGCGACGTACCCGGTTCTCCTGGTCGCGGTCGTCCTGATGATCGCGGTTGCCCTCGGGTTTGGACGCAGCGCGGGGGGCGCGACCCGCTGGCTTGCTTTGGGCCCTCTCAACGTGCAGCCCGCGGAGCTCGCCAAGCTGGCGATGATCCTGTGGCTCGCCCACTCGCTCGCAAAGAAGTCCCATCGCGTTCAAACCTTCTCCATCGGCTTCCTTCCGCACGTGATCGTGGCGGTGCTCCTGATGCTGCTCTGCTTGGCGCAACCCGACTTCGGCAGCGCGGTGATGATCGCGCTGCTCACGTTCGTCGTGCTCTTTGCGGCTGGCGCGAAGGCGGGGTACCTGCTCGGCTGCGTCTTGATCGCCCTTCCGGTCGGCTACGCAGCCATCGCATCGTCCCCCTATCGAATGCGCCGTATCAAGGCTTTCCTAGAGCCGTTCGAGCACCGGCAGGGCGCGGGCTACCAGATCACCGAATCCTTGATGAGCTTCGGCTCCGGCGGCTGGACAGGCGTCGGGCTCGGCGACGGCCGTCAGAAGTTGCTGTTCCTGCCTGAAGCCCACACCGATTTCATCAGTGCGATCATCGGCGAAGAGCTCGGGTTCATTGGGGTCATCCTTCTGAGTGCGGCCTTCGCCTGGATCGTCTTTCGCGGCCTTCGTGCCGCGTGGCGGGCCCAAGACGAGTACGCCGGCTACCTCGCGGCGGGGATGACCTTGTTCATCGGTCTTCAGGCGTTCACCAACCTGGCGGTAGCCATGGGGCTGCTGCCCACCAAAGGACTCGCGCTTCCCTTCGTGAGCTATGGTGGTTCCTCGCTGCTCGTGAACGCAGCCGCCGCCGGCATCATTTTGAACACGTCGCGTTTCGGCGCGTCCCGAAAAGAACAGCCGACGGAAAAGGCGGAGCCTGCGCGACGCCAACCGAAGCTCCGCGCTGCAAGAGGAGGTGCACGATGATCCAACGCATCATGGTTGCCGGCGGAGGTACCGGCGGGCATCTGTTCCCGGGGCTCGCGGTCGTCGAGGAGCTTCGACGAAGGGTTCCGGGCCTCGAGGTGAAGTTCGTGGGGACCGCCCGCGGAATCGAGGCGCGAATTCTGCCAGGCCGTGGGGAGGCCTTGGAGCTTCTGAACGTGACGCCACTCAAGGGTCAGGGCGTCGGGGCGCGCTTCAAGAGCTTCGCGCGGATTCCGACCGCGATGAAACAGGCCGCATCCCTGATGGGAGGATTCGAGCCCGACTTGGTGCTTGGAGTTGGCGGTTACGCATCCGGCCCGGTGCTGCTTGCAGCATCGCTGTCAGGAAGGCCCACCGCACTTCTCGAACAGAACGCGTACGTCGGCATGACCAATCGAATCCTCGCGCGCTTCGTCGACCGTGCGTACATCGCCTTCGAGCAGACCGAACAGGTGTTTGGTGCGAGCAAGTCGCGTCTGACGGGCAATCCCGTTCGGCAAGAGTTCGTCGAGCACGCGCGCCTCGCATTGGCCGACCCCGAAGGTTTCGAATCGCGCGCCCGCACAGTGCTCGTCCTAGGCGGGTCGCAGGGCGCTCGCAAGCTCAATGAAGATCTGCCTCGCGCGCTGGCTCAGGCCGGCGTCGCGGATCGCAACCTCGAGGTTGTGCACCAAACCGGTGAAGCGATGCGCGAGGAGGTCGAGGCGGTCTATCGAGAGCTCGGCATTCGAGCGAGAGTCGTTACCTTCATCGAGGAGATCTCACGTGCCTATGCGAACGCCGCGCTCGTGGTGGCGCGCGCTGGAGCCACGACCCTTGCCGAGCTTTGCGCAATCGGCCGTCCATCGATCCTGATCCCGTTCCCGTTTGCAGCCGACGACCATCAAGCAAAGAACGCCGATGCTCTCGAAGCGCAGGGCGCGTCGATCTGCATCCGGGAGTCCGATCTGGAGGTCGACCGATTGGCGGCGCTCATCGCTGGCCTTCTCGACGATCCTGCCAAGCGTCGAGCCATGGCACGCGCGGCCCGGGAACACGGCCGGCCCGACGCAGCAGCGGCCATCGTCGACGACATGATGGGCTGGATCGGCGGCGTGGAGCCTTCCGGCGAGAGCACTCCGGCGCTCGACAGCGATCCACCCTCGGGCATGCACTACAGGGGCCTCGCCATGGCCCCGACGCTTCGGCTGGGCTGCCCCGCGGCGGCTCTCCGGAGCGCCGCTCATCGCCCGCGCCGCCCGGTTGTCGTCGACGGAGCCGTGTGGGAGTAAGCGGCCATGTTTCGCGGCAGAATTCGGTCTATTCATTTCGTTGGCGTCGGCGGTGTCGGAATGAGCGGCATTGCCGAAGTGCTGCTCGACTCGGGCTTCGCCGTGACGGGTTCCGACCTCCGCCAAAACGACTACACCGAGCGTCTCGAGAAAAAGGGGGCGAAGGTCTACATTGGCCACGAAGCCGAGCAGGTGGCCGATGCCGATGTCGTCGTGTTCTCGTCGGCGGTTCCACCGAGCAATCCGGAGCTGATCGCGGCGCGGGCGGCAGGCGTGCCGGTGATTCCTCGAGCAGAGATGCTCGGCGAGTTGATGAGGCTCAAGGACGGCATCGCGATCGCCGGCTCGCATGGCAAGACGACGACGACGTCCTTGGTTGCCACGGTATTGCGAGGCGCAGGGCTCGACCCAACGGTCATCATTGGCGGCAAGCTCAACGCGCTCGGCTCGGGGGCGGCCAGGGGCGCCGGAGATCTGCTCGTGGCGGAGGCGGACGAGTCCGACGGCTCTTTTCACCATCTCATCCCTTCGATCGCCGTCATCACAAACATCGACCCGGAGCACCTCGATCACTACGGTAGCCTCGAGGCCGTAAAAGAGGCCTTCGTAGATTTCGCCAATCGCGTACCCTTCTATGGCCTGGTCGTCGCTTGTCTCGATCATCCGAACGTCCAGGATGTCTTGCCGAGGCTCGACAAGCGCATCGTCACGTACGGGTTTTCGGTCCACTCGGACTATCGGGCACGCAACCCTGTGTTTTCGGGTCTCACCGTCGGCTTCGACGTCGAGCATCACGGTGAAAGCTTGGGTCAATTCGAGGTTCGGATGCCGGGCATCCACAATGTGCTCAACGCGCTTGCGACGATTGCGGTCGCCGACGAGCTGCGGGTGGACCATGACCAGGTCCGTTCGGCGCTGCGCAGCTTCGAAGGGGTGCAGCGACGCTTCTCCATCGTTGGCGAGGAGCGCGGGGTCACGGTCGTTGATGACTATGGACACCATCCTGCCGAGGTCGAAGTGACCCTCGAGGCAGCGCGAAAGGCCTATCGATCGCGAATCGTCGTCGCATTCCAGCCACATCGATACACCAGGACGCGAGACCTCTTCGATGAGCTCACCCGAGCCTTCAACCAAGCCGATGTCCTATTCTTGACCGACGTCTACGCCGCAGGCGAAAAACCAATCGAAGGGGCTGATGCGCGTCGACTCGCCGAGGCGATTCGTGCGCACGGGCATCGAGACGTGACCTTGGTGGAAGACCGAAAGGATTTGGCCGGTGCGATTGGCGAGCGGGTTCGCTCGGGTGATGTCGTCATCACCCTGGGGGCCGGAGACATCACGCGCACGGGCCCGGAGCTCCTCGAGGTGCTCCGCCGATGAACCGTCGACGGGCCCCATCGAATGCTCGGAAGAAGCCGGCGCGCAAGAAGTCGATACCGAGGAAGAAGGTCGAGAAGAAGCCCGCTCCGAAGCGGCCCGCTCGAAAAAACGTGGCCGCCAAGAAGGCAGCTCCGAGAAAGGCTGCTGCGAAGAAACCGACCCGGAGGGCCATCGCAAGAAAGACGGTTCGCGAAAAGCTCGCTCGAAGGGTCGCGACGAGTGACCGCAGCCAGAATCGACGGCGGCCAACGGCCAAAAAGCCGCGACACCGCAAGCCCAAGCGGACCTGGCGTGAACGGGCGGCGGGGGCCCGGGAACGGATGGGCGGATGGCTCTTCGCCCGCAGGGCTTGGCTGCGTCGCGGGGGACAGTTGGCTCTCGGCGGGCTGCTGGTGGCCGCGACGATTTGGCTCGGAGAGCAGTCCGTCCGATACGCGCACCAGGCCGATGCGTTTGCGATTCGAGAGATTGTCATCGACGGGAACCGTCAGCTCGAAGCCATCGATGTACGGCGTGCCGCGCGGCTTCAAATTGGCTCAAACATATTCGAGTTTTCCGCGGAAAACGCCCGTAATCATTTGCTTCAGCATCCCTGGATCGAGGAGGCAAAGGTCGTCCGCAAGCTGCCCGGGCGCGTTCGGATCGAGATCCTAGAGCGCAAGCCAGTCGCATTGGTCGCGCTCGATCAGCTCTACCTGGTGAGTGAGGAGGGCGCCGTCTTCAAGCGGCTTGGCGTCGACGACCCCGTGGACCTGCCGGTCATCACCGGCATCGCATCGGAGCGCTTCTACGACGACTTCGAGTATCGGAAGGCCATCCTGCTCCGTTCCATGGCGCTCCTCCAAGACTACGAAGGCGCGGGTCTGGCGAAACGGGAACCTGTCTCAGAAATTCATTTTGAAGGCGCCAACGGAATCGAGCTCTTCGTCGGCGACGACGGCATGAACGTCCGCCTCGGGAACGGGCAGCACCGCCAGAAGCTGCGTCGTCTCCGCCAAGTCCTCAAGCGACTTAGCGAGGAGAATACGCGACCTTCCTACGTATACCTCGACAACGTTCGAAGTCCTGAGCGCGTCACCGTTCGACTGCCCTGATCGCAAGGCCCCAGACCGGGCCGCGAACAGGGGTTAATTCCCGCTGAAGAAAAAGTGCGTTTCACCCCATTTTTTTCTGCATAAAAGTTGTCCTGCCAAATGCCGTTTCGGTATGGGTCAGTGAGAGGCGAGGGATGGCGGAAAACGAGATCATTGCTGGGTTGGATCTGGGAACGACGAAGGTCTGCGCGATCGTCGCCGAACAGTCAGAAGAAGGCCTAGACATCATTGGGATAGGGTCCGTTCCTTCAAAGGGCTTGAAGAAGGGCGTCGTCGTCAACATCGAGTCGACCGTGCAGGCGATTCGCGCGGCAGTCGAGCAAGCCGAGACGATGGCCGGCGTCGAGATCAACACCGTGTACGCGGGCATCGCCGGAAGCCACGTGCGCGGCATGAATCAGGACGGTGTCGCCGCGATTGCCAACCGCGAGGTTGCAGCCGAAGACGTGACGCGCGTCCTCGAGCAGGCCAAGGCTGTGCCGCTACCCGGCGACCGCCAAGTGCTTCACGTGCTCCCTCAAGAGTACATCGTCGACGATCAAGACGGGATCAAAGAGCCGATCGGAATGGCAGGCGTTCGTCTCGAGGCACGCGTCCACATGGTCACCGCTGCATCGACTTGTGTGGCCAACGTCATCAAGTGCGCAGAGCGCTGCGGCTTGTTCGTCGAAGAGGTCGTGCTGCAGCCGCTCGCCAGCGCGCACGCCGTGCTGAGCGGCGACGAGCGGGAGATCGGCGGAGTCCTCATCGACATCGGCGGCGGAACGTCGGACATCATCATCTACGTCGATGGCGCAGTCGTGCACACGAGCTCGATTCCCATCGGCGGCATAAATCTCACCAACGACATCGCCACTGGGCTTCGCACGCCGATGGCCGAGGCCGAACGCATCAAAATCAAGTACGGCTGCGCTGCATCCCGAATGGTCGATGACGACGAGACGATCGAAGTGCCATCCGTCGGCGGCAGGCCGTCGCGCTCGCTTCCTCGCCGGGTACTTTGCGACATCATCGAGCCGAGGGTGGAAGAAATCTTCGCGGCATGCCGCCACGTCATCGCCGAGACTGGCTACATGGACATGTTGGCGTCCGGAGCCATCGTGACGGGTGGGACGACGCTCCTCGATGGTTTGCCCGAGCTGGCCGAGGAAGTCCTCGGTTTGCCGGTGCGCCGGGGTGCACCCACGGGCATCGGTGGATTGATCGACGTCGTGAAGAGCCCGGCCTACGCAACTGGCGTCGGACTGGTGAAGCACGGAGCGGACCAATTGGCGGGAGCGTCCGCACCCGAACGAACAGTGGAAGTGACTACGAGCCGCGGGTTCGGTCGAAAGATCGGTGCGTGGTTCAGGGAAGTTTTTTAGGAGGAATCGATGGCTATCTCGATCGAGTTTGCGGACGACGCAGAGCTTCAGGCACGCATCAAGGTCGTGGGTGTCGGCGGCAGCGGCGGCAACGCGCTCAACACGATGATTCAAGGCGGGCTCGAAGGCGTCGAGTTCATTGCGGCGAACACGGACGCCCAGGCCTTGGATCGGAGCCTCGCCCCGGTGAAGATCCAACTCGGCCCAAACCTCACACGCGGTCTCGGGGCGGGCGGCAATCCCGACGTGGGACGCAAAGCCGCACTCGAGGACCTGGAGCGGTTATCTGACGTCCTGGAAGGCGCCGATATGGTCTTCGTGACCGCTGGCATGGGCGGCGGTACGGGCACGGGCGCGGCCCCCATCATTTCTCAGATTGCAAAAGACCAGGGCGCCCTGACGGTGGGCGTGGTCACCAAGCCATTCCTGTTCGAGGGGCGCAAGCGTTCCAAGAACGCCGAACGCGGTGTGCAAGAGCTGATCGATGTGATCGATAGCATCATCACGATTCCCAATCAGCGGCTCATGTCGCTGGGCGATGACGACATCACGATGCTCGACGCGTTCGCGCGCGCCGACGACGTGTTGCTGCAGGCGGTCCAGGGCATTAGCGACCTGATCATCAACGCGGGCATGATCAACGTCGATTTCGCCGACGTGAAGACCATCATGTCGAGCAACGGACGGGCGCTGATGGGCACCGGCATCGCGAAAGGTGACCGACGGGCGCTCGAGGCGGCCGAGATGGCGATCAACTCTCCACTCTTGGACGAGGTTTCGGTTCAGGGCGCGACGGGCATCCTGATCAACTTCACCGCCGGTCCGGACATCAAGCTCCGCGAGATCAACGAGGCGGCAGGCCTGGTGCAGCAGGCGGCCCATGACGATTCGGAAATCATCTTCGGCGTCGTGACCGATTCGAATCTCTCCGACACCGTCAAGGTCACGGTCATCGCCACGGGCTTCGAGAAGAGCGGCCACGCGCCCATCCCACTCGGCTTGCGCCACTCGGCGTCCTCCAATCAGAGTGCGAGCAACGGTTCAGCCAATAGGGCTATGCGAACGGCGCCGGCGCGAGCCGACGATTTGTCTTCGACGCTGGAAGGCGCCCCCGCCGTGGTTAGTCAACCCGCCGGCAGCCGAGCCTTCGGAGCCAGCGCCCTGCACGACGAAGCCGTGCTGGACATCCCGGCATACCTTCGCCGTGGCACGCCCCGCGCCGAGTGAGTTAAGAGTTATTTCATGCACTTAGCTTCAAGCCCGGCTTCGCCCGGGCTTTTTGCTTTGCTGAACTTGGACGTTCGGAGGGCGTCCGTACGCGCGCGACACGGCAACGTTACACAAAATGAGCCCAATTCACTTTGCAATGAGAGGCAAAGCGCGTAGCTTGATCGGGCAGGGGTCACGAATTCTTTCCGAAATTGACCCCTCTAGATTAATATTTTGACATCTGGCAGACTGGAATTGGGAAGAGGTTGAGAAAAAGTGTTCAGTTGGGGCTCGGTGGCCCGCGTAGATGCCCCTGCTTCGGGGTTCTCTGCTTTCTGTGCGCATTCGTGTCCTCCCTCTTCGGCGCAAAGAGCGCCTCGGCCGACGCTCCGCTTCCCGCGATCAAGACGATGCCGATCGCAGCGCCCGCTGCCGTGCTCGGGATGACCAACCCTTATCTAATCGCGGCCGCTGCGACGAAGCCCGAGGTGAGGCGCTTTACGCTTTCGCGAGACATTCTCGACCTCGCAGCGCGTGTGGAGCGGCTCGCCGTCTACGGCCTCGATCTGAACCAGCGCAAGCTTCCTCATGGCGAGAAACTGCAGCTTCGTGTGGAGCAACGCGGTGCAGGTGGCGTTCTTAAGATCTGTTATCGGCGCTAGCGCGTAACGTCGGAGCTCGTGGCACGCCCCCGGCATCACATCGTCTTGGTTCCCGGCCTGTTCGGCTTTGCGCGACTCGGTGGCTTTGACTACTTCATGCACGTCGAAGAGGCGCTCGCGAGCCGGCTCTTGGAGGGCGGTGCGGAGTGCGAGTTTGTGCTCGTGTCCGCGCCGCCCACTGGTTCGATCGTGCACCGCACGCAGGTGCTCATGGACACGATTCAGCAAAGCTGCGCCGACGATGCGGGGGCCATCCATCTCGTCGGGCATTCGACTGGCGGGCTGGACGCTCGGCTACTGGCCTCGCCGTCGGCCTGGCCAGACCCCCCGGCCTGGTTCGATCGGGTTCGGACCGTCACCACGATCGC
>CBESWY010000013.1:0-26989 GCA_965533395.1 uncultured Myxococcales bacterium
TCGATGGGGCGCAGAAATCGACATTGTGAAACTTCGCTGGGCACTTGTTTTCCAAAGGGTCCTCCGAATACTCGCCGAGGCAGATATAACTTTACTTCATGTAAACTAACCAGAGTTTAGAACAAGTTCTACTCGGGTCAAGTTCAATGACCCGCCATGACCAAACCATGACGATGAGGGACCGTCCCCTGCTCAGCTTTTGCGAGCCATGATCGCCCAGGTGCTCGAAGGCATGAAGACACCGTCGGTGCGGAGGTAGGACGCCATGAGCTCGCCTAGGTCGCTCCGGATGTCGGGCAGCTTTCGTTGGCCTTCTTCGCCGGCTTCCCGGACGATTTCCCCGGAGGGCCCGACCAGGATCTGGTAGTCGATCGCTTGCTCGAGGTCGTCCCCGACGCAGACGTCGGCGTCGATTCGTTTGAAGACCTCGACCTCCGAAAAACCGGCCGCTTCGAGCATCGCGCGATCGGTTTCTTCGCTTGCCATCGAGAACGGGCCGGGGCCGCAGGTCGAGCCCTGGTCACCCGGAGGCGGAAGGTGGCGAAGCACGACCTCCTTGGCCGCGCCCCAACAGGGATTGTCGGCAAGAGAACGCCAGACGATCAAACAAACCTTGCCTCCGGGCTTGAGCGCGTAGTGCGCATTTCGAAGCGCCCGAACCGCACTCTGGAAGAACATCACACCGAAACGCGAGTAGGCCACGTCGAAGTAGGCCTCCGGAAGGTTGCAAATCTGCGCATCGCCCACCTCGTAACGAACGTTGCGGACGCCGGCCTCGTCGCGTTCCCGACTCGCGACATCGACAAACGAATCGGTGCAGTCGATCCCCACGACTTCACCGCTTGGCCCGACGATTCTCGCAATTTCAAGGGCCGTTTCTCCAAACCCACAGCCGATGTCGAGGACTTTGTCGCCCTCCTGAATGCCGAAGTCGCCATACGCGATGTCGCTGTGAACCTTCCCGTTGCCCGAGAGCAAGTGTCGGAATCGAATCCACTTCGGGGTCAGGATCTCGTTCCAGCACTCGACGAACCCGGCGTTGTCTTCCACGATTCCGGTCATGTCGCCTCCACGTCGTCCGTGCTCAAGAACACTTCGTGAATCGTGAGCTCGTTCGGCCCGCGAAACATCTCTTTGGGCGGCCGGTTTCGGTGCGCTTCAGCGAACGAGGGGCTCGTCGTCCAAGCGACGAAATCATCGAATGATTTCCACCATGTCTTGACCTCGTAGTAGCCGCTTCCGGCGGGCCCACGCGTCCACTCTCCGGTCTGGTGGTCGAGCTCCATAGGCCGCGGCCTGTGCACTTCGTTTCGAATGAAACCCTTGGCCTGATCCACCAAGTGAACGCGCTTGCGAAAGCGGTCTTCGAAGTCGATTTCGTAGCCCTCGGCTACCGGGATGCGGTTGGTCACGACGAACATGGCTGGAGCATACCCTGCTTCCTCGCCGTCGAACATCGGAGCGACTGTGCTAGGAAAGCCCCGTGACCGATTGGCATCTCAAAAAGCATCCGTCGTTCCCCGGCGTCCCGGGCCCGGTGCTCATCGTCGTCATGGACGGTGTGGGGTGCGGCGCCTCCAATGAGGGCGACGCGGTCTGGCTTGCGCGAACCCCGACGCTCGACCGGCTCGCGGGGATTTCTCTGACGACGCGCCTTCGTGCGCATGGCACCGCCGTCGGTCTGCCGAGCGACGACGACATGGGGAACAGCGAGGTCGGGCACAACGCCTTTGGCGCCGGGCGGGTCTTCGATCAGGGGGCCAAGCGCGTTCAGATGGCCATCGACAGTGGCGAGATCTTCGAAGGCGAGGAGTGGAAGAAGCTCGTGCGCCGCGTCGGTGAGAGCGGTGAGCCGATGCACTTCATCGGCCTGCTCTCGGACGGCAACGTCCACAGTCACATCGAGCACCTCTTTGCGATGTTGCGTCGCTGCAACGAGGAGGGTGTTCAGCGCGCGCGCGTCCACGTCCTGCTCGATGGTCGCGACGTCCCCGAAACCAGTGCGCTCGAGTACGTCGAGGCGCTCGAGAAAGTTCTTCACGACCTGAACGAGCAAGGCGGCCGCGACTACCGCATTGCATCGGGCGGCGGGCGCATGTTCATCACGATGGATCGCTACAACGCCGATTGGTCGATGGTCGAACGAGGTTGGAAACATCACGTCCTCGGCGAGGGCAGAGGCTTTTCAAGCGCTACCGAGGCGATTGAAACGCTCCGAGACGAGAACCCCGGCATGATCGACCAGGACCTGTTGGCTTTCGTGATCGTCGACTCCGAGGGTCAGCCCATCGGCCCGATTCGTGATGGCGCGGCCGTCGTGCTGTACAACTTCCGCGGCGACCGAGCGATCGAGCTCACCCGTGCGTTCACCGAGCCCGAGCTGAGCGAGTTCGACCGCGGCCCGATTCCAGATGTCGAGTTCGTCGGCATGATGGAATACGACGGGGACCTGAAGCTGCCGCGTCACTATCTCGTCCAGCCACCCAAGATCGACCGGACGATGGGTGAGTACTTGGCCCGCAATCAGGTCAGCCAGTTCGCGTGCAGCGAAACGCAAAAGTTTGGCCACGTGACGTACTTTTGGAACGGCAACCGCAGCGGCATGTTTGACGAAGTCTACGAAGAGTACGTCGAGATACCAAGCGACCTGGTTCCCTTCGAACAGCGACCCTGGATGAAGGCAGCGGAAATCACCGATGCAACCCTCACGGCGCTGCGGCGGGGCGGAATGCGGCACGGGCGCATCAACTATGCCAATGGCGACATGGTAGGCCACACCGGCAACCTCGACGCGTCGGTCATTGCTGTCGAAGCGGTCGACCTCTGCTTGGCGCGCATTATCCCCGCCATCGAGAAGCTCGATGGTGCGCTCATCGTCACGGCGGACCACGGTAACTGCGACGAGATGTTCGAGGTCGACAAGAAGTCGGGCGACTTCAAGCGCAGCACCACTGGCGAGCTCAGAAACAAGACGAGTCACACCCTCAACGCCGTTCCTTGCTACGTCTACGTGCCGGGCAACGACAGCCTTCGCCTAAATGACCAAATCGAGCATCCGGGCATCGCCAACATTTCGGCGACCACCTTCCAGCTCATGGGGTACGAACGGCCCGAGGGCTACGAACCTTCGATCTTGCGATGAAACGCAAGCCAGACCGCCGCCCTCAGCGGTAGCGCAGCCGCAGCTTGATCCCGAGGAAGTCGGCGATCTGCTGAGCGTACGAGCGCGGAATCAAATCGAGTCGGCCTTCGACCACTGCGCGGGCCCTAGCGTGCGGCTCGCCCTTGAGTGCCGGAAGCACGATTTGGCTCCAAGCCAGTAGGGTCTTGCCATCGGCACCGTTGAGCGCGAGCGTGAGCACCGGCTCGAGGCGCTTCTGATACGCGACCGAGGCGGTGCAGAGCGCCGCAAATGTCTTGACGAGGCCATCTTTGCCGACGTCGTTCGCATCTTCAAAGCTGCCTTTGAGCACGTCGAGTTGGCGCGCGACGCGGGCGGGGGCGATCCGGGCGATCGCGGGAAGCGCTTCGGAGGAGGTTTGCACGACGCGCTTGTTCGACGACGAAATGCCCTTTGCGAACTTGGCGACCAGCGGCACCACGAGCTCTGGCTTCTCGACGATGACTTCGCTCAGCACGCGGGCGGACTGTGTGGCGGCCGTGCGTGGACCTTCCATCATGGTCTCACCGTGCTCGGCGATCTTCGATTGAGGGCTCTCATCCGCAAGGATCTTTTGCGCAACCCCCGAAGCACCACCCGATGCAGCCTTCTTGGTGGGCTTTGCGTCGGGTGCTTCCGTTCCGTCTTCCCTACTCTGCTTTTTGGTCGTCATTCGGGTCCTCGAAGTGCTTCAACGATTTGCGGTAGCGAAATTTCGTAACGCCACGAGGTGCCGCGGTGTCCACCGTCGAACTCCTCGTAGCGAACCGGCAACCCACGCTGGCTGAGTGCATCGCTGAGCGCCCGCGCCGCGAAGTGTAGCCCGTGCTCATCCCTGTTGCCTGCATCGATGTAAATAAGCGACATTCTTCGCAAAGCCGCCGCGGAGCTGTCGATTCGCCGCAGCGGATCCTGCTCGAGCCATTTTGCCCACACATCGCCTCGGAGCTCGCCGGTCGCCGGGTTCATCGGGATCTGCGCGAACGGGAATGCGGCTCGGTCGGGCGAATACGCCGCGGCGGCCGCAAGCACGAAAAGAGCGTCGAACTGTGTCGCATTTTCGGGACCGGCCACCGGGATCTCTTTGGCGAAGCTGTGCAGGCCGCCCGCCAGGTCAATCGCGATCGCCGCGCTCGTGAGCATCGGTCGCATGCTGACTTCGAAGGCGGCATCGCCCGCGTGAATGCCCACGACCGACAGCAGCTCGGGCCGGTCCATCCCGAGACGTAGCGCGCCGAACCCACCTGAGGAGCGCCCTACGACGGCGCGCGCTGCGCGGTCTGGGATGGTTTGGAATTCCGCGTCGACGAAAGGAAAAATTTCCTCGGCGAGATAGGTCTGATAGCGACCGGTCCCCTCCGAATCGAGGAACTGCGAGCCGCCCCATCTGTTGAAGCAGTCCGGAAGCACGAGAATCGCCGGTTTGCACGCACCTTCGACGATGAGCCGGTCGAAGAGCTCGATGCTGTTTGGTTTCCACGGGCTCCAGCCTGCGATCGAATGATTGGTCGAGCCGAAGCCAGCGAGCATCATCACCACGGGGAATCGGCGCGTGCCGTCGTACTGCGGCGGCAAATAGACGTACAGTTCCCGCTCGTAGGGGTCTCCGAGCGGATTGTCGCGCAGACAGAGACTCTCATGGGATGTTCGAACGACGCGGCCCTTCATTTGCGGGCTTCGCATAGCACACTCGCGCTGCCACGACGGGAAATAGCCTGATTTCGCTACATGCGATCGACGACGCCGATTCCGACGAGACCGAGCCCGCGGCGGATCTGCCGGGCGGTCAATGCGGTCAAGCCAAGGCGGCTTTGTCGAGTCGGGCCGTCCGCATCGAGCACGGGACAGGCTGCGTAGAAACCGTTGAACGCGCGCGCCAGCTCGTAGATATGCTCGCAAATCAGGTGGGGCTGGCTGGTTGCGCCTGCCTGGTACACGACATCGGCAAAGCGCAGCAACTGCTTCCCCAGGGTTTGCTCGGCCGGCGTATCGAGGGTGATGGTCGCGCTAAGCGAAATCGCATCCATATCGAGCCCGCCCTTCGCGAAGATCGACGAGCAGCGCGCGTAGGCATATTGCAGATACGGGCCTGCGTTGCCCTGGAACGAGATCATCTTGTCCCAGTCGAACTGATAATCGCTGAGTCGGTTCTGCCGAAGGTCGGCGTACTTCACCGCGCCGATGCCGACCTGCCGTGAGACCTCGTCGATTTCTTCGGGCTGGACCCGGAGTCGCCCCTCCGCGATCCCTTCATCGATGCGTTGTCGCGCGCGGTCCTTGGCCTCTTCTAGGAGGGATGCAAGCGTGATTACTTCACCGCTGGCATCGCGCGTCCGCAAGGGCTTGCCATCTTTGCCGAGCACGGTGCCGAAGCCAATGTGTTCGAGCTCCATGTCCGCGTCGAGCAAGCTCATCACCGCAAAGAGCTGTTGAAAGTGCAGTGCCTGGCGACTGTCGACGACATAGAGCGCGCGGTCGGCGTGGAGCTGGCGCTTGCGGTGTTTCACGGTGGCGATGTCGGTCGTCGAATACAGAAATGCGCCGTCTTTCTTTCGGATGATGAATGGCGTCTTTTGCTTGCGCAGCGCTTTCGGTGCCCCGTCGATCTCGCCCCAGAAGATGCACACCGCACCGTCGTCCTCGCGCGCGATGCCGCGCTCGAGTAGGTCGTCGACCACGCCGGGAAGTGCATCGTGGTATGCGCTTTCGCCGAGCCACAGGTCGAAGGAGACGTCCAGCTCTTTGTACAGCGCGTCGAGAGAGCCGCGGCTTACCTCTAGGAAATGCCTCCATAGCTCCAAGTTTCGCTCGTCGCCGCCTTGGAGCTTCGCCAGCTCGGCGCGCGCACGCCCGGCAAACTCCTCGTCCTCGCCGGCCCGTTCGGACGCGAGCTTGTACACGCGTTCGAGCTCCTTGATCGGGTTGGACTGCAGAGCGGTCTCGTCTCCCCATTCACGCATCCCGACAATCAAGAGCCCAAACTGCGTCCCCCAATCTCCGATGTGATTGTCGCGAATGACCTGGTGACCGATGAACGACAAAACGCGCGCGATCGCGTCGCCGATGATCGTCGAGCGCAAGTGCCCCACGTGCATCTGCTTTGCGATGTTCGGGCTCGAAAAATCGACGACGATTTTGGAGACGTCTTCGACGGCCGGTACCCCGTCTCTTTCCGCGTCACGAAGCGCCTCGGTGAGCTTCGAGCCGATCCACGCGGGCGCTAGGTGGATGTTGACGAAGCCCGGACCGGCAACTTCGGCTTTTTCGATCGCGTCGATGCCCGACAAGGCCTCGGCGATGGGTTGAGCCAGCGCGCGCGGCGATTTCTTCAGCTCCTTTGCGAGCGGCATCGCGCCGTTGATCTGGAAGTCACCGAACTTCGCATCCTGCGTAGGCCGAATGAGCGCTGGGCGCGGCCCGTCGAGGTCGAGTGCCTTTGCGATGGCTTGGGAGCCTAGGGCTTCGAGGTAGCGCTCGAGGAGCATCGGCGGAGGCTTACGAGCTAGGAAGCGTCTGCGCCACCTCGAGGAGGGGCGGGGCTCTATCGCTCGGATTGGTGCGTTTGTGAGGAATCGCACCCGTGAATAGGGCTATCGGCTCCTTGACGAAAAGGCGAGGCGGCCTCACATTTTTTTGCAGCCGGCATCCATCGGGGCCTCATCACGTAATCACGTGCCCATGCCCGAGGGTGACCTGCTCAGAGTTGGAGGCAGACGTGGCACAAGCAATGAATCGCTACCGTGCGGATCTACGAGACTTTCGGTTCCTGTTCTTCGAGCAGTTCGAGCTGCAGTCCGTACTTGGCAAGGAACCCTACGCCGAGTGGGGTGCCGATGAGTGCGACATGGTCTTGGACGAGGTCTACCGTTTCGTGTGCGACACGATCGGCCCCCTGAACGCCACCGGTGACGAACAGGGCTGCAGAATCGAAGACGGACGTGTCATCACGCCCGACGGATTCAAAGGTGCATGGGACAAGCTCTGGGAAGCAGGTTGGCGCACGGTTGCGGCCCCATCGCGCTGGGGCGGCCAAGATGCGCCAAGCATGGTGGGTTCCTTCGTCGAGGAGATGCTCTGCGGTGCGAACACGGCGTTCACGATGTACACCGGCCTGAGTCTGTCCGCCGCAGAGCTCATTTTGGAGTTCGGCACGGAGGAGCAGAAGAAGAAATACGTTCCAAAAATGCTGAGCGGCGAATGGACGGGGACCATGTGTCTCACCGAGCCGCACGCCGGCTCCGATGTCGGCTCCGCATCGAGCGGCGCGCGCCGAAACGACGACGGCACCTACAGCGTCGAGGGCACCAAGATTTTCATTAGCGGTGGCGACAACGATCTCGGAGACAACGTCATCCACTTGGTTCTCGCGCGCATCGAAGGCGCGGAGGCTGGAACCAAGGGTCTGTCGCTCTTCATCGTTCCTCGGGTCCGAATCAACGAGGACGGCTCGCTCGGGGACAGCAACGACGTCACGGTACCGTCGATCGAGCACAAGATGGGCATCAACGGGTCAGCAACGTGCGTGATGAACTTCGGCGATGAAGGTGCATGCATCGGAGAGGTGGTCGGCGGCGTCGAGCATCAGGGCATTCGCCAGATGTTTCACATGATGAACGCCGCCCGTATCGGCGTTGGCATTCAAGGCCTAGCGGTGGCCTCGGCCGCTTACCTCAGCGCGCTCGAATATGCGCGAGAGCGCAAGCAAGGCGCGAGCGTCAAGCAGTTCAAAGACGCCAACGCGCCGCGGGTTCCGATCCTCGAGCACCCGAACATCCGCCGTGACCTTTTGGGCATGAAGGCCCGCGTCGAAGGCGTGCGTGCCCTCGTCATGAAGCTGTCCAACCACGGAGACCGTTTGCGCGCGACGCAGGGCAAGGACGACGAGTCCGAGGCCTACCACAAAGGTCAGGTCGATCTCCTCACGCCGCTGGTGAAAGCCTACGGCACCGACGCGGCATTCGAGGTGTCGAGCCGGGCCATTCAGGTCTACGGCGGGCACGGCTACCTGAAGGACTACCCGGTGGAGCAGTACTGCCGCGACTCGAAGATCTTCCAAATCTACGAAGGCACCAACTTCATCCAGTCGATGGACTTGGTGAGCCGAAAGCTCGGCCAAGCCGGTGGTGCCAACACCCAGGCCTTCTTGACCGACATCCAAAATTTCATCACCGAGAACAAGGACGTGCCCGAGCTCAAAGAGGGCGTCGGACACCTGCAGAACGCGCACGAAGCGGTTGCTGCCTCGGTCATGCAGTTCATTGGCTGGTTCAAGGGCGGCAAGCTCGAGCACATCCCCCTCGCAGCCGAGGACTTTCTCGTCATCATGAGTGAGCTGGCGGTCGGTTGGCTGCTTCTGGACCAGGCGTCCATCGCATTGAAGAAGTTGCCGGAGACTTCTGGAACTCACCCCGACCATGCGTTCTACATGGGCAAGAAGTTCGCGGCGCAGTACTTCGCGAACAATGTTCTCACCACCTTGCCTAGCCGCGTCAAGCGACTGAGCGCCATCGATACGCTCCCCGTCGAAATCCCCGACGAAGCGTTTGCGACCGTCTAACTCCGCGCACGCAACCCGCTGCCAATCCTAGGTTCTAGCCTGGCAGTCCCCGCAGACGCCGTAGAGCTCGAGCTTGTGACGAACGAGCTTGAAGCCAAGCCTCGAGGCGACCTTGTGCTGGAGATCCTCGATGGCGTCGTCCTCGAACTCGACGATCTTTTCGCACTCCACGCAGATCATGTGGTCATGATGTTCGTCCGCCCAGGCCACCTCATAGCGGGACACCCCGTCGCCGAAATGACGCTCGAAGGCGAGCCCGCAGTCCTTGAGGAGCTTGAGGGTGCGATACACCGTCGCATAACCGATTCTCGGCTCCTCGAGCCGCACTTTTTCGAGCAGGTCCTCGATCGAGAGGTGGTCGGAGCTGGCGAAGAACTTCTCGGTTACCAGTCGCCGCTGTTCCGTTGAACGCAGACCATGCTTGTTCATGTACTCGTTCAGGCGAGCACGGAGTTGCTCGACGTCGTGTTCGGCGGTGGCTCCCATTCGTGCTCTCTATCTTTAGGTCTCCTAAGGTAACATCCTGGGTTTGTCCATCCCCATGGCGAAGCAGGACCCACAAATCGACCGAATTTCAAAGGCGATTCGACTGTCACCCTTGCTCGTCGCGATCATCCTCGCGGTGCTCTGGATCGTCGGGGCCCCGCCGCCAGTTCCTGATCTTCGTTTCAGCGCACCGGTCGTCGCGCGCCCCGGTACGACGATCGGTTTACGCGCATGGCAACTCACCGAAGACGACGCGGGCTACACGGTTGTCGCCTCTCCGCCTGTCGTCGTCGAGCTTCGGAATGCAGCGGGGATGCCGGTCGCTCGTGCGGAGCTTGGCGAGTCGTTCGTTCACGGAAGGGAGGGTAGGCTTCCCATCCCGAGCGAGCAGAGCGGAACGCTCTCGTTGCTGGCCACCGCCCAGATCGACGGGAAAGAGGTGACGGTGAAGCGGACCCTCTTCGTGCGCGAATCGATCGAGTCCCGTCTGCCGAGCGGGCGCACCGTCACCGCGTTTCAGGCATACCAGCTCGGACCGATTCGCGTTGCCGATTCGAGGCGCGCCGTCCAGCTGCTCGACGCTCGCGTAGAGGAGGGCGCCTGCGTGCCTGAGCTTCGCTGCTCGCTTTCCGTCTGGGTCGGAGGCCAAGATATCCGGTTGCGGCTGAGATCGCTCGCAGGCGTGCGGGTCGACTCGAGGGTCGTCCGGCCTTCAGACGGGTTTGCGCGTTTTCCGATCCTCGTGACGGGCAGCGAGGCCCGGATCGTCGTTGAAGCACTCGACCCCGACGGCGTCTTGCTAGGGGAACGTGAAGTGCGGCTTCCCCTGGTGCCGGGCGGGATCGTCGCTCGCGCCTCGGCGAAAGGAGACCGTTTGCAAGTGGATTGGCAGCAGCTCGGAGAGCCGCGTGCCGTTCTCGTCGACGTCTTTGAAGGCCGCCGGTGGGTTCAGGCGCTCTCGCTCAGCCCCGAAACCCCGTACCTCGCCGCGCCAGGCCCCGGCGTTTGGCGTCTGCAGATTCGGGCCGATCTCTTCTCGGACAACACCGCTGGGGTCTCGACGTTCGTCGTCGCTGACCCAACCGGCCCCGACCGGGCCCACCTCGCGGCGACAGCCGTACTCGGGGATGCCGATCGACGAGGGCTCGATCCACTGGCCCTTGCGATCCTCGCTGAACCGCTTCCCGAGGCATCCGTCGATGATGCGATCGCCGCCTTGTTTGCGGTGCCGAACTTCGACGTCGTCGCGGTCGGGTCCGGGATGAGCTCTCAGCTGGTCGTCGACCAAGCGCTCGCCCTCCGGCAAGAGCGTCGTCGATGGCAGGCGGCTGCGGCGATCTTCTTGATCGGTTTGATCGTCGCGGCGGTCTTGCTCCGGGTCGAGCTCCTTGCAAGCGCGCGCGCTCGCCAGCTTCTCGATGCGCTCGGCGACGGCGCCTCTCCCCCAGCGCGAATGCCTTCCTCGGGCCGCGGTCTTTGGGCGTTCGTACTCTTGGTCTTCGTGCTGATGGCGGTGCTCGCGCTCTCTAAGCGTTGGTTTTGACTGCAGTTTGCGCCTCTCGCCTGGCCGACCTAGATTGCAGCCGTGTTCAATTCCGTCCTGAAGAAGGTGCTCGGCACCAAGCACGAGCGCGAAGTGAAGCGCATGCAGCCCATGGTTGCTGCGATTTCGGCGCTCGAAGACGAAATGACGAAGCTGTCGGATGCCCAGCTGCGGGGCAAAACGGCCGAGTTCAGGCAGCAGCTCGACAACGGCGCCTCTCTCGATGACTTGCTCGTACCGGCGTACGCGGTCGCGCGAGAGGCGGGCAAGCGCGTCCTCGGAATGCGGCACTACGACGTTCAGCTCGTTGGCGGTATCGTTTTGCACCAAGGCAAGATCGCCGAGATGAAAACAGGCGAAGGTAAGACGCTCGTCGCCACGCTTGCCTGCTACCTGAACGGCCTCGAAGGCAAGGGCGTTCACGTCGTGACGGTCAACGACTATCTCGCGAGTCGTGACGCCGAGTGGATGGGTAAGCTCTACGGATTCCTCGGCCTGAGCACCGGCGTCGTCGTTCCCGGGCAGAGCAATCCCGTCAAGAAGCGCGCGTACAATTGCGACATCACCTACGGCCAGAACAACGAGTTCGGCTTCGACTACATGCGCGATAACATGAAGTTCAGCATTTACGATTACGTCCAACGTGATCTGAACTACGCGATCGTCGACGAGGTCGACTCGATTCTGATCGATGAGGCCCGCACGCCCTTGATCATCAGTGGTCCGGGCGAGACGGCCAGCGAAAAGTACGAGGTGGTCAACGAGATCATTCCGCGACTTCGTCAAGAGGAGCACTTCGATCTCGACGAGAAGAACCGCAGCGCGACGCTCACCGAGGACGGCATGGAGCGGGTCCAGGAGCTGCTCGGCGGCCGCGGCTTGCTCGGCGGTGACGGCAACCTCTACGACCCGGCGAACCTCGAAACTCTCCACATCCTGCAGCAGTGTTTGCGGGCCCATGCCCTCTATCACCGGGACCAGCACTACATGGTTTCCGAAGACGGCAAGGTGATGATCATCGACGAGTTCACCGGCCGCGTGCTCGCTGGACGGCGATGGTCCGACGGTCTTCATCAGGCGGTTGAAGCCAAAGAGCGGGTCCTCATCCAGAGCGAGAACCTCACGCTGGCAACGATCTCGTTTCAGAACCTCTTCCGCCTCTACAAAAAGCTGTCCGGCATGACAGGCACCGCCGATACCGAAGCGACCGAGTTTCACAACATCTACGAGCTCGATGTCGTCGTCATCCCGACCAACGAGCCAATTGACCGTCTCGATGAAGAAGATCTGATCTACAAGACCGAGCGCGAGAAATTTCGCGCGCTCTGCGAGGAGATCGAGGTGTCGCACAAGCGCGGGCAGCCCGTGCTGGTCGGTACGACGAGCGTCGAAAAGTCGGATGCCGTGGCTCACTTCCTCGACCGTCGCGGCGTTCCGCACAACGTCCTCAACGCCAAGCAGCACGAGCGCGAAGCCTACGTCGTCGCTCAGGCCGGCACCTCTGGCGCGGTGACGGTCGCCACGAACATGGCCGGGCGAGGCACCGACATCGTGCTCGGCGGCAACCCTGAAATGCTCGCTCGGATCGAGGTGCTCGAAAACGCCCCGGAAGACCTACTCGCCGACCCTGAGCGTCGTGATTCGGCCATTGCCAAGACGACCGAGGACTTCATCACGAAGTGCAGGGAAGACGCGAAGGCGGTCAAAGAGGCGGGCGGCCTTCGAATCATAGGCACCGAGCGCCACGAATCGCGCCGCATCGACAACCAGCTCCGAGGCCGCTCCGGCCGTCAGGGTGATGCGGGCGCCTCGCGCTTTTTCCTCTCGCTCGAGGACGACCTGATGCGGATCTTCGCAGGCGAGCGAGTGCAGTCCATGATGGACCGGCTCGGGATGGAAGAAGACATTCCGATCGAGCATCGCTGGGTGACCCGCGCCGTCGAGAACGCGCAAAAGAAGGTCGAAGAACGCAACTTCGACGTTCGAAAGAACCTGCTCGAGTACGACGATGTCATGAATCAGCAGCGCAAGAGCATGTACGCGCTGCGAAAACAGGTCTTGCGAGGCGAGTACCGAACCGTTCCGTCCGACGAGCAGCGAAAGGCCGGTGTAGAACCGGAGCCGCTGGTCGAACAGATCGACACGGAGCTCCTTTCCAGGGTCGCCAAGGTGATCGAGAACATCGTGAAGTTCCACTCGTATCCGCTTCCGGATGCGGGCCTCACCGAAGCCGAGCTGCCCGGGCACCGCAAGCGAGCAAACGAGTCCGATCTGGCTTCGCTCACCGACGTGCGAGTCGAGTACCTCGAGAAGGACATTTATCTCTGGTTCGGCTGCGTGGTGCCGCTCGAGGAGTTCCGAAACGATCCCGTCGGTGCCTACAAGTGCGTCGAGCAGGCGGTTGGCATGTCCCTGAGCGAGCAGAAGGAGCGCCTGCTCGATCTGGTCGACGAGATCGTCGTCACGATGGTCGACCACGCGTGCCCGCCCGGAAAGCATTACGAGGACTGGGACCTCGGAGGCCTCGAGCGCGCGTACAAAGATCAATTTGCGATCAGTGCGACGGGCATTCACGAGATCAGCGACCGCGACGAGCTCCTTCGAAAGCTCTACGCGGACGCGTCAGCCGTGCTCGACCGAAAGGAGCAGGAGTTCGGCACCGAAAACTTCCTTCGCTTGTTCCGAGATTTGTACCTGCAGGAAATCGACAAGCAGTGGATGGACCACCTCCAAGGGATGGATCACCTGCGTGATGGAATTGGCCTGCGCGGCTACGGCCAGCGCGACCCGAAGAAGGAATACCAGCGCGAGGGCTTCGACATGTACCTAGAGATGGTGCAGAGCGTGAAGTCGTCGGTCACCCTCGGGATGTTCACCGTCGAGCGTGCGGGCGAAGAGGAGCTGAGACAGCTCGAGGAGCAGCGTCGCCAGGCGACCGAAAAGCGCCAGCGTCAGATTCGCACGAGCCATCAGGCCGGTGGGGAGCAGGCCGGCGCAGGCGCGCAGCAGTCCGGCCCCAGCAGGCAGGCTCGCCGTGCGGCGGCCAGGAGGGGCAGGCGCGCAGGCGGTCCCGGTGCCGAAGCTGCGCTCGTTCCGCAGGGCCCCGCACAGGCGGCGACCGTCAAGCGCGACCGCCCCAAGCTCGGTCGTAACGATCCCTGCTATTGCGGGAGCGGTAAGAAGTACAAGAACTGTCACTACCGCGAAGACCAGGCTGCAGCCTCGCCGCAGTAGGCAGCTTCTGGTAAGAGGCACGCCATGAGCGGACGGGTGAAGGGGTTTCGCTTCGCTGGCGTGCACAGCGGGGTCAAAGCAGGCGATGCGCTGGATTTGGGTTTGATCTTCGCTGATGAACCCGCCGTCGCCTCGGGCGTGTTTACGAGAAATCGCGTGCGTGCTGCCCCAGTGACGCTCAGCGAGCGACGACTGAAGAGCGGGCTTTGCCAAGCGGTCCTGGTCAACAGTGGAAACGCGAATGCCTGCACTGGAAAGCAAGGTCAGCAAGCGGCGCTGGCCCTGACCCGTACCGCTGCCCGGTCGCTTCGCGTTCGGAGCTCACTCGTCGTTCCAGCATCGACCGGCGTCATTGGCGTGCAGCTGCCACGCGAGAAGATCGAAACGGCGATTCCCGATCTCGTGGAGGATCTTTCGGAGGCTGGTGCGTCCCGGTTCGCGCGCTCGATTTTGACTACCGATCGCGGACCCAAGGTCGCGCAAGCCGAGTTCAAAGCCGGCCAAACGACATGCCGGATTCTCGGCATCGCCAAGGGCGCAGGGATGATTCATCCAAATATGGCTACGACCCTCGCGTTCGTGACCACCGACGCCCCCGTTCACATCGCGACGCTTTCGAAGCGCTTGCGCCAAGCGACCGAGCTCACCTTCAATCGTGCCACCGTCGACGGCGACACCAGCACGAACGATTCGATCTATGCGCTTGCATCCGGGTCAGCGACGCGTCGAACCATCGAGGAGAAGAGTGCGGCAGGCCGGCGCTTCCTGGGCGCGCTGACCGAAGTCCTCGAATCGCTGGCCAAAAAGATCGTCTCCGACGGAGAGGGCGCCGAGCACCTCGTTCGGATCGAGGTTCGCGGAACCCGAACCGACGCCGATGCCGTGCAGATCGCCAGGACCATCGCCGGCTCCCAGCTCGTCAAGACCGCACTCCACGGCTGCGACCCGAACTGGGGCCGCATCGTCGCTGCAGCGGGCCGCTCGGGCGCACGTTTCAATCCTGATCATGTTTCGGTCCAGATCGGCCGAGTTTCGATCTTCCAGCATGGGACGCCCACCATGACGCCAAAAACCGAGGCTAAAGCCGCTGCCACGATGAAGCGCAAGGAATACCAGCTCTCGGTCGTCGTCGGGTCAGGGCGCGGACTCGGTCATTATTGGACCTGTGACCTCGGTCACGAGTACGTTCGGATCAACGCCGACTACCGGACGTGACTCAAAACGATGCTGCGCAAAATCACCCTCCTTTGTGCCACGCTGCTCGCAATCCACGCGACAGCCGGCGCCGACAAGAAAAACGACGCTCCCGCCGAGGCAGAGCCAGTCCCTGAAGCAAAGCCCGCGCGCTTGTGCATCAAGGACAAGAAGCTCGAGGTTGTTGCCAATGAGTTGGCGCAGCTTCAACACATCCCGCCTTCGTCCGAGCTCATCAAGGCCGCGCGTGAAGCCGGCGTCGACGCGAATCCGGTCTATGCCAAGTTCGGTGTCACCGGCGAGTTCGACAGCTTCAAAGGCTGGCTCGAAGATCTGAACGAAACTTCCGATGCGCCACTGATCTGCGGCCGCGCCCGTTCAGGAGAGCGTATCGTTTTGGTCGCCGCGGTGCGGGCCGGCGCGCTCACGGAGGCAGGACGCAATTATCTTCACGCCGAGGTGATCGAGGATTTCCGAGATCCCTACCTGGTCGTGCGGGATTCCAGCGGCTCGTCGCGGCGCATCGCGGTCGACGGTGGCAAGTTTGGCTCGACGATCTCGGTTCCCGTCGAGTGGGGGCGTCCGCTCTTCGTCCAACTGGTTGCGACAGGGCCCAGTGGACCTCGACCTGTCGCGGAGCGCTGGGTTGGCAATATTCCCGAGGGGCCGACGACGCGAAGCGGCTCTCAGTCCCCAGAGGCCTGGCTCATGCAACTACGGCGTTCGGCAGGCGCTCGCTCGCTGCGGTCGAACCGACTGCTGAGTCGAGAAGCGACGAGCCACGCCCAAATGGTTTGCGATTCCGGCCGATTCGGTCACGAGCTCGACCCCAACGGCGACCCCGAAGCTCGCCTGCTCAAGCGCGGCATCGAAGCGCGCGTCGTCGGAGAGGCTGTGGCTCGGGCGGCCACCATGCGCGAAGCGCTCCACGCGATTGAAGACAGTCCGAGTCATCGCATGACCGTGACGGACCCGCGCTTCACCGACGCCGGCTACGGCAAAGCCGAGGACGAAAAGGGCCGCATCTGCGCGGTCATACTCCTGGCATCCTGGCCGAGAAAAGTCCCCTGAGCTCAGGGCGCGATCGAGCTGGGCTTTCCGACCCGGTTCGAGCCGGCCTTGTGCGCGGTGACGAGAATCTGCGCGAGCGCCAAGCCCGCGACGATGGTGCCGACCGTACCGGCCAGGATTGCGGCAACTGTAGGCCCCTCGATGCTCGCCGGCCCGCGGTCGACCGGCCAGAGCCCGGTCGCAACGAGCAGAGCAATGTGGACCGAATAGAGCACGAGCACGGCCACCGCCCATACATGCGCACCGCCTCGGGTGCTGCTGTCCATGAATGCCATGAGGGAGAGCAGGGCCAAGAGGCCGAAGCCCAAATGGGTGATCGCCGGCGCCCAGGATTGCCAATGGCCGTCCAGCATGATGAGGCTCTCGTGGCCCCCGGAGACAAAGAACCAGGCGCCCAATGCTAGGACCCCGAGCGTCACCGCCAGCCGCGCCAGCCGCGCACCCCGGTAGTACGCCCGAAACAGCAGACTTCCACTGAGCAGGATCGTGGCGCTGGCCAGGATCACGCTCTCCGGCGCGATCCCCTGCAGCGTTTGTTGCCAAAGAGCGACCCCGGTCGCGAGCGCACCCGCCGCGAAGATCGCGTTCGCGCGCGCCCGATACGACATCGGCGTGAGCGCCAAGGTCGCGGTCATGATCAGCAAGGCCAGCGAGACGAATGTCAGCGGATGGATGCCACCGATGAGCAGCACGGCTAGCGCACCAAGCGCACTCAGGACCACGGTCGTCACTCGCAGCGCCTTTTCGCCTGGGCTCGATGGCCGCATCTGCTCGCGAAGCAAGTCCGAGGCGAGAATGGGCGGCCCCGGCGGAATCGGCATGTTTGGAATGCTTGCGCCTGCTTCCTTCGCGGGCGTGGGCGAGGGTGTGGGCTCGCTTCGCGATTCGGTCGCGGTGGGCTCCACCTGACGATTGCTCTCGGTGCCGTTCTTTTTGCGGTGAAGCGGCAAGACCGGTGCGGGTTCGCTCAGTGGCTCGCGCTCGCGAATGGCCGTCCGGCTGACGGTGAGGTTTTCCGGCTCGGCGGCCTCCGGGTCGGAGAGCGCGACAACCGCGACAGCCCGGGCGGACGTCGGGGCCCCTGATTGAGGGGGCAACGTCCCGCGTGGGCGTTTGGGCTCGCTCCGCGCGTCGCTCAGCTTGAATTCGCGAGAGATCGGCACCAACGGATTCCCGCCAGGAACCGGCTCGCCACACGTGCCGCAGAACGCGTCCGTTCTGAGCACCTTTTCTTCACAGCTATTGCACTTGGGCATTGGGTCCGGCCTGCACCGTTGCTGAGATCATACGCGGGAGAGCCCGCGTACTTCAACCTGCCTAGTAGGGGAATGTGTGTTCATCGGCCCGCTCGAGCTCGAGGTTGTGCGGACCACGACAATCGGTTGCAGGTCTATGACAGAAATGTCCTACCGATAGGTTAGGTGGCGAAGAAAACCTCGGTTTTTGGCGGGAATTCGAGTTGGCATCGCGATTGCAATAACCCGCATCGCTTGCTTATGACCCTTCGCCGTGCACTTTCCAGCTTGCCCGGCATCCGCGCGGCGTTGGGTCGCTCTTTTTACGAAACATTGGGAAATTTCGGCTTAACTTCCTTGCCCTAGCTTTTTGACTGTAGCATCGATTCTTTCGTTTGAAATGGGTCACCGATTGGTGGCCCATTTTGCTTTTAACCACACGAGGTTTGGCAACGAAAAAGACCCGCCCCCAGGACAAAGCTGAAGAAGCGGGTCGTTCATTCGGGAAGATCGCCAGAAGCGCAGAGGCTCTCAGGCGCCTTGCTGGCGCTTAGCCAACCTCGCTCAGGGCGTCTTTCGCATAAAGCTTTTCTTTTTTGAGTTGATGGAGCTCGAGCTCCTCGGCCGGCGTGAGACTCATTCGGCTGTCGAGCGCTGCAACGCGCTCCGAGAGCGCGGCATGCTTTTTCTCTAGGTGCGACTTCTGTCGCTCCGGCGGGATGGTTCGAGCAGCGTGCTTGGGCATGTCACCTCCGAGGGGTCGAGTGGGTTTTCAAGCCAAGCAATCAGAAGACATCAACGAGAACGCCTCGGACGCCGATGTAGCGACATGGGAGTGCGCGAATCTGCCTTGCATTTATAGTACGGTCGTTGCGGGGAATGATCAATCCCACATTGCGGATTTGTCCTTGCCTTGTGTCCGCGCCCTCCGGGTGAATACTGCGCCACTGGGAGCGTTCTAGAACTTGATGGTCACGAGACTTTTTGGGGTTTTGAGTTTTTGTTTCGTGCTGGTTTTGCACCCGGGCGGAAGCGGCGCCGAGGAGCCAAAATCGCTCGACCCCGCTGTGGTCCTCGGCTTGGTTCAATCGTTCTACGACCAAACCAAGACCCTAAACGCCGAGTTCGAGCAGACTCGCTACACCCGGCTCTACGACCGATACGATCGGGCGAAGGGAAGGGTGGTCTTCAAGAAGCCCGGCATGATGCGCTGGGACTATGCGCAGCCAAACGGGCAAGTCTTCGTGAGCAACGGTAAGACGCTGTTGATCTACCAGCCTCCTGAGGAAGGCGAGAAAAGCGGCCAGCTCATCGAGCGCCCGCTCGAGCAGGATCAACTCCCGTCCGCATTTTCGTTTCTGACGGGCAGCGGCAACCTCGAAAAGGATTTCGAAGTCCGCCTCCTCGAGCACGACAACGAGAAGTTCAAAGGCGGCTATGTGCTGCAGCTCATCCCGCGCCGTCCAACACCGAACTACGAGCAGTTGATCTTCTACGTGCGGACATTGACGACCGACGGCAAGCGCGCTGGCATCGTGCAGCGCGTCCTGATCATCGACTCGGAGGGCAACCGCAACCGCTTCGACTTCTCGAAGATCAAGTTCAACCGCGACGTTCCCGACAAGCGCTTCAGTTACCGTGCGCCAAGAGGTACGCAGAAGGTCAAGCCCTGAGCCAAGGCTCGGCGGCGCCACGGTCATGAGCCCGCAGGATCGCCCGCCGCAGGGCGATGCGATCGTTTGCCGGGACGAGCTCGACGTCCGGGTGACTTCGCATTCGCGCAGGGATCGCGGCCGCTTCGGTGGCGATGATCGGTAGCGCGCGTGCCTGGGCCTCGAACAGGACCGTAGGCAGGCCGTCGAGCGGCCTCGAGGGCACCACGATGGCGTCACAAGCGCGAAAGAGCGCTTCTTTTCGTTCGCCCGCAACCCATCCTTCAAAGATTGCGTCGACACCAAGGCGGTGCGCCAGCGCGCGCAGCTCGTTGCGCTCCGGGCCGTCTCCTGCGATCCGGATGCTGACGGGCCTGGGAAACGCCGCGATGGCGTGAAGAAGCTCCGCGAGGCCTTTGACCGGAACCAGCCGCCCCAAGAAGAGCAACGTGAAGCCCTCGATGCCGAGACGGCGGCGCAGCGCGGGGCGGGGCTCGGCTAGCTCCTGCGGCCGTTCGATCGGCATCGGGCCGACGTGGCTTTGAACCCGATCCGAATCGATCCCCGCCGTTCCCAAAAAGCGATCACGAAGCCCAGGGCTCAGAAACCACATCGAGCTGGCACCGGCGGCGATCTCGCGGGCAACCGCTCGGCCCCTCGGCATTTTCGAGAGCCAGCGGACGTCGGTTGCGTGGCAGAGACAGAGATGCGGGCGCCCTTCGGCTGTTTTCGAGGCGACCCAGCCGCTTGGAACGCACCAGGAGCTCACCAAGGCATCACAGTCCGCGAGCTCGCGCCTCGATGCGCGGTAGAGCGCAGCCGTGAAGGCCAGCGCGCCAAGCCACCGCACCGGCCGTACCCGCAAGTTGTCCGGTGCCCCGCTGCCATAGAAAGACTGCTGAAGGGCCCGAGGTCGTGCGTACGGCACCCAGCGCACCTCGATCCCTGGCCAGCGCGGAGCGGGGCCGGAACCCCGCGGCTCCGGCGACAGGACGCGAACCGTATGACCCTGCTCGACGATCCCGCGCGCGAGGGTCAGGAGAAACGAGCCACTGCAGTCGCCCTCGAAGCGTGGGAAGCCGGTGGTGACGAGCCCGACGTTCATCCCGTGCCTCACTCCACGGTGACGGTTTTGGCGAGGTTGCGGGGCTGGTCGACGTCGGTGCCCTTGTGGTCCGCCACGCAGTACGCGTAGAGCTGCAGAGGGACGACCATGACGAAGGGGCTGAGCGCGTCGTGCGTTTCGGCAACCTCGACGAAACGCTCGCAAAGAGCCTGCCCCTGGGTGTCGCCCGCAACGGTGACGCCGATGATCCGCGCTTCGCGCGCACGCGCTTCTTGCAGGTTGCTCGAAACGCGTTCGTAGTGCTTGTCCTTCGGCATGAGCACGATCACGGGCACTCGCGAATCGAGAAGCGCAATCGGCCCGTGCTTCATTTCGCCCGCGGCGTAGCCCTCCGCGTGCACATAGGAAATCTCTTTGAGCTTGAGAGCGCCTTCGAGCGCCATCGGGTAGCTGAGGCCGCGACCGAGGAACAGTACGTCTCGGGCATCAGCGTAGTCCCGAACGATGTCGCTGATCGTCAGGTGGGTGATTCGGAGCCGTTCACTGATGACCTGCGGAATCCGGGCCAGCCCTTCGACGAGCTCGCTGGCCTGCGCGTCGTCGATCGCGCCACGTCGCCGGCCGAGCCAGATGCTGAACATCAGCAGGTTGGCCAACTGTGTAATGAAGCATTTGGTCGAGGCGACCCCGATCTCCGGCCCGGCGTGCGTGTAGAAGCTCGCGTCGGCCATCCGTGGGATTGCGCTGCCGTTGACGTTCGCGATCGCCAAGACCTTGGCGCCGCGCGCCTTGGCCTCTTTGGCGGCCATCAGCGTATCGATGGTTTCGCCCGATTGACTGACCGCGATGACCAGGTCGCCTTCCCCGATCACCGCGTCGCGACCTCGGAACTCGCTTGCCAGCTCGGTGATGGCCGGCACCTTCGCAAGCTTCTCGATCCAGTATCGGCCCGCGATCGTCGCGTGATGGCTGGTGCCGCACGCGAGTAGGATCACCCGTCGAATGCTCTTGGCGTCCTCGTCGCTGAGGCCGATCTCGGGGGTCGCGATGTCGGCGTTCTCCCGGTCGAGCCGGCCGCGCAAAGTGTCTTCGAGCGCACGGGGTTGCTCGAAGATCTCCTTTAGCATGAAGTGCTTGTAGCCGTCCTTCTCGGCCATCACCGGCGACCAGGAGATGCTTCGTGGGCGCCGGCTCACTTCGGTGCCGTCGAGCGTGGTCAGCGTGAAACCCTCCGCTTCGAGCACGGCGATTTCACCGTCCTCCATGAACACCATTTGGTTCGTGTACGGAAGAAGCGCCGGAATGTCGCTCGCGCAATAGGTTGCGCCATCGGACACCCCTAGCACCAGAGGGCTCGCGCTTTTTGCGACCACGATGCGGCCCGGTTCCTTCTCGGAGAGAACAGCGATTGCGTAAGCTCCCTCGACGTGCCCGAGCGAGCGTCGAATTGCAGTCACCAGATCGTGTCCCGCCTTGGTTTCGCGGTGAATCAGATGCGCAATGATCTCGGTATCGGTGTCGCTGCTCATGGTGAAGCCGCTGGCTTCGAGCTCGGCGCGCAGCTCCAGGTGGTTCTCGATGATCCCGTTGTGGACGACGGCTATGGGGCCGGCTACGTGCGGATGCGCGTTGACCTCCGAGGGGCGGCCGTGAGTCGCCCAGCGGGTGTGCCCGATCCCAACGGTGCCGGGAAGCCCCTCCTTGAGAAGCGCTTTTTCGAGGTTTCGAAGCTTCCCAACCGCGCGAACGATTTCGATCCCATCTTTGGCGTGAACGGCTAGGCCGGCCGAATCGTAACCCCTGTATTCAAGCCGCCGAAGCCCATCGAGGAGGATCGGTGTGGCCTGATCGCCACCTACATGACCAACGATTCCGCACATGGTCTGACTCTACTGGATAGGGGCGCGCTGTGCACCGGGGCTGCCCGCGTTCGGCCGCTTGTCCTCGAACTTCGCTTTCAGCTCGCCGTCCGGGGAAACCACCGTCACCGGTCCGAATTGTTGGAGAGACTGAGCAAAATCCGCGGCCTGGCCGACGATCACGACGAGGGATTCCTTGGGCCGGATGTAGTTGCGCGCAACATACTGTGCCTCCGAGGCGCTGGTCTTCCGGATCGCCTGGCGGTAGCCGTCCCAGTAGTCGTCGGGCAACCCGAACGTCCTGAGCTCCACCACCAGCTCGGAAAGCTTGCCCGGTGTATCGACCTTGAGCGGGAACGAATCGCTCAAGTAGCGCTTTGCGTTCACCAACTCCTCGGGCTCCGCGGGCTCTTGGTTGATTCGCTCGAGGTGGTCGAAGAACGCGCCGAGGGCTTCGTTGGTCACCTCGGTTCGTACCGAGGCATAGGCGACGAAGGGGCCGATCTCCACGCGCCCGCTGATCGCGCTGTATGCGCCGTACGTGAGGCTCCGCTTTTCGCGAAGGTCCATGAAGAGCCTCGACGCCGCCGAGCCACCCAAGACCTGGTTCGCGACGACGAGGGGAATCCACTCTCGGTTTGCGCGAGCGATCGCAAGATTGCCCAGGTAGATCACCGATTGCACCGAGCCGGGCCGGTCGACGACCAAGATGTGTCGATCGGTGGGCCGCGGTGGCTCGGCGTAGGTCGGTACGGCGCGTTTGCCTGCCTTCCAAGAGCCGAGCGTCCTTTGCGCCGCCTCGGCGACCCGGTCGGGGTCGACATCGCCTGCGACCACCAAGAACGCGTTCTTGCCGACGAAGTGCTCGCGATGCCAGCGCGCCAAGTCCTGGTGCCGCACCCGCTTCACCGCGAGGGGGTTGGTGTCGACCGTTCCGTAGGGATGCTTCCCGTAGAGCTGTCGGTAGAACGTGCGGCGCGCGATGTAGCTCGGTTCCCGTTCGGAGAGCGCCAGGCGATCTAGCTCACGACGCTTGAGCTTCGCGAGCTCCGCACCGCTGAAGGCCGGTGTGCCCGCGACCTCTGCCAAAATGCCCATGACCCGATCGAATTGCTCAGTGAGTGCGCGGACGCCGACATAGGTGCTCTCTTCGTCTGAGCTGGCCCAGAGGTCGGCTCCCAGAAACTCGATCTCCTCGGCGACCTTTGCACCCGAGCGCTTCGTGGTGCCTTCCTTGAGCATCTGGGCGACCAGGCCCGACAGCCCGGGAAGCTTCGCTGGGTCGGATTCGGCGCCGCTTCGCACGACCAGGGTCGCATACACCACCGGGAGTTGGTCGGCGACGATGGTGTTCACCTGCAGGCCATTGCTCAGCTCAGCGACGTGCACCTGTGGAAGCGACATGTCCTTCGCCTCGGTCGGTGCCGGCGGAGACTGACGCACCGACTGTGCTTTGGCGTTTGCATCCTTGGCGGACTGAGGTTCGGCGCTGCCGCTCCCCGTGGAACCACTGCACGCTGCCAACAGCAGCACAGCGCCCAAGCCGACGGCGGCAAAACGGAATCGATGCCAGGTCATCATTTCTCCTTCGAATCGGGGGCTGTGCCGGGCTGAACGTCGAGGACCGTACGTTGGCTCGCCTGGAAATACGTGCCCGCCACGCGCTTGACGTCTTCGGCGGACACAGCGAGGTAGTGGTCGAGCTCCAGCTTGAGCAGGTTCGCATCGCCCCAGTAGAGCTCGTACTCGGCGAGACGCTGCGAGCGCGACATATTCGACTGGAGACCGAAGACGAACGCTGCGTGAATTCGGTTCTTGGCCTTTTCGAGCTCGCGATCGCTCACGCCTTTGTCTGCGATCGCCGCGAGCTCGGCCAATATCGCATCTTGCGCTTCCTTGGGAGCGTGCCCGCTTGCCATCACTGCCCAAGCCGAAAACAGATCCGGACCGCGCCGGTCATCGGTTCCGATGGCGATGTCCTGGCAGATCTCTTTCTCCTTCACGAGGGATTGATAAAGCCGGCTCGACTCGCCATCGCCGAGCACCAGAGCGAGAATCTCGAGGGCGTAGTGATCGGGAGATCGGTCTGGCGGGATGTGGTACGCGAAATGGAACGCCGGAAGGGTCGCGTTCGCGTCGTACATCGTTTCGGTACGCTCCGCATTCTGCACCGGCGGTGCCGGCTCCACGAACGCCGGAGTCTCACGCGCCGGGATCTCGCCGAAGTACGTCTTGACGAGCTGCATCACCGCCTCGGGGTCGAAGTCGCCGCTAATGCTCAGGACTGCGTTGTTCGGCGCGTAGTATGTATCGAAGAACTCCTGGACGGCTTCGAGCGGCGCATCGATCAAGTCCTGCATGTCGCCGATGGTCGAGTGCGAGTAGGGCCAGTAGTCGCCGTACGCCAGCTCGTTGATTCGCAGCATGCTTGGGATGTAAGGCTGGTTGTCGATTCGCTGGCGGCGTTCTTCCATGACGGTCATCCGCTGGTTTTCGAAGTTCTCTTGGGTAATTGACAGGGACCGCATTCGGTCGGCTTCGAGCCAGAGTCCGAGCGCGAGCTCGTTTGAGGGCAAGGTCTCGAAGTAATTGGTACGGTCGTTGCTGGTGGTGCCGTTCGCGCTGCCTCCGCGGTTGATGATCAGGCTGAAGTGCTCGCCCTTGCCGACGTTGGCCGAGCCCTGAAACATCATATGCTCGAACAGATGCGCGAAGCCCGAGCGCCCCTTGGCTTCGTTTCGTGAGCCGACGTCGTAGTACACCGAGATGGCCACCGTCGGGACGGTATGGTCTTGGTTCATCACGACGCGTAGGCCGTTCTCGAGCGAAACGCGGCTCACCTGCAAGTTGGAGAGCGCGACCGTGTTTTGCTCGGCAATCGCTTCGTCGACTACGAGGAGCGTCGCCGAGGCGACCAGCACCCCCAATGCTGTACCCATCAGTGTCCGGTTCATCTGACTCCCATCAACACGAGAAACGCGGAAAAGCTTCCAGGGTCGCTACCACATTCACCCCTGAGGGCAAAGCGGTTGACCGTGGTCTGGCATTTGCGACACTCCCCGACCCGCATGACCGCCGCAGTGTTATCGATTGGCACCGAGCTTACCCGTGGTGAGTTGGTGAATACGAATGCCGCATGGCTCGGGGAAGAGCTGACAAAGCTTGGATTCGAAGTCGTCGAGCACGCGACCGTCGACGATGAGCTCGACCGAATCGTGACGCTGATTCGACGCTTTGCGGAAACCACTACGGTCGTCGTCGTGACCGGCGGGCTCGGGCCGACTTCCGATGATCTGACCACCGCTGCGGCAGCCTCAGCCGCAGGCGTCGAGCTTCGCCGTGACGAGCACGTCGTCGAAGGGATTCGGCAGAAGTTCAAAGCGTTCGGGCGGGTGATGCCCGAATCCAACGCGAAGCAGGGCGACTTTCCGGAGGGCGCGCAGGTGCTGCCAAACGCCGTGGGCACCGCGCCAGGCTTTGCCATGGGTCTGGGAGAGGCGCGGTTCTTTTTCGTTCCGGGCGTGCCGCGCGAAATGAAGCACATCTTTCACGAGTCGATCGTCCCTGAAATCGCCGCGCTTGCTGAGCCCCGGACCCATCAAGTGCACATCCGCACGTTCGGAATGACGGAGTCCGGTGTGGCTCAGGCGCTTCGTGCGCTCGAGAAGAATCACGAAGGCTTGACGCTCGGCTACCGCGCGCACTTCCCCGAAATCGAGGTGAAGGTTCACGTGCGCGACGATTCCGCACCCGAGGCCGAACGTCGATCTGAATCGATCGCCGAGGAGGTGCGTGCGCTTCTCGGTGATGCGGTATTTGGGGGCCGTGCGGATTCATTTGCCGAAGCGGTGGGCAAGGCCCTTCGCGACAAGGGCAAAACGCTCGCCGTGGCCGAATCGTGCACCGGGGGGAGAGTGGGCGAGATGCTGACCCGGGTGCCCGGCGCCTCGGACTACCTGCTGCTCGATGCCGTCGTCTACGCCAACAGCGCCAAGGAGGCGGTCCTTGGGGTGGGCCAAGAGATCTTGCGCGCGCATGGCGCGGTGAGTGCGGAGACCGCGGCGGCCATGGCCGAAGGTGCGCTACGCGTGGCGGGCGCCGACATCGCGGTTTCGATCACCGGGATTGCCGGACCCGACGGCGGCACCGAGGACAAGCCGATCGGGACGATTTGGTTCGGCCTGGCTCGTCGCGGCGAAAGGACGATCACCAAACACCGAAAGCTTCCTTGGGGACGCGATCGGGTTCAGATCTTGGCGTCCTACGTTGCGCTCGAGCTCGTGCGGCGTGCCGCCCTAGGGCGCGACCTCGACCTCGGCCAGCGCTGAGTCCCGCGTTTCACTCCGCCTGCGGCCCGTGCCGAGGTTCGAGTCGGCAGCGGGCGGCTGCATCGTTCCGAACGACTTCCATTTGAACTTGCCCGAGAGCTTGGGGCGATCGTTCTTTTTGAGATCGTGGAACTTCGCAGCCCATTTTGGCCTCTGCTCCTGGTCTAGGATGAAGTTGCACATCATGTCGGCCTGGAGCGTGAAAAAGTCGTACGCGCCGCCGTCGGTCTGATGAAGGCCGAGGCAGCAAACGTTGTCGAATTCACGGTGGAGCGAGCTCAGGTAGAGGTCGGGGTACTTACTGATCCACTCGAACAGGTTCTCGTCCATGTACGGGTAGGTGACCTTGCAGCCAGTTGCGAAGACGATCAGGTAGCTGAGGATCTGCTGGTGGTTCGGATAGTCGGGATAGTCCACCGGCATGTCGAAGCCCGGAAGGTTTGATACCGTCTTGGACGAAATGAAGTGAGCCGTTTCGTACATTGGGGACCAATCGTTCTTGATGTCCCAGATGCCGCCGACGTCATCATTCTTGTCGAACTGCGCGTAGGGGATGCCCGCATGCTTGAGCGAGCGCGCGGCGAGAAGGCCGGCGGGACCGGCG
>CBESWY010000014.1:0-25561 GCA_965533395.1 uncultured Myxococcales bacterium
TCGCGAAGGCGGCCGGACCATCGGCGCAGGCGTCATCTCCAAGATAATCGAGTAGCGGGGTGGACGTGAAACGGACGGGGACGCCGGAAGACATTGAGCGATAGGCGGGTTAAGGTTGCGCTCGCGTGCGCAGAGTGCGGGGCGCGCAACTACCAGACGACAAAAGTGAGAAGGCCCGGGCAGACGGAGAGACTGACGCTGAAAAAGTTCTGTCCCAAATGCAACGGGCGAACGGAACACAAAGAGAGTAAATAGGACCCGCATCTAGGCCAGTAGCTCCAATTGGTAGAGCAGCGGATTCCAAATCCGCGGGTTGTGGGTTCGAATCCCTCCTGGCCTGCCGCGAGGAACAACGATGGCGATTACGAAAGAACAAGACAAAGCGAGGCCGACCGGAACGCTCGGGGTAGAGCGCTGGGTGCAATTCGCTTACGCTGCCTGCGCCATCACGCTGGCTTGGTTCCTCATCAAGAGCAGCACCGCGGTCTGGACCATCTTGGCCGACAACGTGGACGCCGTGACCGAGCCGGACAGCACGATAATTGCAGTCGGGGCTGGCCTGATAGCCTTCATTTCGGCGGTCATCGCGTATCGCTCCACCAAGATTCATACCTTCGTTCTTGAAGTCTGCGTCGAGCTTTCCAAAGTAAGTTGGCCTACCCGTAAGGAAACCTGGTCCCAGACGGTCGTCGTCCTCATCGTGTCCGTGATCGCGGCAATCATTCTCGGCGTCTACGACGCGGTTTGGTCCCACATCACCGACCTCATTTACAACGTGTGAGTCCAATGAAGTGGTATGTCGTTCAGGCCTATTCGGGTTACGAAAGCAAAGTGAAGCTCTCGCTGGAAGAGCGAATCAAACAGGCCGGTATGGAAGGGCGCTTTGGGAACATTCTAATTCCGAAGGAGAACGTCCAGGAGAGCCGAGGCGGAAAGCGACGGCTGAGCTCGCGCACGTTCTACCCAGGGTACATCTTCGTCCAGATGGACCTCGATGATCAGACCTGGCACCTCATCAAGGACACGCCCAAGGTCAACGGCTTCGTCGGAGGTCGCCACCCTTCGCCGGTTCCCGAACGCGAGATCGCCGCTATCGAGCAGCAGGTCGAGGAAGGCGCGGCCAAGCCCAAGCCCCGCGTCGAGTTCGAGAAGGGTGACCACGTCCGGGTCACCGGCGGCGCGTTTGCCAATTTCACGGGTGCCATCGAAGAAGTGAACCAAGAGAAGCACAAGGTCCGCGTCTTGGTATCGATTTTCGGCCGCGCCACGCCCGTCGAACTGGACTACGCCCAGGTCGAAAAGACGAACTAGCCGGCCTAGCTAAACATCCCTAGATGGGGATGTGTCGAACGCGATCCAGATTTCCGAGAAATCGGGTTGCATTATTCGTGCCCTGAGGCATGACTCGCCGCTCCGGAGAAGCCCGAATCCATGAAAAAGGTCATCGGACAGATCAAACTTCAGCTCCCTGCAGGGAAGGCAAACCCTTCTCCGCCCGTCGGGCCTGCGCTCGGTCAGCACGGCGTCAATATCATGTCGTTCTGCAAGGAGTTTAATGCGAAGACTCAAAAGGATGCGGGCCTAATCATCCCAGTGGTGATCTCGGTTTATCAGGACCGCTCCTTCACCTTCATCATGAAGACGCCGCCCGCGGCCGTCTTGATCAAGAAGGCTTTGAATCTGGAGTCGGGCTCTGCGCGGCCAAACAAGGACAAGGTCGGCAAGATCACCGTGCAGCAGGTGAAGGAAATCGCTCAGATCAAGCTTCAAGATACCAACGCGGCTTCGCTCGAGACATGCATGCAGAGCATCATCGGCACCGCGCGTTCGATGGGGGTCGAGTTAGTCGACTAACTCTCGAGAGCGTTTGACTTCGCTCACCTGGACCACCCAGGACCTCAGTTGGTGGTAGGCGGCTTCGAGTCGCCGCAAGGAGTCACGATGAAACCCGGAAAAAAGCGCGCGGGCGCGTTACAGTTGCCCGACAAAAGCCAGCGCTATGCTTTGAGAGAAGCCGTCTCGCTCGTGAAGGAACTGGCGTTCGCAAGCTTTGACGAGTCGGTCGACCTTGCGGTTCGACTCGGTGTGGATCCAAAGCACGCCGACCAGATGGTTCGTGGTGCTGTCGTCCTGCCACACGGTACCGGGAAGACCAACCGCGTTCTCGTTTTCGCCAAGGGCGAGAAGGTGAGCGAGGCGGAGGAAGCCGGCGCCGATTTCGTCGGGGGTGATGACCTAGTCGCCAAGATTAACGAGGGCTGGCTCGAGTTCGACACCGTGATCGCCACCCCGGACATGATGGGACAGGTTGGCCGCCTCGGTCGCGTCCTTGGTCCTCGCGGTCTCATGCCGAACCCCAAGGTCGGCACCGTGACCTTCGACGTGAGCAAGGCCGTTGGCGAGGCCAAGGCCGGCAAGGTCGAATTTCGTGTCGAAAAGGCGGGCATCGTCCACGCGCAGGTGGGCAAGAAATCGTTTGGAGAGTCCGAGCTCGCCGGCAATGTGCAGTCGCTGGTTGGCGCGCTAGTCAAGGCCAAGCCGCCCGCCGCCAAAGGGACTTACCTTCGTAGCATCACCTTGAGCTCCACGATGGGACCCGGGATCAAGGTTGACCCCGGCACTATAGAGGTGGAGGCGGAATCATGAGGCTCACACGAGAAGACAAAGCAGCGCAGGCTGTCTCGGTACGCGAGAGCTTCGCAAACGCGACCGCCACTGTTCTCGTCGATTTTCGTGGCGTGAACGTCGAGCTGATCACGGACCTTCGCGCTCGTTTCCGCGACGCCGGTGTCGAGTACAAAGTCGTCAAGAACAACGTCGTTCGAAAAGCACTGAAGGGCTCCGAGCTCGCCGACAACGACGAGTTCGCCGCGTACCTAGTTGGCCCTACGGCGATCGCCTGGAGCTTCGAAGATCCTTCGGCAGCGGCCAAGGTGATCAAGAGCTTCCGCAAAGAGCACTCCGACATCCTTCAGCCGAAGGAAGGAACCGAGAAGCTGGTCGTCAAGTGCGGGCTCCTCGACGGCCAAGTCCTGGACGCGAAACGCGTCGAAATGGAGCTCGCCTCGCTTCCGGGCAAGGATGAGATTCGTGCGTCGCTGCTCGCGCAGTTGATGGCGCCCATGCAGAACCTGGTCGGCCAAATCAATGCGCCGGCCCAAAACCTCGCTCTCGTTCTCGATGCGTACCGGCGCAAAGAGGCAGGCGAGTAATCCAACAACAATTTTAGCCGTGTCGCACGCACGGTTAGCGGAGAGTCAAGAATGCCAAATATGAACGTGGAACAGATGGTTGAAGAGCTTAGCTCCTGGACCGTCATGGAAGTTGCGAACCTGGTCAAAGAGCTCGAAGAGAAGTGGGGCGTTTCGGCAGCACCGGCAGCGGTGGCCGTGGCCGGACCCGCGGGCGGTGGCGCTGCAGAGGCAGCCGAAGAGCAGACCGAGTTCGACGTCGAGCTGAGCGAAGCGGGTGCCAAGAAGATCAACGTGATCAAGGCCATTCGTGAGATTACTCAGCTCGGCTTGGCCGACGCCAAGGCCTTGGTGGAAGCCGCTCCCAAAGTCGTCAAAGAGGCCGTCTCCAAGGACGAGGCCGACGAAATCAAAAAGAAGCTCGAAGAAGCTGGCGCGAAGGTCACCGTAAAATAACCCTATGGGGTTATTTCTCGGAGCCCTGTGCCTCGGCTTGGCACACGGGCCCGACCGGGTTAACGTCCCGGCCGGGGCAGCACCGGTTCGCGCAGCACATCATTCACGACTTTCCGCGATGCGGCGGGGGGCCGAAGGGTCTCCTTGTCGCGCACGTGTCTCTTAATTTTTGGCTTTAGGGTTCCAGTAGCAGTGGTTCGGTAGGAGTCTCTCTAATGGCGGCGACGATTCAGACGAGCTTTCGAATGCGACACTCCTTCGGGAAGATCGAGCACATCCTCGAGATCCCGAATTTGATCGACATTCAAAAGCGCTCGTACGATAAATTCCTTCAAACAGACGTACCCAGAGACGAGCGGGAAAACACCGGTCTTCAGGGAGTCTTCAACAGCGTGTTCCCGATTCGTGACTTCAATGGAACGAGCGAGTTGGTATTCAGCGGGTACACGCTCGAGAGGCCGAAGTACGACGTCGACGAGTGTCGGCAGCGTGGGATGACCTACGCCGCGCCGATCAAGGTGACGATCCAGCTCATCATCTACGACGCCGGCGGTGACAGCACCGAGCGAGCCGTCCGCGACATCAAGGAGCAGGAAGTCTACTTTGGCGAAATCCCGCTGATGACGGTGAATGGCACGTTCATCATCAACGGGACGGAGCGCGTCGTCGTCAGTCAGCTTCACCGTAGCCCCGGTGTCTTCTTCGACCACGATCGTGGCAAGACCCACTCCTCCGGCAAGCTCCTTTACCAAGCCCGCATCATCCCCTACCGGGGCTCTTGGCTCGATTTCGAGTTCGACCCGAAGGACCTGCTCTACGTCCGCATCGACCGCCGTCGCAAGATGCCCGCAACGGTTCTGTTGAAGGCGCTCGGGTACAACACCCAGGAGCTCCTCAACTACTACTACGACACCGAGACAATCTACATCCTCTCGAAGGACCAGTACGCCAAGTCAATCGAGTACGAGCTTTTGCCCGGCCAACGCGCGACCCACGACATCACGGTCGGCGACGATGTGCTGGTCCGCAAGAACCGCAAGTTCACCCGAGCGGCGATTCGCAAGCTCAAGTCAGCGGGCCTCGACTACTTGCCGATCGACTTCACCGAGGTGATCGGCAAAGCCGCTGCCGAGGACGTCATTGATGAGGACACGGGCGAGATTCTGCTCGCGGTCAATGAAGAGGTGACCGAGGCCCGGATCGACGCGCTCAACGAAGCTGGCGTCAACGAGTTCAAGGTACTGTTCATCGACGGCCTCAACGTCGGTTCGTATCTCCGCGACACGCTGCTCGTCGACAAGGTGCAGTCGCAAGATGAAGGCATCCTCGAGATTTACCGGCGCCTGCGACCGGGCGATCCGCCCACTCTCGACACGGCGAGAAACCTGTTCAACAACCTGTTCTTCAATCCGGAACGCTATGACCTGAGCCAGGTTGGGCGTCTCAAGTTGAATTACAAGTTCTATAAAGACGTCGAAGAGGACGAGCGTCCGGACCTCGATCACACGGTTCTCACCAATACGGACATTTTAGAGACGGTGAAGAACCTCATCGAGCTCAAGAATGGCCGCGGCTCCGTCGACGACATCGACCACTTGGGCAACCGGCGCGTTCGTGCCGTGGGCGAGCTGATGGAAAATCAGTACCGCATCGGCCTCGTTCGCATGGAGCGCGCGATCAAGGAGCGCATGAACATGTCTCAAGAAATTGAGACGCTCATGCCGCACGACTTGATCAATGCAAAGCCGGTGAGCGCGGTCGTGAAAGAGTACTTCGGTTCGAGCCAGCTCTCGCAGTTCATGGACCAGACCAACCCGCTCAGCGAGGTGACCCATAAGCGGCGCTTGTCCGCTCTTGGGCCCGGGGGGTTGACGCGTGAGCGCGCGGGCTTCGAGGTTCGAGACGTCCACACGACTCACTACGGTCGTATCTGCCCGATTGAGACGCCGGAAGGCCCGAACATCGGCCTCATCGCATCGCTTTCGACCTACGCGCGCGTAAATGAGTACGGGTTCGTCGAAACTCCGTACCGAAAGGTCGAGGACGGCATCGTGCTCGATGAGCAAGTGCGCTGGTACTCTGCCCTAGAAGAAGAGGGGCACTACATCGCCCAGGCGAACGCGAAAATCGCGCATCTCAGCCGCAAGCTGGAGGGAACGCTGATCAGCGCGCGCTTCAACGGCGAGTTCGTGATGGTTCCGCCAAAAACCGTGCAGCTGATGGACGTCTCGCCGAACCAGCTGGTTTCGGTCGCCGCGTCGTTGATTCCATTCCTCGAGCATGACGACGCAAACCGCGCCCTGATGGGCTCGAACATGCAGCGTCAGGCTGTTCCGTGCGTTCGAACGCACGCTCCGATTTCCGGCACGGGCATCGAAGCGCGGGTCGCGCGTGACTCCGGTGTTTGCGTGGTCGCGCAGCAGGACGGCGTGGTGGAGTCGGTCGACGCGACACGAATCGTCGTCAAAGCCGAAGGGCTTGCCGGCGCGTTCCCCGATATTTATCGCCTCAACAAGTTCCAGCGCTCCAACCAGAACACGGCTTACAACCAAACGCCAATCGTTCGCCCCGGAGACCGGGTCAAAGCTGGCGACGTCATCGCAGACGGCCCGAGTACCGACCGCGGTGAGCTCGCACTCGGCCAAAACGTGATCGTCGCGTTCATGCCCTGGGGTGGGTACAACTTCGAGGACTCGATTCTGTTGTCCGAGCGGATCGCCAAGGACGACGTCTACACGTCCGTCCATATCGAGGAATTCGAGTGTGTCGCTCGCGACACCAAGCTCGGCAAGGAAGAGATCACGCGAGACATCCCGAACGTGGGCGAAGAGGCCCTCAAAGACCTCGACGAGTCGGGCATCGTTCGAATCGGCGCCGAGGTCAGCTCGAGCGACATCTTGGTCGGTAAGATCACGCCGAAGGGTGAGACACAGCTCTCGCCCGAAGAGAAACTCCTTCGCGCCATCTTCGGTGAAAAGGCTGGCGACGTCCGCGACACCTCACTCAAGGTGCCACCGGGGGTGACCGGCATCGTGATCGACGCCCGCGTGTTTGCGCGCAAGGGCACCGAGAAAGACGAGCGCTCGCTTCAAATCGAGGAGACGGAGCGCGCGAAGCTCGAAAAAGACATGGCGGACGAGATCAAGATCGTCGTCGACTCCGCACATGATCGCGTTCGCAAGTACTTCGTAGGCAGCACCACGACAGCGAAGCTGGTTGGCGACAAGGGCGCGGAGCTCCTCGCCAAGGGCGCCAAGATTACGAATGAGGATCTCGATGGGATCCCGCACAAGCACTGGGCTCACATCGAGGTCGACAAGGACAAAGACAAGACCGACGCGATCCTCGAACAGGTCGACGATCAAGTCGATGCCGTCAAGATGCTCTTCCAGGAGAAGATCGACAAGCTCGGCAAGGGCGATGAGCTTCCTCCGGGCGTCATCAAGATGGTGAAGGTCTACGTCGCCATCAAGCGCAAGCTCCAGGTCGGCGACAAGATGGCCGGTCGCCACGGTAACAAGGGTGTCGTCAGCCGGATTCTTCCGGAAGAGGACATGCCGTACCTTCCGAACGGAAAGCCGGTCGACATCGTATTGAACCCACTTGGTGTTCCGAGCCGTATGAACGTCGGTCAGATCCTCGAGACTCACCTCGGCTGGGCCGGCTATCTGCTTGGCACTCAGCTGCAGGAGATGGTCGAAACAAAGGCCAGCGCTGCGGAGCTGCGCGAGCGGATTCGCGCGATCTTCAAGGGCGGCGACATCGTGAAGGTGCTCGACGCGATTCCTGATGGCGAGGTCGCAGCGATGGCCAAGAGCTGGAAGCACGGCCTTCAACTGGCTACACCGGTCTTCGACGGCGCGAGCGAGGACGAGATCAAAGATCTCCTCAGGCTCGCGGGAGTGCAGGACAATGGTCAGACGGTGCTCTTCGATGGGCGCACGGGGGACGCGTTCCACGAGGACGTCACCGTGGGCATCATGTACATGCTCAAGCTGCACCATTTGGTCGACGACAAGATCCACGCACGAAGCATCGGCCCCTACTCGCTAGTCACGCAGCAGCCGCTGGGTGGCAAGGCGCAGTTCGGCGGGCAAAGGCTCGGTGAGATGGAGGTCTGGGCGATGGAGGCCTACGGCGCCGCATACGCGTTACAGGAGTTCCTGACCGTCAAGTCCGACGATGTGCAGGGCCGGACGCGCATGTACGAATCGATTGTGAAGGGGGACTACCAGCTCGAAGCCGGACTGCCGGAGAGCTTCAACGTCCTCATGAAGGAGCTTCAGGCACTTTGCCTGAACGTCGAGTTGGTCGAGACCAGTCAAATGGGGCGCAGGTCGGATGACGTCCTTGCCGCGGAGGAAGAGTAAGTAATGAAGGATATCTTCAGCTTCTTCGAAAAGCCGAAAGACCCACTGGCGTTTTCAGCGATTCGCATTTCGTTGGCCTCTCCGGAGAAGATCCGCGAGTGGTCTCACGGCGAAGTCAAAAAGCCCGAAACCATCAATTACCGTACGTTCAAGCCAGAGCGCGACGGCCTCTTCTGCGCGAAAATCTTCGGGCCCGTCAAAGACTACGAGTGCATCTGCGGCAAGTACAAGCGCATGAAGCACCGCGGCATCGTCTGCGAGAAGTGCGGCGTCGAAGTCATTCAGAGCAAGGTCCGCCGTGAGCGCCTCGGTCACATCACCTTGGCCACTCCGGTTGCGCACATCTGGTTCCTTAAGAGCCTTCCGAGCCGCATCGGCGCGATTCTCGACATCACGCTCAAGGACCTCGAACGCGTGCTCTACTGCGAGAGCTACGTGGTTCTCGATCCCAAAGAGACGGCGCTCGAGCGCGGTGAGATTCTCACGGAGGATCGCTACCACGACATGCTCGACGAGTATGGCGATGACGCGTTCGAAGCGCGCATGGGTGGCGAGGCGGTCCTCGAGATGCTCCGGGAGCTCGACGTGCACGCCATGGCCGAGCAGCTTCGCTTGGACCTCAAGGAAGCGACCAGCGAAGCGAAACGCAAGAAGTTCGCGAAGCGTCTCAAGGTCATCGAGGCCTTCCGCGATTCGGGAAATCGACCCGAGTGGATGATGCTCTCGGTGATTCCGGTGTTGCCGCCGGATCTCCGTCCCTTGGTTCCGCTCGATGGGGGGCGCTTCGCGACTTCCGATCTCAACGATCTCTACCGTCGCGTCATCAACCGAAACAATCGCCTCAAGCGGCTCATCGAGCTCAACGCACCGGAGATCATCATCCGGAACGAGCGTCGCATGCTGCAGGAGGCCGTCGACGCGCTCTTCGACAACGGCCGTCGCGGGAAGACCATCACCGGTCCGAACAAGCGTCCGCTCAAGTCCTTGTCCGACATGCTCAAGGGCAAGCAGGGGCGTTTCCGCCAGAACCTGCTCGGCAAGCGAGTCGATTACTCCGGCCGTTCGGTCATCGTCGTCGGCCCGGCGCTGCGTTTGCACCAGTGCGGCCTGCCGAAAAAGATGGCACTCGAGCTCTTCAAGCCGTTCATCTACAACAAGCTCGAAGAGCGCGGCTACGTCACCACGATCAAGAGCGCTAAGAAGCTCGTCGAGAAGGAGAAGCCCGAAGTCTGGGACATTCTCGAAGAGGTCATCACCGAGCACCCGGTGATGCTCAACCGCGCGCCGACGCTTCACCGCTTGGGCATTCAGGCCTTCGAACCAGTGCTGATCGAGGGCAAGGCAATCCGGCTGCACCCGCTCGTTTGCACGGCGTTTAACGCGGACTTCGACGGTGACCAGATGGCGGTTCACGTTCCGCTGTCGGTCGAGGCTCAGATGGAGACACGCGTGCTCATGATGAGCACGAACAACATCTTGTCTCCGGCAAGCGGCCGCCCAATCATCAATCCGACCCAAGACATCGTCCTCGGCCTCTACTACATGACGCGCGAGAAAACCTTCGGTAAGGGTGAGTACCGTGACGGCCAGGAGAAGGAAGGTCAGTTCACGGGCATTTTCGCCTCTGCAGACGAGCTTAGGATGGCGTACGACCAAAACATGGTCGGCCTACACAGCCGCATTCGCTACCGCTACAAGGGTAAGATCTACGACACCACCGTTGGCCGCGTTCTCGTCAGCGATGTCTTGCCCCCGGGGATGGAGTTCCCGGCGGTCAACAAGGTGCTCGACAAGAAGGCGCTCAGCGGGCTCATCGACGAATGTTACCGGGCCAGCCGCAACAAGAACACCGTCCTTCTCGCGGACCGGTTGCGCACGATGGGCTTCGAGATGTCGACCCGCGCCGGAATTTCGATCTGCATGGATGACATGATCATCCCCGACTCGAAGAAGGACGTGCTTGGGGCCGCTCAGGAAGACGTCACTACGGTCGTCGAGCAATACCAGGAAGGCCTGATCACCGACGGCGAACGTTACAACAAGGTCGTCGACATTTGGGCTGAAGCCTCCGACCAGGTCGCTCGCGACTTGATGGAATCAATCGGCACCGACGAGGTCACCGATCCGGAGACGGGTGAGAAGTCCACACAACCGAGTTTCAACTCCATCTTCATGATGGCCGATTCGGGCGCTCGTGGCTCGAACCAGCAGATTCGTCAGCTGGCCGGCATGCGTGGCCTGATGGCCAAGCCGTCAGGCGAGATCATCGAGACACCCATCACGGCGAACTTCCGTGAGGGGCTGACCGTCCTGCAGTACTTCATCTCGACACACGGTGCCCGAAAGGGTCTGGCCGACACAGCCTTGAAGACTGCGAACTCGGGCTACCTGACGAGGCGTCTCGTCGATGTGGCGCAGGACGCCGTCATCACAGACTACGACTGCGAGACGCTCGACGGCATTTGGGTGAGCAAGCTCGAAGAGGGCGGTGAGGTGGTCACTCCGCTCGGTGAGCGCGTTCTGGGCCGAATCGCGCTCGAGGACATCACCGACCCCGTCACCGACGAAACGCTCGTCGAAGCCAACCAGGAAATCGACGAAGCTCGTGTGGCCCGCATCGAAGCCGCCGGTATCGAGCGGGTGTTGATTCGCTCCGTTTTGACCTGTCAGAACCGTCGTGGCGTTTGCGTGATGTGTTACGGCCGAGATCTCGGGCGCGGTTTCGAGGTCAACATCGGTGAGGCCGTTGGGATCATCGGTGCTCAGTCGATCGGTGAGCCGGGCACTCAGCTCACCATGCGTACGTTTCACATCGGTGGTGCTGCCGCTCGAGGCAAGATCGAGCAGAGCTCCATCGAGTCGCGCTCGGGCGGCGTCGTGAAGTTCGACAACGCCAAGCTGATTACCAAGGACGACGGCACGGTCGTCGTAATGAACCGCCATGGCGCCGTGACGGTAGTCGATGAGTCGGGTCGTGAGCGTGAGCACTTCACGCTGACCTATGGCGCGTTCGTGAAGGTCAAAGAAGGCGATAGCGTCGAACGAGGCACGATGCTCGCCGAGTGGGACCCCTACGCCATTCCGATCCTCACCGAGGTTCGTGGTATCGTGAAGTACGGCGACGTCGTCGAAGCGGTGACCATGGACGAGAAGCTCGACGAGGTCACCGGTCTTTCCCGGCGGGTCGTCATCGAATCCCGTGATCCCAGCGCGCGTCCTCGTATTTCCATCAAAGATCCGAAGACTGGCGACACGCAGAGCACGGGGGCAGGCGAGAACATGGCCCGCTACTTCTTGCCAGTAGGCGCGAACATCGTCCCCGCGGATGGTCAGACCGTCGAAGCCGGCGAAATCATCGCGAAGATCCCGCGCGAGACGACGAAGACCAAGGACATCACCGGTGGTCTGCCGCGTGTTGCCGAGCTATTTGAAGCTCGCAAGCCCAAGGATCACGCGATCATCAGCGAAATCGATGGCATCGTCACCTTTGGTAAGGACACCAAGGGCAAGCGAAAGGTCATGATCACGCCGGAGGTCGGTGAACCGAAGGAGTACCTCATCGCGAAGGGCAAGCACTTGACCGTGAAAGACGGTGATCACGTGCGCGCCGGCGAGCCTTTGATGGACGGCCCTGCAAACCCACATGACATTCTCAAGGTCAAGGGTGAAAAAGAGCTCGCCGCGTGGTTGGTCGACGAGATCCAGCAGGTCTACCGACTGCAGGGCGTCGCGATCAACGACAAGCACATCGAGGTCATCGTTCGTCAGATGCTCCGACGAGTTCGAATCAAGGAGACGGGCGATACCCGGTTCCTACCCGACGAGCAGGTCGAGAAGACGGTGTTCGAACGCGAGAACGAGCGGGTCATTGCCAAGGGCGGCCAGCCTGCGGTCGCAGAGCCGCTCTTGCTCGGCATCACCAAGGCCTCGCTTTCGACCGAATCGTTCATCAGCGCTTCGTCCTTCCAGGAGACGACAAAGGTGCTCACCGAGGCCGCGATCAGCGGCAAGCTCGATGAGCTTCGCGGTCTCAAGGAAAATGTCATCATGGGCCGGCTGCTTCCTGCCGGGACGGGCCTTGGCGCGTACAACAAGATCGACATGGTGGTCGCGGACGATGCGGTGAAGCCGCTTGCGCCGGCCCGGACCTTCCTCGAGCCGGAGCCCGTTGCTGCCGCGGCCAGCGAAGAGTAGTCGAAGTCGGGCCCTCCGACTCCCCGATCCGGAATTCGTCTAACTGACGGAAGCCACGCCGTGTAGAGTTGGCGGAGCGGAGAAGGGCAATGAAGACCTATCTATTCGAAACGGACGAGCATCTCGCGCTGCGTGAGCAGGTACGACGCTTCGCGGCTTCAACAATCGCACCGCACGCCTATGCTTGGGAAGAGGCCAACGAGTTCCCACGCGACCTTTATCAGAAGTCTGCCGCGGCGGGCTTCCTCGGGACGGGCTATCCAGAGGCGTTGGGCGGTGACGGGGGAGACTTGAGCCACGTCTTGGTGGCCGCCGAAGAAATGGTGATCGCCGGGAAGTCGGTGGGGACCTGCGTGGGGCTCGGCAGCCACGGCATTGCGCTGCCGCCGATCGTGAAGTTCGGAAACGATGCACAAAAGCAGCGCTACGTTCGACCGACGCTGCGTGGCGACAAAGTTTCAGCGCTCGGCATCACAGAACCGGGTGGAGGAAGCGACGTAGCGGCCGTGACGACCAGGGCGGTTCGCGACGGGGACTACTACGTCGTGAACGGTGCCAAGACCTTCATCACCTCCGGCACGCGCGCAGACTTCGTGACAACTGCAGTGCGGACTGGAGGCGAGGGTCACGGGGGCATTTCGATGCTGATCATCGACAGCGACACTCCCGGCTTCAGCGTGACAGGCAAGCTCAAAAAGACGGGCTGGTGGGCCAGCGACACGGCCGAGCTTGCGTTCGAGGAGTGCCGCGTGCCGGCCGAAAACCTCATCGGTGAGGAGGGTACTGGCTTCCTGATGATCATGACCAACTTCGTCACGGAGCGACTCATGCTTGCGGGCCAGTGCGTTGCGATCGCCGAGCTCGCCTATCGGGAGTCGGTCGTCTACGCCAAGCAGAGACACGCGTTCGGCAAGTCGCTATCAGGCTTTCAGGTGATCCGACACAAGCTCGCCGACATGGCTACTGACATTGCCGCGGCACGTGCGCTCACTGGCGAATGCGTCGCGCGCTTCCTCAATGGAGAGCAAACGCCGTCCCTGGCGGCGATGGCCAAGAACGCGGCAACCGACATGTGCTCGCGAGTTTGCGACCAGGCGGTCCAAATCCACGGCGGCTACGGGTACATGCGCGAGTACGTCGTAGAGCGACTCTATCGCGATGCCCGCCTCTACCCGATCGGCGGCGGCACGCGCGAAATCATGAATGAAATCATCAGCAAGGTCGAAGGCTACTAGAGTGTCCCCCGATGATGAATTCGGCGATGATGGCGGAGAGCTTTTCTATGAAGGCCGGGCCGATTTCTGTGTGGTGTTGGGCAGCGATTCGCTGGACCGATTCTGCGACGGTTTCATCGGCGCGTTTCCATGCATCGAGGAGGTCAGCCGCCAAGGGGTTGAGCGTTCTTGTCGCCGCTCGGTGACCGGCGTCTCGGTAGACGCAGAGGAAGGTCGAGTCGGGTTCGTAGCCTGCGGCCGGGGTGGGTTTCTTGTGCACCGGATACTCTAGGCGGACGACTTCCAGCGCAGGGCCGAGGACCGGCCTTCTGTCGAACGCGAACTCAAGTTCGGGTTTTGGATCTCGGGGCGCGTGTCGCACATTCCAGCTGGCGATCTCGAAGCGCGCCAACTCGGCTATCCAAGGTGCTTCCTCGTCCTGCCAGATCGGAATCGCGAAATCCGCCAGCTCGGCGGGCACATAGCGCAGGTATCGGGTCTTGGGCCCGCCCTTGCTGAGCCACGCTGACACCGCACGACCAAACGACTCGTCTCCGAGCGCCGACTTCGTGCGAGCGAGGGCGACGTTGATGACCTCGACGAGCCTGTTCTGGACGAGCTCTCGATACACCAGCCAGCGTTCGCGGGATCCCAGAAGCTCGAGGTCGGCTTCACTCGGTTCCGCGTCGAAGCAAACGCGCTGCATGGCTTTGGTGCGATCAGCCAGCATGCTCGTCATCCGTTGCGCGACGATAGATCTTCCAGAGCTCGTCGACCTCGGCGAGAAGCTCGTCGAGTGGCGGGACATTGTTATCCCTTTCGAGAAGGACGGGCACCGGGCCGACCTTCCGAAGCGCGTAGTCGAGGAGCTGATAGACCTCGTTCGGCACGGATTCGCCATGCGTGTCGATCCTCAGCCCATCCTCGCGAACGAAGTGACCCGCGACGTGGATCTGCACCACACGGCTGGGCGGAATCTTGTCGATGTAAGCTTTGGGATCGAAGTCGAAGTTGCGAGCGTTTACGTAGATGTTGTTGACGTCCAAAAGCAGCTTTGCGTCCGCGCGTTCCAAGACCTCGACCACGAAATCCGCCTCCGCCAATCCATCGTCGCATTGCGGCGCGTAGTAGCTCGCGTTCTCCAAGGCCAAGGGCAGGTCGATCGCGTCCCTCACTTCGATCAATCGCTGAGACGCAATTCGCGCAGCCTCCTCGGTGAATGGAAGCGGAAGCAAGTCGTGAAAGAATCGATCTTCGACGCCCCCGAGACACAAGTGCTCGCTGTGCCAAGGGACCTCGACATCAGACAAGAACGACCGCAGCTCCCGGAGGTAGCTGGCGTCGAATGGCTCGAGCGCGCCGAGGCAGGTGCTCAGCCCGTGGGTGACGATGGGCCAGTCTTGCCGCGCCAGGTCGAGCATTTCCTGGTAACGGCCGCCTCGATTGACATAGTTTTCGGGGTGAATCTCCAGCCACGAGACCGTTTCCGGCCGGCGTTCGAGCAGCTCGGTTGCAAGGTCATAGCGCAAGCCAAGGCCGATTCCTTGGACCCTACTGTTCACCTCGGCACTGATATTTCGACTCATACGGGTCCCGGAAAACGACGAGCCGCGGCGACAAACGCCGCCGCGGCTCGAAATACCTTGCTGCACCCTTCGGGCTAGCGAGGTGCGCGTGGAAGACTACTTCGCGCCGCCGCAGCTGCCTTCGCCGCAGGAAGCCTCCGCTGCGTCGCCGGCCTCTTCGGCCGCGTCCTTCGCTCCACCGCAGCTGCCTTCACCGCAAGAGGCTTCAGCCGCAGCAGTCTCGGCGCCTGTCGTCGCCTCGGTGGCTTCCGGACCAGCGTCCGACTTGCATCCGGCCGTCACACTGAGTGCCGCAGTCGCCATCGCGATGATCGTGTGCTTGAGTGCTGAGTTCATGTTTGTCTACCCTCTATTTGTTCGTAAGAGCATCTGGAGCATTCAAACCGCTCCCCGGTGATGCAACGCGGCGTCAGGGACCAATCCCATACCCCCGCTTCCCATGAAGGCACGCTAGCCAAAGCGATCGTGGGTCGCAATCCGAAAGCGAAGCGTGCGTCATGACATGCTCTACGTCCGTCGCGCCCAGATGTTTCATCTGAATTGTTCGCTCCGGCTACTGGCGGTCTGAGTCGAATACGCCATAGATTCTGAGGACTTAGATCGTGCTGAACATCGGAAGGATCGCAGGGCTGTTTTGCCTCGTTTCGTGCGCCCACGCGACGGACCGTGCGGCCGTCGACCCGCATTCACGTGGGATCGCAGACTACACGGTTACAATCTTTGACAACCTCGGCGGCGCTCGCGTTCTCGCATGCTTCGACGGCTTGGCTCTGTCGGGGTTGGTTCCGATGGATAGGAGCGCTGCGAGCCGACTCCGGGGCGCGTGGATCGATGGCATCCCTCTCGAGACCCGTGACGGTCGGATACTGCTGCGTCAACAACGTTCACACGAATGCGTCGAGTACGAAACGCAGTTCGAGCGGAGCCGGTTCGGGCTCTGGGATTCCTCTGCGGTGGTCCTTTCGCAGAGCCAGTGGCTCTGGCGGCCCGAGCCGTTTCCCCGCGAGGTCAGCACCTCGGTTCGTTTCGCGGTTCCGGCTGACGGACAAGTGTCGTTGTCATGGCCGCAATCCAACGGCGTCTACCAGCCGAACCGAAACGTATTCTTCGACGAGACGTTCGGTGTGTTTGGGACGTTCGACCGGCAAGCGTTTTCAGTTGCCAACGCTCGCGTCGAAGTTGCGCGTCTCGGAGCTGCTCCAGTCGAAGGAGACGTTCGGCGTTGGCTCACTCGGGCCATCGAAGCCACGGCGTCGGTCGGGGGTCGATTCCCTCGTGATCGTCTTCAGTTCGTCATCGTTCCTGTCGACGATCCAGGAGCCGAGGTCGCGTTCGGGATGGTCCGACGTGGTGGTGGTTCGTCGATTCTGCTGCTTCCGTCCGTCGATGCCGAAGGGGCTGCGCTCGAGGCGGATTGGGTCGCCATTCACGAGCTCTCGCACCTCTGGTTGCCGCGGTTGCGCGCCAAGGACCGCTGGCTTTCGGAGGGCATCGCGACCTACCTCCAGGAGGTGCTCCGCGCACGATGCGGTCTGCAGAGCAGCGACCGCACCTGGCGGCGCATCCGCGAAGGTTTCAAGCGCGGCAGGCGTTCCGGCTCCGGGCGCCCACTCGCAGACGAGAGCCGGAGCATGAACCGAACGGGAGCCTACCAACGTGTGTATTGGGCGGGGACCGCCTTCGCGCTGGACACCGATCTCCGACTTCGTCGCCAGAGCAATGGAGAGAGCACGCTTCTCACAGTACTCAACGACGCACAGCGCACTTGGGAGGAAGAGGCTCGCTTGGTCAGCGCATCGCATGTGCTTGCGGCGCTCGAACAAGCAAGCGGGGCGGAGTTCATCGTGGCGCTCGGTGAACGGTACGCCGCTCGCTCCGACTTCCCCGACACGAGCTATGTGGATTCTCCTGAATACGACGACCTTCGCACGCAGATCAGCGCGCCGGTTCATGGAGGCTGCATGGTCAGCGGCGAATCATCGCGATGATCCGATCCCGCGGGGTGGGGCGCCGCTTCCCGATTCCTATCGCTGAGGCGGTACGTTCCGCGCCCGGGCCGAGCAAGGCACCGCGCGACGCATACAAGGTGGCAAGCGGGTCGCCCTTCCGGACTTGGTCACCGCGCTGCACGTGCAACCGGATTCCGGCTCCCCAATCGACCGTGTCCTCGGCACGGCTGCGGCCTGCGCCCAGGCCCATCGATGCGAACCCCAGCTCGAGGGGATCGAGCTCCGTGACGTAGCCGGCTTTCGTCGCACGAATGCTCGATCGGCGACGCCCCAGCGCGAGTCGATCGGGTGCGTCCACAACGGCGGGATCGCCGCCTTGTGCGCCGACGATTTGCCGCATCTTTTCGAGAGCGCTCCCATCTTTGACGGCCAGCTCGACGCGTCGTCGCGCCTGGGCCTTGGTTTTAGCGACGCCCGCGGCACGCAACATCTCGACCGCCAGCTCGTATGTCAGCTGCCGCAGATCGTCGGGCCCTTCACCGTGGAGAATTTCGAGCGCCTCGCTGGTTTCGAGCGCATTGCCGATCGTATAGCCAATTGGGCTGTTCATGTCGGTCAGGAGCGCAGAGACCCGTTTCCCGGCAAGGCTTCCAACGCGCACCAGAGAACGCGCCAGCGCCCTTGCCTCCGATTCGGTCTTCATGAACGCCCCGCGGCCGACTTTTACATCGAGCACCAGCGCGTCGATCCCCTCCGCGAGCTTCTTCGACAGAATACTCGAGGTGATCAGGGGAATCGATTCCACCGTTCCGGTGACATCCCTCAGTGCGTAGAGGCGCTTGTCGGCCGGTGCGAGATCTCCCGTTTGCCCGATCAGCGCGCAACCGATCTTTCGAAGTTGAGCGCGAAACTCCCGCACCGAAAGATCGACTCGGAACCCGGGAATTGCTTCGAGCTTGTCGAGTGTGCCTCCGGTATGTCCGAGGCCGCGACCGCTCATCATCGGTACAGCCACCCCGCAGGCCGCGACGATGGGGGCGAGGCAAATGCTGACTTTGTCTCCGACGCCCCCCGTGGAGTGCTTGTCCACTTTTGGAGCGTCGAGCGCGTCGAGGTTCAGGACCGTTCCGCTGTCCCGCATGGCGAGGGTCATCGCGACCGTCTCATCGAAATCCATGCCTCGAAAGTAGACCGCCATCGCGAGGGCGCTCATCTGGTAGTCAGCGACCGAGCCGTCCATGAAGCCGGCAATCAGGGCCTGGATGTCCTGATCGCTCAGCTTGTTTCCCTCACGCTTGCGAGCGATCAGCTCTGGGACGGCCAGAAGGTGTCGCTTCGTTCGAGCCATTACTTGCGTCGTGTGCGTCGCGGCCGTTTCCTGGGTTCGGCGCTCTGCGTCTTCGAATCGTCTCGCCCTTTCTTCGGTTGGCTGCCCCTTTTCTTTGAAGGGCTGGTGCGCTTCCTCGGCGACGCCTTCCGTTCTTCGCGCGCATCGCCGCGCTTCTTGGGCGCTCGGCCGCGCTCTTTGCCGCCGCTGCGTTGCATCCTGCGAACCTGTGTCGGCGCCTCTGCGGGCTGGTGTTCCAACAGTGAGCCTATGACGTCGCGAGCCTGTACATTGGCGTCCTCGATCCGCACGGTGACGGGATCGTTCATCGTGAAGATCTTCGCCGTCCTCGCGCCGATCAAGCGAATGCCCAGGTCGTCCGGTTCGTACCGATCTTCGAGCTGCTCGAATGGGAGCAGGACGCTCACGAAGGGATCTGTCAGCTGAATGTAGATGCCAAAGGGTGCAAAGCCCGAGATCCGCCCCTCGAACTCGTCTCCGATGTGCTTCTGCATGTAGATGGTCCGGTAGACGTCCATGACGTCGCGCTCGACGATCATCGCGCGGCGCTCGGACTCACTTGCCTGTGCCGCAAATCGCTGCAGCCGTGGTCGTAGCGAAGCCGAGTCGAGGCTTTCGTTCCGAATCATGCTCCGAAGGACGCGATGGACCAGCAAGTCTGGATACCGTCGGATCGGAGACGTGAAGTGTAGGTAGTCCTTCGCAGCGAGTGCGAAGTGACCGGTGGTCGGGTCGGTGTCGTAAATCGCTTGCTGCATGGCTCGCAAGAGCAAGTATCGGAGCAGCGAGGCTTCGTCCGTGCCTTCGATTCGACGAAGGAACTGACTGAGCTGCTTTGGAGTCGACGCGGCCTCTTCTTCGAGCTCATAGCCGAACGACTTCGCGACCTCGCAGAACATGGAGATCCGCTCTGAGTCGGGCTTGCCATGGACCCGAAACACACCGGGCGCGGCGTGCCGCTTGATGTGCGCAGCAACGGTTTCGTTGGTCACCAGCATCATGTCCTCGACGATGCGGTACGCTTGTCGAATGCCTGGGTCTTTGCGGGACTGGACGATCTCCTTTGGCTCTCCGTGCTCGTCGAGGACGATCTTCCCCTCCGGAAGGTCGAAATCGAGCGAGCCCCGTTTCTGCCGGCGCGCTCGAAGCCGCTGCGAAAGGTCGAGGAGGATTTTGAGCGTCTCGACCCGCTTTTCGGCCGAGGGCTGATGCGGGCTCTTGTCGGTGAGCCGGAGCGCGCGGGCCACGCCCTCGTAGTAGAGCTTCCCGTGCGAGCGCATCACGGCTTCGAAGATGCGATGGGAGCTCACGTGCCCCTTCTCGTCGATGTGCATTTCGACCGCCATGCAGAGCCGGTCGCGGTTCGGCACGAGTGACGCGAGGTTGGTCGAGAGCTCTGGTGGCAGCATTGGGATCGCGCGGTCCGGCAGATATACGCTCGTGCCTCGGCTTATCGCTTCGCGGTCCATCGGGCTGCCTTCGGTGACGTAGTGAGATACGTCTGCGATCGCGACGATGAGACGGAATCCGTTGCCGGTGCGCTCGACCCAGATCGCGTCGTCGTGGTCGCGCGCGGTTTCCGGGTCGATCGTGACGAGATCGACGTCTCGAAGGTCCTCGCGATTCTTCACGACGTCGCGGTCCACGCGGGCGGGGAGGGCGGCGGCCTCTAGCTCGACGTCGTCTGGGAAGACCTCCCGGATCCCGTCGCGGATTTTGATCTTCTCCACCTCGGTCCGTGCGACCCCTTGTGCGCCGAGCACCTCGACGATCCCCACCTCGGGCCGGTCCTCGCTCCGCTGTGGAAAGGTGACGATCTCTGCGAGGATTACGTCTCCTTTGCGGACGGACTTTGGCACCTTGCCTACCACGCGCATGGGCGAGCGGAGCCGCTCGTCGTCGGGCTCGAAGCTCATCCCCCGGCCCCTTGGGTGCAGCATCCCGGTCACGTACTTCAGTCGCCGCTCGACGACGCCGACGATGAGACCTTCTCTGCCCTTCGACGAAGGGCGGGCCCGGAGCTGGACCGTGTCCCCATGAAGGGATGGACCCACCGCATCGGGCGGAATGAAGACGTCGGAGCCTCCGTCGTACACGTTGACGAAGCCGTACCCTTGGCGTGTCATCGTCAGCTTACCCTGGATCACCGGACTCAGCGGTGAGGCGAGCTGCTGCCGCTCCTGGGCCTTGCGGCCGCGACCTCGTGTCGTCGTATTCGCCTGCTCGTGACCTCGCTTCTTGTTCTTTTCCGCAGGCAGCGCACGAAAGCGCAAGCCCGGCATCTCGGTCACGAGCTTCTCGTCTTCGAGCAACAGAAGGCGCCGGACGACCTCGTCCTTGGCGCTGCGCGGAACATTGAGCCGTCCGCAAAGCTCTCCCACGTGCATCGCACGGGGAGCGTGTGCCTGCAGAATCTGCAGGATTTCGTTCTTTTCAGGAATTTCTTCGTTCATCATTTCTATCGCAGGGCGTGAACCCCGCCGTCGTCGGATCCGAAATACAATGTTCCGTCGGATCCAATTTCCACTGTCGAGTCGACGTCCTGGCCGACGTTGTAACGCCAAAGCACAGAACCGCTGGGGTCGATACAGTAGAGGAAGTTGTCTTGCGAGCCCACGTAGATGCGACCATCCGCATCGATTCGGGCTGAGGCACGTACTCGGCCCCGAGTGGCGACCTTCCAGCGAAGGGCGCCCGAGGGGCTTATGGCATAAACGTTCCCGTCGTACGAGCCGACGATGATCGTGCCGTCTCGCGCGATCGCCGGGGTTGCTCGGACTTCGTCGCCGGTCTTGAATTTCCAGCGCACGGCGCCCGTCTGATCGACTTGAACGATTTCCCCGCGACCCGTGCCCGTGTAAATGTACCCCTCGTCATCGATTGACGCAGCGCCCTCGATTGCGCCGCGGAGCTGTACCGACCAGGCGAGCGAGCCGTCGAGCCGAAGCGCGACCAGCGATCCTTCTGTCGTACCGATGATCACGAGGCGTGCCGGGTGAATCACCGGAGCGGTTCGAACGTGGTCGGCCGTCGGTTTGTGCCAGTGCAGGCGGCCGAGGAGGTCGACCGCATAGGCGCCGTTGGCTACGACGTAGACCCGTCCGTCCGGGCCCAAGGTTGCTGATGCATCCACGACGTCCTTGAGGGGAAGCTTCCAGCGAGGCTGCCCCTGAAGCGAAAGCGACACGAGCTCTCGTTGGTGCGTTCCGAAGATGATCGACGAGCCCGCGACTAGCGCGCTCGGGTAGATCTTTTGCCCCGCCGCGTACCGCCACTTCAGCGAGCCGTCGGGATTCAAGGCGACGAACTGCCCATCGAGCGAACCAATGTAAACGGTGCCGTCATTACCGGCGACAGGTGATGCAAAGACACGGGCTCCGGTTTGGTAGGTCCATGCTGGCGAGGGCCTCGCCGATGGGCCGCGGTTCTCGCTTCGACCGGTGTGCGCCGCGTCGCCCATGAAGCCGTTGGCGCTTTGAGGTGCTGCGCCCGATTCAGCGACGTCCGGCCCCAGCGTGGGTGTCGCAAGCGCTGCGAGCACCTCTTCCACGAAGCGACACTTTCCTTCGTGGCAGATTCGCTCTGCGCGGCACTCCGAGTCCGACATGCAGGGTGTAGACGGACGCGAGCGAGCACCGCTACAGGCGGCGACCACCAACAGCACGACCAGGGCCAACAGGAGTTGCGGGCTGCAGCGCAATGAGCCGGCACTATACCATCGCGGATCCATCGTCACAGTCGCCGCCCACTACCAGCTCAGAAGCCGGATCTCGCTTCCTTTTTGGAGGGCGATCTTTCGGCCGTTGGGGCTGATCGCGATGCTGCGGAGGTCGCCGGGAACGTTTTCCCAATCTGTCGGCCGCAGCCAGAGCCCCGCACCGCCGTTGCGCCAGTCGCGCACGACGACGCCCTCGGGGTGCGGAATTACGTAGCGTGCACCGTCGGCGGTGATCCGCGCGCCACGAATTGGAGCAGGCAAGGGGCTCGTTGTGCTCAGCTCGATGGGCCGACCCGCCGGCTTCGCGAATTGGTTCAGTGGCACGACCCGAAGCAGGTCTCCCGACGCCGCAACCAAGCCCTGCGGCGCCCAGCCCAGGACTGCCCACTCGAAAACCGTCGCCGGTCGATCGATGGGAGTCCTGCATGGCGCCTTGCTCGACCGCCTCTCGATCGGCACTCGATGGCTTCGCTTGCCTCGGATGGGACCGACCTCCGCTTCGAAGCCGGCGCAGGTCGCACGCACCGAACGGACCGCGAAGCGACCACCCGGATCGCGAATCGCGGGCACGAGCTCAGCTTCCGAAAGCTGCGTTTTGATCCCCGAGCTGAGCTGGACCTGCCGAGGTGCTCGCCCATCGACTACGAGGGTATCGGCGTCTTGGAAGTAGAGTGAAGCCGGGCCGCCCTCGCTGTCGATCACACGCCAAGTTGCGACAGCGTTTGCTTTCGCTTTGCGCCAAGCGGCTTGAACGAGGTTCCGTTCTTCGGGGCTCGGTTCCAGCGCCGGATTTTGCCACCAGCGCTGCAGCTCGAGCGCGCGGACGAAGCTTCCTCGCTGAATGGCGGCGGATATCGCGACAGACGCAGCCCGCGCCGATGCCGGCGACCGCTCGCATTGCAAGCCCTGAGCTCCCGAGAGCCCAACCCGGGCTACGCCGCTTTCGCGGCAGATTGCGACGAACGAATCGAGTACGGCAAGCGCGCGCGTGTTGGCGCTAGTGAGATTCCCGCTGAGCGATTCCCAGGCGGCGTCCGCGAGCTCTTGCAAGCGTGCCTCAGGTTGCGAAACATCTCTCGCGAAGCCGCCTGGCCGGTTGAGCCACGCCAACGGGATAGCTGTCTTGCCGATGCTCAGGTGTGCAACCACATCTTCATAGCCGTCCGCGTCACGGTCTTCCACACCGAGCTCGATTTCGATGTTTACGCTCGACTGCTCGTTCGGCGGCAGGACGGTGATTCGTTCTCGCACGCGCGGCTGGGCTTCGATCGTGACGAGCCACAAGTTGCTTCGTTTTCCCGTCTCGCAGCGGTGCTCCACGCGAACTGCGACCAAGGAGCTCGAAAGCTGACGGATACTCGCGGTCGGTTCGATGCAATGAGCGGGCACGAGGAAGGAGTCGATGGCACGTGAGGCGACGTCGAGGCCGCGAGGATAAGCGGCCTGGAGACGAACCTCTTGTGGGTCCGCCGACACCACGAGTGCATCGACGGGCTCTGTTCCGTCGAGATTCAGTTGCAGCGCGGCCAAGGCATAGCCCGCTTTGAGAACCAAGGTGGACTCGGCGACGCGAACCTCCACCTGGTCGGGTCCGTAGCTCTCCCCAACGGGCAACTCGGGCGCTTCCTCCTCGACTCCGGTCGCGGGCTCGCTCGAATCCCCGCCGGCACCCTTCAATCCGAAAGGAACCTGCTTGCGGCCAGTGCAACCCCAAATGAGCCCCCCGGCAATCAACATGAGCAGGACGGCAGCCCGGCGCTGCGATCGGCACAGGTTCATGCGAACGGATTAGCACGCGCCTGCCGACGAAGCTTCAAAAGCGTCACTCGGGCCCCGGTACGCAAATTGCGTCGTTTTCGTCGATGGGGCACGGGTCGAGATCGGCTCCACAGAGGCCTGTCGCTCCGAGGCAGCGGAAACCTTGCTGACAGTCCCCGTCGACGAAGCAGGGTTCGAAACAAACCAAGGTATCGTCGATGCCGCCGGCCACGCTGGATGGATAGCAACTCCCGAAGAGCCCGACATAGGCTCGCGGGCAGTCGGCGGAGACGGAGCCTTCGGCCGCGCAGGTCAAGGTGCAAATCGAATTGATGTAGTCGAAGCCCCCAAACTCCACGCTGAGCTCCTCGCAAAGCGTCGCGGTTTCAACACAGTCGTTGACCGTGAAGCAAGCGTCGTACACGGGCGTGAATAATTCGCTCACGGGGGAGCTGCCGCAGCCGAGCGATGCTGCGAACATCAGCGCAGTGAGAAACGGCGCCGGCATGAGCACGGTTCGGGGCATCAATTTAATTTAGCCAGCGCGGCTCGTCGGCGCGACCACCCTGCACCACGTCCAAGGAGCTCTTCTTTTTGCGCCGTTTCGACCGACGGCGCCGGCTGCTTGGGGGCCGCCGCAGCCACTCGATGAAGGCCATGCCTCCGCCAATGGCGCCGATGTCGGCCGCGAGCGCTACCGCGTCGCCGGAGGTGATGAACATCAAGACGCTCAACGCGAGCACGAGATAGATGATGTGCACGGGTTTCATGTCGACGACGCCGAACAAGCTCATGCGCCCCTGTCCGCGGTACGACCACGCGAAGGCCGCGATCGACCCCAAGAGCATTGCCTGTGCCCCGTACAACGGCGAGGGCCTGGGAACCATCAGCCCGACGATGAGTCCGAAGACTGCCGATGACAGCACCGCGACGGCGCAAAGCTGAATGGTGCGCTTTTCACCGAAGCGCTGCTCGAAAGGCGCAAGCATCCACCAGAGAAAGACCAGCATGATCAGCATGGAGAAGACCGACTGCGGACCGGTGGGAAAGGCCAGCACATGGGTGCCGAGCTGCCAGAGCGTCGCCACGCCGGGCTGCGCCGTATTGAGCGCAAGGAGCTCGAAGATCGGCACGCCCGCCCAGTTCTGAAGCAGGATCTGCAAGATCCAAGCGCCAAAAAGCGCGATCAGCAGCTTTTTCACGAACGGGGTCAGTGGCGGAAATCGGAACACGGGTTTGGTATGGCTATCCTAGGGTTCGTTTGCAAGGGATCAAGGCGCTGGGCATTCCACGCCGGCATCCAAGGTTTGGAAGTCCACCGTGCCCACATCGAGAATCATGTCGGTGCCACCATCGATGGTCGATATCAGGGTTGTTTGGATCGGTGAACAGTCGACGATGAATTTCAGGCCCGTGGTCGCGCGCCAGCGCGACTTGTACTCTTGCGGGAGCTCATCCGGTGGTCGCTGGAGAATCTTGCCCGTGCCGTCGCAGCGATTGCGCGTCACCAAGATGGTGTCCAGGTACGCCCCGCCGTCGATGACCACCGCGTTGGAGTCGCTCAGTGTATCGCATCGCAGGGTGAACTCCGGCGCCGCCCAGAACTGGCGCTCCAGGTCGTCGATGATCGCGAGCTCGACCAATGCGATGTTGCCGCATACCTCCGCGGTAGGGTTTTGCCCGTCGACGAGCCAGCGCCCCCGGACGTGCACATCGCAGCCCGACGGATCGAAGCGTACATTGTCGACGCAGCCAGCCGGTAGCGCGCCGCCCATCG
>CBESWY010000015.1:0-25312 GCA_965533395.1 uncultured Myxococcales bacterium
CCGCCGGCCCGCCGACAACATCAGCTGTCTAGCGGCATTGGCTCGAAGCGTTCCAGTCTACGCAGTGCGCTCTTTGCCGCATGGAAGCCGCACATCCCGTGCACGCCGCCGCCCGGTGGCGTCGATGCGGAGCAGATGTACACACGTGGATTCGGCGTCGCGTAGGGATCAAGCCTCGCGACAGGCCTCGTGAAGAGCTGGAATGCGTCGGCGACGCCGCCCGTGATCGCGCCCCCGACGAAATTCGGGTTGTATCGATGGAAGTCGTGCGTGTTCATCACGTGCCGGCCGAGAATTCGATCTTTGAAGCCGGGCGCGAATCGCTCGACTTGACGCTCTATCGCTTCGGTCATGTCCACCGTGGAACCGCCAGGAACGTGGCAGTATGCGTACCCCGTGTGCTTCCCTTCGGGCGCTCGACTCGCGTCGAATTGGCTCTGCTGGCAGAGCAGCACATACGGTCGTTTGGGATGCTTTCCTCGGAACACCGCCGCTTCTCCGGCTGCGATCTCTTCGAGCGTGCCACCGAGGTGCACCGTTGACGCCTCCAGACAATTGGGGTCGCGCCAGGGAATCGGCCCGTCGAGCGCCCAGTCGAGCTTGAACGCGCCGGGGCCATAGCGATAGCGACCAAGTCGCCGCCGGTAGCCGCTCGGAAGCGCCGCCTCGGCGATCGAAGCGAGCTGGTCCGGACTGGTGTCGAACAGGTAGACCCGGGCGGCTGGAAGCTCTGCGGGAGACGTCACATGCACCCCCGTGCGGATCTCGCCGCCGAGCTGCATCAAGAGACTGCCGAGCGCGCGGGGGATCTCCTGCGAGCCTCCGGACGCGATCGGCCAGGGCTCGACGTGGCCTGCGATCGAAAAGATGAGCCCGAGCGCCGCCGTGAACATCTTGTCGAGCGGCAGGATGCTGTGACACGCGCAACCTGCGAACAGCGCCTTGGCCCGCGACTGCTGAAATCGCCATTTGGCAAACGAGGTCGCCGGCCACATCGCATTGAGCCCAAACCGCACGAACGGCCCCGGGTGCAGAGGCACCGCGAGCGGCCCGAGCGCGTCTCCAAAGAACCCGTGCGCGTTCTCGAGAAAGGGCGCGATGAGGTCGCGGTAGCTACTTGCATCGGCCCCCAGTCCCAAAGCGGTCTCCTCGAGCGAGCGCCACATGATGACGGCGGGCTGATCGTCGAGTGGGTGCGCGACGGAGGCCCGTGGCGAGACCCAGTGAAGCCCGTGGTCTTCGAGCGGGAGAGTGCGAAAGAACGGCGAAAGGATCCCCGTCGTGTGCACCGCGGAGCAAACATCGTGTTGAAAACCGGGCAGGGTCAGCTCGGCCGTGCGCGTCCCGCCGCCGATCTGTGCGGTCGCTTCGAGAACCAGAACCGACGCGCCCGCCTGCGCCAAGGCCACGGCGGCGCTCAGGCCGTTTGGGCCCGAGCCGATCACCACCGCGTCGAACGTCTCTCGGTGCTCGCTCACCGCATCACTGTTCTACTCGAAGGCGGTCGTGTTCGTCATCCGAATCTCGAAGGCCTCGTCGACCGAGATTTTCTCGGTGCCTTCCGGCGCAGTCACCGAGAGCTTGTCGGTGGCGGCGCCCGACGCTGCCGCATCGGACTCGAGGGCATTCAAATTCAGAATGATTTCCCCGTTTGCGTTTGCCGACATCTGCTCGACGGAGATGGCAATCCCTTCGTCTGGGAAGTCCACAGTCTGCGGCAGCGCGTTCTGCGTCACCACGACGTTCAGCTTGATTTCGTCACCAACGCGCTCCACCAGCGTGTACGTGTCGACCTGCTGGACTTTGAAGCCGTACAGCTGGAGCTCCTTTCGCGCCTCCCAGCGCGCCCCGAGGCCCACGGGCCCGGCTGGCAAAACGACACGGGATAGCGTGGTGCGCGCGTTGACGATCATCATCAAGAGGCGCAGCGGAATGTCGGCGCTCTTGGCCTTGTCGTTGAGTTCCGTTGCCAATGAAACGCCACGGTCGTTCATCTCGATCGTCCCACCGACGTCGTCGAGGATGGCAGCGCTCTGCCGCAGCTCCTCGGCGACCTCCGGATCGAGGCCTTGAGGAATGGCAGCCTCGGCCTTCGCGATTTTAACTTTGAACTTGACCCCTCGCTCGGTTGCCATGGCAGGCCCCGAGACGATGTGAAGCCGGACGCCCGGCACAACCGTGAGCGACGCGGCCTCGGAGGTCTTCGCCAAGGTCGCCATGGTGAAGTCCATATTGGACTTGGTCGTCGTCCCTTCCGCGATCTTGTACCGAAGAAGCGACTGCGGTTCGGCGCCGGCGTCGAGAAGAAGCACCGGATCGGCATTCGCATCGGCGGCTGTCGCCGACGAAGAGTCCTTCTTACAACTGCCCAGAACGAGCAACACGGACATCAACATCAAACCACGAACGTGCATCTTCTTCATCGGATCTCCTTCGGGCAACCAGCCCCTGCCAGCTGGAACGCGCTTCTAGTCCCTGAGATTGTCCGGCGCAACCGCACGAGGCTGCGGCGCGAGCGCTCGCCGCCGCGCGTGCCTTCGAATCCACGCGCGCGCAATCACGAAGGGGATGATGACCAGCACGTGCCGAATCCGTATCCCGCTCTGCTCCGCCCCGTACACCGGACGCACCGGGATTTCTCTCACGCGCAGCCCGCAAAGCGTCAACGCGCTCAGCAAATCATTCGGATAGCCGTAGCCCTTCCACAGCCGATCCCAATCGAGCGCTTGTTGCGTGCGTCGATTCATCGCCGCGTAACCGCACTGCGAGTCTTGCACTTCGACACCGATGGCGCGTCTCGTCAGCGACGAAAAGAGATGGTTGCCGAGCCAGCGGTGCCAGGGCATCGCTTCTCTTGCCGCGGGCCAGCCGAGGCGATTGCCGTGCGTGTAATCGGCCTCGCCCGCGAGCAGTGGCGCCAACAACGCGGGCAGATCCATCGGGTCCATTTGCCCATCTGCGGCCATCACGGCGGTCAGGTCTGCGCCGAGCGAGAGCGCATGCCTGCAACCCGTCGCGATCGCAGCGCCCACACCCTGATTGGTCCCATGCTCGACAAGCTCGATAGGCCTCGGGAACGCCCGGACGATCTCGGGGGTCGCATCCACGCTCGCATCGTCGACCACGACGACGTGATCGACGAAGCTTGGAATGCCGTCGATGGCTCCTGCGATGAGCTTCGACTCGTTGTACGCCGGCATCACAACGGCGATTCGCTTACCGGCAAGCATCGCTTCTTACTGGAAGACCGTTGGGCTCCGACATCGAGCGACTGGCTATCGCCTGCTGGTCCGCAGGTCAAGCGCTTGCGGTGCGCCGATGCACCGCGTAACACCCCTGCGAATGGCTGAAGTCCTCTTCGTCTCCAAGCCGGTCGCCCCTCCATGGAACGACAGCAGTAAGAATCTAGTCCGAGACATCGCAGGGCATCTCCGGCGCTATTCTCCTGTCTTGATGGGGCGCCGCGGCCAATCGAACCCGATCGACCGGGGGCGGGTAGAGGCGGTCTACGGCACCGCTTCTTCCAGTGGCTTTGCCCCCAGCGCGAGAGAGAACCTGGGGGTTCTGCGTCACCTGCTGTTGGGGCGTTCGCCCGATCTTTGGCACTTCTTCTTCGCACCCAACCCGCGGAGCTCGGCCGCCGGCCGCCTTGCCTCGGCGATTCGAAATGTACCGAGCGTCCACACCGTCTGCAGCGTACCGGCCGAAGGGGTCGACGTGAGCAAGTTGCTCTTTGCGGACGCCACGGTCGCACTATCGCGCTCCGCGTACGAGCGCTTCCGCCAAGGAGGGGTCAGCGAGCGTGCGCTGCGCGTCATTCCGCCGTCCGTCCCGCCTCTCGCGGAGCCGACTCCGTCCGAACGGGCCCAGCTCCGCAAGAAGCACGGGCTTCCCGAGGCAGCGACCATCTGGATCTATCCCGGTGACTTGGAGTTCGGGGGCGGCGCCGAGATCGCACTGGAGGGCTTCGCAGCATCGAACCGATCCGATTCGATGCTTCTGATGGCCTGTCGCCGGAAGACCCCGCGAGCGGACGACGCGCTTTCCAGGCTCAAAGCCAAAGCAAAGCATTGGGGTATCGATGCCCGGCTGCTTTGGCTTGGAGAGACCGAGCACATCCACGAGCTCCTCGCGGCCAGCGACTTCGTGATCATGGTCAACCCGGCGGCCTACGCCAAGATGGACTACCCGCTCGTGACGCTCGAATCGATGTGCCTCGCGCGACCGGTGTTGGTCGGCAAGGGAACCCCCTCCGCCGAGCTTGCAGAAGGCGGCGGGGCGGTCGCCGTCGAGACGAACGCCGACGCCTTGGCCGAGGCAATCGAGCGTCTCAGCGCCGACCAGGCGTCGATCCACGCAGTCGGACGGAAGGCGCGCGCTCTGGCGACGTCGAAGTTCTCACCGCAAGCAGTCGCAGAGGCATACGAAGTGCTCTATGAGGAAATCCATGGGTGAAAGATCCGAGCAACAGGCGCGGCAATACTACGACGAGTTCAGTCGATCGTACGAACACGAGCGGGGCCACGGCTACCATCAAATGATCGACGACCTCGAGCTTCAGGTCACGGCGCCCTACGCCCGGGGCGCTCGCGTGCTCGAGCTCGGCTGCGGAACCGGGTTGATCCTCGCGCGGGTCGCAGAGATCGCAGACGAAGCGGTTGGTATCGACCTATCCGAAGGGATGGCGCAACACGCGCGGGAACGCGGCCTCGACGTGCACATCGGAAGCGTCTGCGACCTCCCGTTCGACGATGACCAATTCGACCTCACCTACAGCTTCAAAGTGCTGGCGCACATCCCGGACATCAACGCCGCCCTTCGAGAGGCCGCACGCGTCACGCGGCCCGGTGGGCATCTGCTGTTGGAGTTCTACAACCCGTGGAGCCTTCGCTATCTCGCAAAGAAGGTCGCGGGACCTAAGCCGATCGGCGACGATCGCACCGAGGCAGATATCTTCACGCGTTGGGACTCACCGCGTGCAATTGCAAAACTGTTGCCGCCCAACGTCGAGCTCGTCAACTATCGCGGCGTTCGCGTGCTCACGCCATTCGCCGCCGTCCACCGCGTCCCGTGGCTGGCGCGAGGCTTGAGCCGAGCCGAGCATCTTGCAGCACGCTCCCCTCTTCGATACTTCGGGGGCTTCCTGGTCGCCGTGCTGCGCAAGTCGTGACCGCACGTCGACGTCTTAGTGCGGCGAGAAGCAGCTAGACGCCCAAACGCTGACTGTACGTCTTGAGCGTCTCGCGCACCTGCTCGTCGGTGAGCCCAAAGGCTTCGATGCTGTAGTCGAGCCAGATCTCGCCGAGCTTTCGCCCTATGCGACGAGCGGAACCGGCTCGAACCGCTCCACGTCTGCCAACGCGGTCTGCGCCGCGTGATATCCGCACATGCCATGCACACCCCCGCCGGGTGGCGTGGATGCCGAACAGATGAAGATTCGCGGGTTCGGAGTCGCGTACGGATTGATGCGAGCCACCGGCCGGGTGAAGAGCTGAAACAGGTCCGCAACTCCGCCTGTAATCGCCCCTCCGACGTAGTTCGCGTTGTACCGATGAAAGTCGTGTGTATTCATGCTGCGCCGAGCCAGAATTCGATCTCTGAAACCGGGAGCGAATCTCTCGACTTGCTTTTCGATTGCCTCGGTCATGTCCACCGTGGAGCCGCCAGGAACGTGGCAGTAGGCGTAACCCGTGTGCTTCCCTTGAGGCGCGCGACTTGGGTCGAATTGGCTCTGCTGGCGCAGCAACACATAGGGGCGCAAGCGGCTCCGCGCCCGCCTCCAGAAGCAGCACTGGATCGGCGTTCGCGTCGGCGGCTGTTGGGGGGGGACTCGTCCCTCTTGCACTCCGTCAACACGAGCAGCGTGGACACCAAAACCAAACCACGAACGATTGCTAGTTTCGCCATCGATTCCCCTTCTGGCGTCTGAAGTCCGCCGTGTGGCGCGGGCTCAATTTTCAGGCTTTGCGTGGTCAAGGCGGGCCCTGCACTCCCGGCCAACGATGCCAAGAGCGGGAACGGCGCCAGCCACGGACCGTCGCGTCCGGAGATCCGGGTCCTCATGGCCGCCTGGACTAGAGTGTGCTTGTGCGTCGTCGCTCGACAGCCTAAAAAGGGCCGCGAAGGTGAGGGTCTCATGGGTGTGGGTGAGCGACTGACAGGGGCTTTGGAAGCCGTGGCACCAACGCTGCGAGAGCCGGCGGTCAGCATCGTCGTGCCAGGTCTCAACGAAGCGGACAGCCTGCCGTTGCTCGCTGCGCAGATCAAGGAAGCGCTTCCCGACACCCCTTATGAGCTGATCTTCGTCGACGACGGAAGCACGGACAGCAGTTGGCAGGTCATCAGCGATCTTCACGCGGCGGATCCCGCGGTCAGTGGCGTGCGAATGCGTTCGAACTTCGGCAAAGCGATGGCGTTGGCCGCGGGCTTCGATCGCGCCCGCGCCGACATCGTGGTCATGATGGACGCAGATCTTCAAGACGACCCCGCCGACCTCCCCAAGTTACTCGAAAAAATCGACGCTGGCCTCGATGTCGTGGTCGGCTGGAAGGTGGAGCGACACGATCCGCTGAATAGAAGAATCTTTTCTTTCATCTTCAACAAGACCGTCGCGCTCGTGACGGGCGTGCACCTTCATGACATGAACTGCGGGTTCAAAGCATACCGAAGCGAGGTCTTGGATTCGATTCCCATCTATGGAGATTTGTTTCGCTTCATCCCGGTGCTCGCGGCGTGGCATGGCTTCGGTGTCGGCGAAGTGCCGGTGAACCACCGGGCGCGGCAGTTCGGGCAATCGCGCTACGGGCTCGAACGAATCCTCCGCGGCTTCTTCGACCTTCTGAGCGTCTCGTTTCTCACCAAGTACTCACGAAAACCGATGCACCTCTTCGGTCTCTTAGGCCTGCTCTTCAGCGGCCTCGGGGTACTGATTTGCGGCTACTTGGCGGTGCTCTGGTTCTCGGGCGAAGGCATTGGCGCACGACCCTTGCTCCTGCTGGGCGTGCTCTTGATCCTCGTCGGCGCGCAGTCCTTCTCCATTGGGCTGCTCGGAGAGTTCATGGCTTTCCAATACCATCGCAAAGACGCCCGTGAGAGACTGCCCGTGCGCGAATCAATCGGCGACCCGTAGGAGGAGTGGTCATGCGCGTGTGCATGTTCGGCACCTATGAGGCCGGCTACGACCGCAACCAGGTGCTAATGCGCGGCATGCGCGAAGCCGGCATCGAGGTCGTCGAGTGCCACGTGCCGCTTTGGGAAACCATGCGGTACAAGACGAGCGCATTCAAAGGCCCCGCACAGTATGTGGTCATCGCCGCCAAGCTCGCCATCGCTTATGCGCAGCTCTGTTTTCGCTATCTTCTAGCTCCGCCTCACGACATCGTCTTTGTAGGCTATCTCGGGCACTTCGATGTTTTCCCGGCGCGCCTGCTGAGTTGGCTGCGTCGCAAGCCCCTGGTCTTCGATGCTTTCGTGTCGCTGTATGACACCTCGGTGGAGGACCGCGAAGTATTCCGGCGCGGCAGCCTGGGCGCGACTCTGCTACGGCTGATCGACAGATGGTCGTGCAAGCTCTCCGATCTGGTGCTCCTCGATACGAACCAACACATCCAATACTTCTGCGAAGAATTCGACCTCGACCCATCGAAGTTCCAGCGAGTGCTCGTGGGCGCCGATCCGGCCTATGCCGCGGAGGGGCCTCTCGCGCCGAGCGACGACCGGTTCGTGGTGCTCCACTACAGCAAGTTCGCGCCGCTGCACGGGATGCCGTACATCCTCGATGCCGCAAACCAGCTACGTGATGATCCGGAGATCGTGTTCAAGATCGTGGGCGGCGGCCAGACCTTCGCGGCGAGCAAGGCCTACGCCGAACGCTTGGGCCTCGAGAACCTGGAGCTCATTGCTTGGCTCGAGCCGGAACAGCTGCGCCAGGCCATGCGCGAGGCGCAGGTCTGCCTTGGGATCTTTGGCGACACGCCAAAGGCGCGGCGCGTCGTCCCGAATAAGGTCTATCAGTGCCTCGCCGCGGGCGCCGCGGTGATCACGGGCCGGTCGCCGGCAAGCGAAGAGCTTTTAGTCGACCGGGAGCACGCCCTGCTTTGCGAGATGGCCAGTGGCACAGCGATCGCGGATGCGATCTTGGATCTCAAGCGCTCCCCAGCTCTGCGCCAACGGCTCGGAGAAAACGGCGCTCGCCTGTTCCGCGAGCACTACACGCCGCGGATTCTGGTGGAGACTGAGCTCCTCCCACGGCTGCAGGAGGTCGCTTACCCGGAATAGCCACGGCGCCTCATGTACACGAAATGGCTAGTTCTTCGAGCTTCGGGTGCTAAGGGAGCGCCAAGGAAGCTGCAGGCTCCGTGGGCGATTGGCCACCGCCAAAACAGGGACCCAGAGTGACGTCACCACCCAACAGACGCCCAGAGGAAATCGCACCCCGGGCAGGCATATGGCAGACCACTCAACGTGCCGCGCTACCGCTGGTGCTGCTCTTGTCGGCCGCTGGTTTCTTGGTCTTCTACAATCGTTTCTACCCCGTCGGCGAGTGGCTCTTCTGGAGGTACGCATCGTATTGGGCGGCTTGTACGTTGTGGAGCGTGGGGTGCGTAACCACCGGGTATGTGATCGTCCGAAAGCTATGTGGGCGCCCTTTACCCTTTGCGGAGACGCTTTGTCTTAGTTTCGCTTCCGGGGTCGTTGTCTTTTACCTGTTGATGAATGTCTTGGGGGCGTTCGGCGCGCTGCGATGGCCGACCTTTTTCGCGCTTCCGCTCTTGATGGTGGCAGCCGGCGCAATTCCGCTCGCACGTCTGGTTCGACTCTACACCCGCCACGTTCGCAATCGTTCGTGCTCGGGGACGGCGAGGACGCCTTTGCACGCGCTCATCCTCGCGTTTGGGCTGCTGGTCCTTGCTATGATCTATTTCAAGATCCTTACCCCGGAGAATGCGGCGTTCGACTCACGCTGGCAGCACCTTGCGCTCGCCGAACAGTACGCACACGTGGGGTTCATTCCCCGCTTCGGCGAGGGCTGGACCATTGCGACCAACCCTCACCTGGCAGCGATTCTGTATACGTGGGCATTTCTGATACCAACCGGAGAGCTTTTCGATCAAGTCGCGCTTTCGGCCCATCTGGAGTTCACATGCTTTTTGTGGGCGATCGCAACCATTCCACCGGCCGTTCGGCTCCTCGTACCTGGCGCGAGGGCTTCTTTGTCCTGGGTCGCTCGGTTCCTGTTTCCCGGCGTGCTGCTCTACGATTCCAGCTTGGCTGGAGGCGCCGACCACATCGGGGCGCTCTTTGCGCTGCCGATCTTCATCACTCTGGTGCGTGCCCTGCCGACCCTGCCGCCGGGGCGCTGCGCACTGCTAGCGCTGATGATGGCCGGCGCCGCGATGACGAAAGTGACCGCGGGCCTTATGTTGGTTCCCGGCGCTGTACTTACGGTGGCTGCGGTCGTGGTGTGGCGAGGTGTTCGAGAGCGCCGACTACTCTGGAAGGGTCCTATGGCCGCCACGGTCACTGCCCTCGTCGCCACAGCTTTTTTTTGGGGGCGAAACTGGATTTGGTATGGGGACCCGGTCTATCCATCCCTGCACGAATACCTTGCGTTGCGGCCGTGGACCGAAGATTCCGCGACCCTCTTCGAGTGGGGCTACAAGCAGTTTCAGTTCTGGCGACCCGAGCGCAGTTGGTCCGGAATCCGCGAGTCACTGGAAGCGCTGTTCACCTTCTCGTTCATTCCCAACGACTACAGTCGCTACCACGGCAACGTTCCCGTGTTCGGCTCCCTGTTCACACTGCTCACCTTGTGTCTACCGTTTCTGAAAAACACGAAGCGGATCTGGGGCCTGGTCGCCCTCACCCTGGTGGGGATTTTCACTTGGTACTCTGTCCATCACCAGGACCGCTACCTGCAGTCCATCGTCCCTTGGATGGCAGCCGTGACGGCCGCCATCATCATTCGCATCTGGCAGACCAACCGTGTCTCCAGGATCGCCGTCTCTATCCTGGTCGTCGCCCAAGTGCTCATCGGGGCTGACGTCTACTTCATCCAAAGTCACGCCATGATTCGGTCACCTGTCAAACGTGTGGCAGACCTGCTGGCAGCAGGACACAAGCGCAAATACGATGAGCGGCTCGAGGTGTTCTCAGGATGGGTAGCGCTGCGCAACGCCTTGCCCGAAGACGCTCACGTTTTGTTGCATGACAACCACGTTCACCTCGGCCTGTCTCGCCGAACCACTTCGGACTGGGGTACCTGGCAATACGGGATGAGCTACGGCCGCCTCGAGTCCCCACAGGCCGTCTGGAGCCTCCTCCGCGAGCTCGGTGTGACGCACATTCTATGGCAAGACCGGGTATCCAAGGCGCTGGACTCGGTGGCGGGCGACCTCGTGTTCTTCGACTTCGCGTTTCGACACACAGTCGATCGACGGAAGGTCGGTCGGCACTGGGTGGCTCGAATGCCCGATGAACCTCCGCCGGACGTTCCGTATGGCAAGGTTGCATTCTTTGGCTGTGACGATCTTTACGCGCCCGGCCTCTACCCACTGTCTGAGATGACCGTGCCAGTATTTGGTCCTGACCGACTCGACTTCCCGAAACCGATCGCTCCGGTGACGGACGGCACGGGCGATGCCTCGTTCGAGGATGCCGACTACGCTGTCGTCGACCCCAAGTGTGCTCCGGAGATCGCCGCTCAACTCAAGTCCGGGGGCTTTCAACACGTCGCCAACCGAAAAGAGCTGAATGCGAAGGGTCGACGAGCCCCGTGGCAGCTCTTCATTGGTAAATAGCCACCAGACCCCAGCGGTTGCCTCGCGGAGCACCATTTGCCAGACTAGTGGCCTTAATGCGGATGACTAGTGAGGGGTATGACTTCGGATCGAGCTGGCGCTCGTTCATCGAGCACCTTCTTCGAAGACCGGCCACTTGAGATGTGCGGGATCGCAGGCATCGTTCATCCCGACGCCGGGACACCCAACGCAAAGCCGGTACTACACGAAGTAATCCGAGCGATGACCACGGCGCTGACGCACCGTGGCCCCGACGCGGAAGGCTACCATCAAGACACGGGCGTCGCGCTGGGGCATCGTCGGCTCAAGGTCATCGACCTTGCGGGCGGAGCACAACCGATGTCGAACCCCGAGGGCACGGTATGGGTCACGTACAACGGCGAGATCTACAATCACCGCGATCTGCGTTCTGAGCTCGAGTCGTGTGGTCGCTCCTTTCGCTCGGTCTGCGACACCGAGGTGCTGGTTCACGGTTATCTCGAATGGGGGATCGCCAAGTTGCTGGACCGCGTCGACGGCATGTTCGCGTTCGGGATTTGGGATAGTGCCGCACGGCGCTTACTGCTCGCACGGGATCGAATGGGCCAGAAGCCGCTCTTCTACTCTCAGCTGAGCGGTGGAGGTTTGGCGTTCGCGTCGGAGGTGAAAGCCCTGCTTGTCCATCCAGACATCCAACCCGCCATCGATGAAGAGGGACTAGCCGCGTATCTGACGTTCGAGTACCTGCCGGGCGAGCTCTCGATGGTGAGAGGCGTTCGCAAGCTGCTCCCCGGGGCATGGCTGAGCTTCGAACACGGCGACGTAGACCAGTCTTCCTATTGGCAGATACCGATCAAGGACGCCCCCTCCCCCGAACACGCCGTGCAGCGGTTTACCCAACTGTTCGACGAAGCAGTCGAACGCCGACTCATGGCTGACGTGCCGCTGGGTGTATTTTTGTCGGGCGGCATCGATTCAAGCTCCGTGGCGGCTTCGGTCGTGCGACAGCGCACCGCTACAAACGTGAAGACGTTCTCGATCGGCTTCCAAGAAAAGAGCTACGACGAGTCCTCGATGGCGCGCCTGGTCGCACAGCACCTCGGCACCGAACATCACGAACGTGTATTTACCGCTGAAGCAATGAAAGACGTGCTCCCGGAAGTCGTGTCGGGCCTCGACGAACCTTTTGGGGACGCGAGTCTGCTCCCGACGTACCTGCTCAGTGCCTTCGCGCGCGAGCAGGTCACAGTCGCCCTCGGCGGTGATGGAAGCGATGAGCTCCTCCTTGGGTATCCAACATTCTTCGCCGAGTCATTCGCAAAGGCTTTCACACAACTGCCTCGGCCACTTCGCCGCGGCATTGGCCGACTGGGCCAGGCCCTTCCCGTCAGTACCAAGAACCTCAGCTTTGATTTCAAGGTTAACGCCTTCTTGCGCGCCGCCGATGCGCCGCCGTCATGGCGTCACCCACTCTGGTTAGGGAGCGCGATTCCCGGATCTCCAGACGATCCCCTGCACGCAGACCTCCGCAGAAACTTCCCTGCCGACTCCGTATTGTCGTTTGCGGCGGCCGAATACGATGCGCCCGACACGCAGTCTGATCTGCAGCGTTTGTCCTATCAGTACTGCCGGACGTACCTTGCTGAAGACATTTTGCACAAAGTAGACCGCGCAAGCATGGCGGTATCGCTGGAAGCCCGTTCCCCATTCTTGGACCGTTCGCTTGTCGAGTTCGTCGCGGCCCTGCCGGCCTCTCAGAAATTGCAGTTTCCCGGGCGAGGCAAGGCAATTCTCAAAGCCGCCATGGCTGACCGCTTGCCAAACGAAGTGGTCAAAAGGTCGAAGAAAGGGTTCGGCATTCCGGTAGCGGCTTGGCTCAAAGGCCCGCTCGAGGAGATGGTGAACGACCTGTTGTCGGAATCACGCACAAAGGCAGCTGGATACTTCGACCCGACTTGCGTGCAGCGACTGATCGAGGAGCACCGCACAGAAAAGCGAAACCACCGCAAAATTCTCTGGACGATGCTGAACTTCGAGCTGTGGCGCGACGCGAGGGGCATCCCTGGCCGCTCCTAGAGAAGTCGCGTCTCCACCGAACGCTGTTAGACTCCGCCCTCCGTGTACGAATACGACTCACAGTTCCTTAGCTACACGCGGTCCCTCGGGACGAAGTCGGCGCGAGTGATCGTGCCAATTCTCCAAGAAGCCCTGCGTCCGACGTCGGTTCTCGACCTGGGCTGCGGGCAGGGCGCTTGGCTCGAAGCTTGGAAGGCATGCGGCGCATCGGACGTCCTCGGAGTCGATGGAGACTACGTCGATCGCACAGGCCTCGCCGTCAACGAGTCCGAGTTTTGCGCTCGCGACTTGGTTGGCACCATTGATCTGCAAAGGCGTTTCGACCTCGTCGAGAGTCTGGAGGTCGCCGAGCACCTGCCGGAGTCACGCGCCCGGGGTTTTGTCGCGGACTTGTGCCGGCACGGCGACACCGTCCTTTTTAGTGCTGCGCCTCCTGGACAGGGGGGAGAACAGCACATCAATGAGCAACCCTACGACTATTGGCGCGCCTTCTTCGAAGATCTCGGCTACGAGGCCTTCGACTTTGTCCGACCCCAGGTCGCGTCCCGTCGTGACGTTGGGCCATGGTACCGGTACAATACCCTCCTCTACGTGAAGCGTGAGGCAATCGAATCGCTTCCTCAGTCCGTAAGGCAGACCCGACTGTCGGTCGACACGCCGATTCGAGACGTTTCCCCGTTGCTGTACAGAGTGCGAAAGAGCATCGTGCATCGACTACCTACGTGGGCGACGCAAGCGCTGGCAAACCTTGCAAAGAGAGTTCCGCGCTCGGCGCAGTAGGCCGTTGCTAATCCTCGGGTCGCAACTCGGAGGCGAGGACATAGGTCTTGCGACGCCCCTGACCATGATAGATGCGAACGGTCAACTCGGCGAGAAGGCCCATGCAGAGCAGCACCACGCCGTTGGTCACAAAAAACGTCGCCAGCATCATCACCGTCATCTTGTGTTGCCAAGCGTCCCAAATCAGCCACTCGACGAGCGTCCCGATCGCGCACACAGCGCCCAACCCGAGAAGCGCGAACCCAATACCCCCGAACAGGTAGGCTGGTTTGGTGGTGTATCCGCTCAAGAACTTCACCGTCAGCAAGTCGAGCAAGACCTTGAATGTGCGTCCTATTCCGTACTTGCTGGTGCCGAACTGCCGGGCTCTATGATTGACTTCGATCTCGCAGATCTTGCCGCCACGCGCAGACGCGTAGATCGGTATGAAGCGATGCATCTCGCCGTATAGTTGCTGACCCTTCAACGCCGTCGCGCGATACGCTTTGAGCGTGCATCCGTAGTCGTGAAGCTCCACACCGGTCCAGCGACTGATCAACCTGTTCGCTAGAATCGATGGTACCTTGCGGCTCCAAAGGCGATCTTTTCGATTCTTGCGCCATCCGCTGACCACGTCAAAACCTCGTTCGATGCGCTCGATGAGACGGGGAATGTCGTTGGGGTCGTTCTGAAGGTCGGCATCCATCGGGACGAGCACGCTGCCTTCGGCATGGTCGATGCCTGCCAGAATCGCCGCGGTCTGTCCGAAGTTGCGCGCGAACGGGACGAGTCTGACACGCGGGTCGTCCTCAGCGATCTGCGAGATGATCTCAGCGCTTCGATCGATGCTTCCGTCGTCGACCATGATGATTTCGGCGTCCCAAGGTTCGCGATCGATCACATCTCTGAGCTCACTGTACAGTTCTCGGATGCTCTCTTCTTCATTGTATACGGGAACGAGAACGCTGATTTTCATAGGGGTCAGCAGACGTCTATCACGGGGTGCGCCACCAGCCCAGCGCTGGCTGCAATCCTCGACGCGTTGCGACGCGCATCCACTCGCGATATAGGTCGGCGGTGCTTGGGAAGTTCGTCGTCTGCCTCTTGGCGCTTTCGCTTCAGATCGGGTGCCGCAAGCGGCAGCCCGACCCCGTGCCGGCGCAACCTCGGTTGGTCATGCTCAACGTCTTTTGCACTTTGGGCAAAGACTTCCTGGAGCCCTATGACGGAAGCATCGAATACACCCCAAGCCTGGAACGCTTTGCCGAACAGGGGGTAGTCTTCGAGCGGCACGTCACGGAAACCGGTCAAAGCGGGGTTTCTTTTGCATCGATCCTGTCTGGTGAGCACGCGATGCGCCACCTGGTTTACTCCCACCCGACGCGCCTCACCGACGCGGTTCAGACGCTCCCCGAGGCATTTGCGGAAGCGGGATACGACACCTTCTTCTGGGAGTCCCAGAACATGGGCAGTGTGGGACTGAACTACGGTCAAGGCGTCCCCGCCAAGCAGGCGATCAGACCCCGGCAGCTCAAAGAGAGCGAACCCGAGTTTCGAGCGGTGCTCAAGCGACTCGCAGACGACTCGACGTATAAGGCATTCATCGTCTCGTTCTACGGTCTGACCCACTCCCGTTATTCGCGAGACTCGCTAGCCTGGTTCTGTGAAGAGTATCCGGGGCAATGCGAGGGAATCGATCCCGAAAAGGCGGCCCTCTTCTACCAAGACACGCGTCGATTAGCCTACGATTTCCCGTCGGCGGTCGAAAAATATGATCTGAAGGATGAACGTCTGCAGGAGCTCGCCGACGCGGTGGAGCTGATCTACAAGAGCCGTGTTTCCTACACGGACGCCGTGTTCGGCGGCCTCGTACGGGCGATCGATGAGCAAGGCCTCGCCGAGGAGAGCCTGATCGCGTTCACGGCCGATCACGGCGAGACGCTCTACCGCGAAAACTCGCTGTTCAAATGGTCACATAGCTTTGATTTGGCTCCGGATGTCATCAACGTGCCATTCATCGTGAGAGGGCACGGGATCAAGCCTGGACGCTACCCGGGGGTCTCCAGCAGCGCGGATGTCTTCCCCACCCTGGCGGCTATGGCCAAGGTGCCTATCAAGAAGGGGGAGGCGACACTGGGTACGAACCTTGCGACGAGCCTCAGTCGAGGCGCGCCACCAGGTCGAGAAATCGCCTTCAGCCATACCGGCCTATGGCCGCCCATAGGTAGGCGCTGGTGGATGGGTCGGCCGCATCTGCTCAGGTTTCACCCGCGCTATGATCCGAATGACATTTGGGTGTCGGCCCGCGCGAACGACCTGCTGGTCAAGTACCGCTATGACGGTGCAGGGAACTTCCTCTACGAGGCGTTCGACCTCGCGGTGGATCCGAAGGAGACACGCAACATCTTCGATGCCGAAGACGCAAGGCAGAGTAAGCTCGTCGAGCAACTCGATCGCTACCGAAAGATTCTGATCGACGCACATGTGGATCCCCGCGAAAAGGCTCCCGAAGGACCCCAACCGGATGAAGCCACGATGATCAAACAGCTGCGCGCCCTGGGCTACATCGATTAGGACGACCATGTGGTGGGCCAGCAACGGACGATAGCAGAGCGGCGTCGCGCGCGACTTGGCCCCGTGAATCCAATAGATAGCCCCGTGACCGAGGGCCGGGCGATCTCTCCGGCAACGACCGTGACGGTGGGATGGTTGCTGATCGCGGCGGTCAATGCCTGCTTCATCGTGATGGAGCCATTGCCGCCTGGCGGTGTTTCAGTGCGTATCCCGCATCTGCTGTTCGATGTGGGCCAAGCGCTGGCGGCCGGGCTGCTTTGCGGTGTGGCGGTGAGTGCCTTGCAGCGTTGGGCGCCGCACGGCCGCTTCGTGGGGCTGAGCATCACGACCGCCGTCAGCGTAGCCATCGGCTTAGTCGTGCTGCCGGACGATCTCATGGGCCTCACGGCGTTGTTGGTTGGACCGGGACGATCGCGGGCCTGGGTTTGGCTGGTGTCCGCGGCCTGCTCGCTGGTGATCCCCGCAGCCATGCTTGTCGGGCGCATCCTGCGGCGGCCAAGAATTCGCTGGATTGGGTTCGGTGTGGGCGCTGCGGGAGCCACTGTAAACAATGTCCTCTTGCCCGGCGACTACCCCGCCATCCACTTGGTGATTTCGCTGGCCGCTGCGACGATTGCCGCCTCGAGCCTCGTCGGTGCAGTCCTGCCTGAGCGCGTGCACAAGATGCGCGAGGCCGTGCCGCAGATCGCCCGGCGCGTGGCTCTAGGCATCGCGGTGGCCGCCGCACTGCTAGCCGTCGTGATCCAACCCAGCCACCGCGTCCGAGTGGCGATGTCTCGTATCGATGGCGCGACCATTCCTCCTCTAGTGGCACGCGGTCATGCGCTCGTATCGTGCTTGTTTCCGTCGGACTCGGTCGCCGAGGCACGCGGCCAATGGCTGAAGTCGCGCAAAGATGCCCGCGACGTACCGCCGAGCAACCTCGGACTCGTCGACCCCGACCAGCTCATCGTCGTGATGGTCACGATCGACTCGATGAGGGCTGAGTTGATGACGGATCCGAAGTACGCCGCGCGCTTGCCGCGCCTGTGGGCGCTGGCCGCCGAGTCCACCTATTTTTCGCAGATGGAATCGACCGGGGCTGGAACGGTCGTGACGTATTCGCAGATCTTCACCGGCAAGCACGTGTTTCAGTTGAAGTGGACGCAGAGCCGTCCAACGCCACTCATGCCGAAGACGCAACCAATGATCCACGAGGACGAAAGCGTGCGCTTCACCGAGCTGCTTTCGGCTGCTGGCATCCGCACCGTGACCTTCGCCAACTACGCGCCGCTTCACCCCGAGACGGGCATGTTGCGCGGACTCGACGAAGCTGCGTTCATCCATCCAGAATCGGATGATCAGAGATTTGCGCTCGCCAAGGAGACGATTGACGCTGCTGTCGAGCGGATTGAGAAGCACGACGGGGGACGGATGTTTCTGTTCGTCCATTTGATCGATCCTCACCGGCCCTACGACGCCGCAGGCCAGAAGGGGAGCAAGTTTGACAATTACGTCGCCGAGATCGCCCTCTGTGGCATCGCGATCGAGCTCGTAGTCAAAGCGCTGAAGGAACGTGGATTGTGGGAGCGCACGGTCTTCATTTCTGGATCCGACCACGGTGAGGGATTCAACAAGCACAAGGGCTTGCGCGCCCACAACACCCACCTCTACGAAGAGGTGATTCACGTACCGATGTTTTTTCGGGTTCCGGGGCTCGAGGGAAAAGTGATCGACACCATGGTATCGGCGATGGACTTGGGTCCCACCATTCTCGATCTGTTCGGATTGCAGACTCCAGGGGAGTACATGGGTCAGAGCTTGGTTCCCGCGTTGGCAGGTGAAGGAGTGAACCTATCGCGTCCGATCCTCGCTTCGACACTCAAGCGGTTCAGAAAGACAGCCCTGTACCAACCGCCGTTCAAATTGATCGTGAACGACCGCAACAAGACAGCGGAGGTGTACGACCTATCCAAGGACCCGGACGAACGAGACAATCTCGCCGATACGATGGCCGACGAGATGTTGAAGGACCTCAACGCCTTGCGCAGCGTTCACGGACTTGCGCCGGCTACTAAGAAGGCATCGAGGTAGGATTTACTGTTTGACCGTGAAGATCTTTAGGCCGTTGCTCGACACGAAGTGATCAAACGCTTCGCGGTAGGCACTCGCCTGCGGATGCTGGTCGATCAGGTTGTCCTTCTCTTGTGGGTCGCGCTGCAGATCGTACAGCGCGATCGTGCCGGACTCATGCATGACCAGCTTGGTCCCGTCGTCGAAGACCATGCCTACAAAGCGCCTCTGAGAGTCCAGAAAAATTGGATCAGCGCGGCGTACCGGGCCACCTTGGAGCGCGGGAAGCAGGCTGGTTCCCATGTACTGGGCCGGCGCGGTGATGTTGAAAATATCCAGCAGCGTTGGCGCCATATCGATGAGTGACACCTGCGCTGTCACGATGCGTGGTTCTAGGGCGGGGTGAGCGATGATCAGGGGCACGCGCACCTGTTCTTCGTATACGGTAGCGCCATGATAGCGGGTGTTGTGCTCGCCAAAGGCCTCCCCGTGGTCGGCGGTGACGATCAAGATCGCTCGCTCATTGAGGCCAACTTCGAGCAAGTGATTCTGAAGTTCGGCGATTGCTTCGTCGATCAGCGCCACTTCCCGGACGTAGCGCTCGTATTTGCTCCCCTCTGTGCCCGCGCCGTCGTACGGGCTGTGCGCTTCGATGAAATGGATGTAGGTTAGCGACGGTTCCTCGCGCCGATCCGCGAGCCAATGTGCCCAAGACTCGACCACTTTCTTGGCGGCATGCTTGGATTGGAAGATAGAGCCAAATCCCTTGGTGAGACCGAAGGGGGGATGCATGCCTCTCATGTGCCCGGAGAGCCCGCTCTGAACACCGTTCTTGGCCAACAGCTCGGGCACACGCGGGGTTGGATCTTTGTGCGGGAACGGCTTGATGCGCCCAGCTTTCTTTGGAGTCCACAACATCTGAGAGGAGTAGCGACCTGAAAACATGCTGGTCACCGACGCATTGGTATCCGGTGCGGCGGACCACGCGCGGGGGAAGTACACGCCCTCCTCGCGAAGCTTAGTGATCGCGGGAATCTGTGACGCGTCATCGTTCAGAACGCTCGCCCGCAGGGCATCGACCACGAGCAACACCACGATGGGTCTGTCCGGTAGCCATCTCGCCTCGTCTCGCGGCGTCGGCGCCGAGGGCGTTCTGGTCGCTTGCTTGAGCGTGGAACGCGGCAATCTTCGTAGCGCCACGGCGCCCCACTGCGCTACCACCGAGCCCGGCAGCTGCACCATTTGTATGCCTACATTGGATGGAGTGCGAACCAATAGAGATGCCACGGCCGCCGCCGTGAAAAACCCCAAGGTGAGCCTTCGCAGCCATGGTGAGCGATGCGCGAAGTACTGTTCGAGTCTCGCCGCTACAGGCTGGAGACCAGCTGCACCGAGGATCGCCGCGCACCAAGTCGCATAGGCGTGGATGCCCAAGTACAGATTGCTCAGTACCAACTGATGGCCGACACCAAGCAACGCGGCGAAGAGCACCACTGGGATGTAGCCGATACGGCGCACCAGTCTTCTTCCCGTCCAGGCGCTGATCGGGACGCACGTGGCAACGAGCGCGGCTGCCAGGGAGGTGGTGAGTGCCCAACCGCTCTCTAGCTGCAACAAGCCCACGCTGCTTCGAAGGTCTGGCCGGAGCACCCACTGCCCGATCACAACGGCGAGGACCGAAAGCGCCAGATAGCCGGCGATCGGCTTGCTCAGCGCCCAGCGCCGCCATCCCGCCACCGCCGCCCAACTGACCAGACCAAGAGCGAGCGCGTGCCCTAGGTCATATGCGTGCTGGCCGAGCCGGACGGCCATACCGGCGGGCGGCATATCGATCGTCAGCCACGTCGCGATGATGTTCGCGATGCCGACCAGCAACCAGCCAAGGAGGTGCGCGCTCGCCGGTGTTCGAGGGGTCGGGGCATAAGAAGCCAAGACTGGTGCATGCCTCGCGTCGCTATTGCTGTCCATGGCAAAACTTCGTTTCGTGCAGCGCCCAGGCTCCGGCCCCCGTCGACAACGATTTCGGCGCCCGTTCGGAAGATGTGCGGCATCACGACGAGGTTCAAGGTCGGCCAGATCAGCGCCGCTGCCAGGGCGGTTTGACAGTGGTGGTGGGTACCGCTAATTCTGGACGGCTTGGCGGCGACGTGATGAATCGCGACGGGCTCACCGGAATGGAGATTCATCGGCAATATGGCGTGGTGGCGCCCGAAAAGGGGTGGGTGCCGACGCCCACCTACCTGCTTCGTCGTTCCGCCATTTTCGATTCACTCGAGGGACGGCCGCCGGGGCGCGTCTTAGAGGTGGGATGTAGCGCAGGGGCATTGCTCTACGATCTCGCTGAGCGTGGCTACACCGGTGTTGGTGTGGAACTCTCGGCCAAAGCCCGCAGTATCGCACAGCAAGTCCTGGCCGGTGATGAGGGATTTCGCATCGAGTCCAAGGTCCCGCAAGGTCCCGCCCAGAGCTTCGATCTGCTGATCGCGTTCGAGGTCCTGGAGCACATCGAGGACGATGCGGGAGCGCTGGCGTCGTGGTTGGAGTTGTTGAAGCCAGGGGGGCAGGTTCTGATCTCGGTCCCTGCTCATCGACGCCGGTGGAACATCACGGACGTGCTGGTGGGGCACTACCGGCGGTACGACCGCACCGACGTAGAGGCACTCCTTCGCGGCGTCGGCCTCAGGATCGAAAAGGTATCGACAATCGGGTGGCCGGCATCTTGGTTCATCGAGCGCGCGCGGATCCTTGCGAAGACGGTCCAGGTACGCGCTGCAGGGGTCGACGTCGAAAGTATCGCTCAAGGAGACTCAGCGAGGACGCAGGACAGTGGCATCGAGCGATCACTGGAGACGCGGTTTTTCCCCTTGTACTCGAATCCTGTGGGGCGCTTGCTCCTAAGAGGCGCTGCTATGATCCAACGTCGCTTCTACGATACCGAATGGGGGATCTCCTATCTCGCGGCGGCTACGAAGCCGGGGTTGTCGTAGCCGTGCAACCGACCTCAAGCGGTGGTCTGCTGGCCCGCGGGGCCACCGGCCCGCTGGCTCCAGCCGAATAGGAAGACGGGCAGCATGATGGCGAGGCTCAAGACCCGCCAGATCAGCGCTGCTGCCAGGGCGTCAGCAGTGCCGATGCCCGCGCGGCCCAAGCCCACCACATAGACCGACTCCCAGTAGCCGAGCCCCATGAAGCTGCCGGGGATGAGCGACGTCAGATTGACCATCGCTTGGATGGCGATGCCAATGATCGGGTCGAGGGTCTTCCCGATCGCGGCCATCAACAGCACCAGGATCACGCCGTGCAGCGCGGCGCGCAGACCGGTGATGATCACGTTGGCCACTACCGCGCTCCGGCGACGCTGAGTCACCAAGCGGAAAGTATCGGGCAGATCCTGCAGCCGGTCGATCCAGCGGGCCGGCAAGAGCTTGCCCGCAACCCGTCGAGCAACGTCGGAGAGCATGACAAACAAAACCCCGCCGAGCACCACGACTCCCAGCCCGCCAGCAAGCAGGCCGGCGCGCGGGTCCACGAGCAGGCCGAGACCAGCGGCACCCAGGAGCGCGAACCAAGTGAGGGAGACGAGCTTGTCCACCAAGACCACCGCCGCCGCCTGCGACACAGGGAGATGATGGCGCCAGAACCACGGCAAGGAAAACTCGGAGACCCGCCCTAGAAAAAAGCCGAGGACCCAAGCGAGGCAAAACCCCCTGATGCCCGCAAGCCATCCCAGCTCATCGTTGACCGCCCGGCCCACCAAGGTCACCCCCACTGCAGCTAAGAACGCGGACAGCACGCCCAACAGCGTGGCGAGCGCTAGAGGTGCCGGACGGGCGGTCTCGATCGCCTTCCACGACTCACCGATGTCGCTGTACCAGGCGACAACCGTGACCAGCGCGAGGCCCCAGAGGAGCTTGAGGCCCAGGACGAGTAACCGCTTCTTCATGGCGTAGAGATGCCTTTACTTCACGATGCGAAACGGAGACCGCGCCGCTTGACGCCGATGGTAGCCCCTTGCACTCAAAACCCCAAGGCACGGCTACTTGAGGTACCCCTGAAGATGAGTCTCTACTGTGTCAACTTTCTCAGACTCGAAAGGTCACTTCCGGCAGACCGCCAGCAGGTCCAGGGAGTTGTCCGTATCGTTTGGCGTGACGGTGTAGTCCGCGAGGCTGTATCGAGTGGTCCAATCGTCGACGGCTTCTTTCTTTTGCTTTCGCGGCACGACCCGCCGCGCGATCCGGGTGGCGAGCGGCTTAATGCGGTCAGGAATCATGCGCCTCAGCCCCAGCGGATCCAGATCAGCAATCATGAGCGACTGGCGGACGCGGGCCATTTCGATCTCGTGGATCTCCGGACACGCGGTGATGCCGAACACCTCGACGCTGTCGAATCCTTCGGCCAGGAGGTCCCTGAGCTCGGCGGCGCGATACTCGCGGACATGGAACCGGTTCCAGGGCTTGCCACCTGGTTTCAAACGGTTGGCCGCGTTCGGTGTGGTCAGGATGAGTCGCCCTCCCGGCTTCAGGACCCGTGACACCGCCGACACGTACGTCCGATCGCCCGCGACGTGTTCGATGACCTGGAACGAGACGACGGCGTCGAACGCCGCGTCCTCGAATGGGAGCCGCGCACCGTCGTAGCGCTGGAAACGGCAGTTCGCCGACGCGTACTGTGCAGCCGCGTGCGCGATCGCCGCCTCGTCCACGTCCAAACCGACGATCTCGCCAACGGCCTCAGAGAGCAAGGCTGTGCCGTAGCCTTCGCCACATCCGAGATCGAGCACTGGCCCGCAACCCGAGAGCGTGCGCTTCGCGAACTCGTAGGCGAACACGTGCCGCAGGACCATCAGGTGGTCCTCCGTGGAGCGGGCGTGCTGAGGGATGAGGCGTTCGCTGGTGTCGGGCAGCAGTCTGGTCATGACGGTTTCATCGGCGTAGAGATGCCTTTACTTTACGAAGCGAAACAGGTGAAGCGTACCGTCTTTGGCGATCAGCTCGAGCTTCCCTGCGGCGAGCCTGTCCCGGTGGTGTTTCTTTGTCCAGCCTTTGAGCTCGCGGGTGTCGAGCAACAGGTACTCGGTCGGCCCCTTGTGTCGGTAGTCCCAGATCTCTGCGCGGTTGCTCACGTGCGGGGCGATCCGACTGGTGGCGATGACCGATGCGTCTGCGGGGATCTGCTCGATGAACTTGCGGAACTCCTGGTACCGCTTCTCTTGCTCCAAGGTCAGGGTGTGCGGAATCCTGGCCCAGCCGCCGCGGAAGGACGTGTTGGGCACGACGCCGCCGAATTTCCAGCTCATCAGGAGGCTCGAGGCCAAGACGCAGACGAGCAGCACGGTGACGAGCTGGGCCCGGGCCAGGCCGAGGCGCGCCGGCAGATCGCTGTCCCGCAATTGGCGCAAGGCGATCGGCGTGAGGGCGAAGAGCACCGGGAAGAGCACCACCGAGTATTGGAAGTGAATCGAATAGACCGGACCGCGGCTGGCCAAGAGGAGATAGAACAGACCAAAGACCATCGCGAAGCGCCAAGGCTTGGCGAACAGGGGCAAGAATGCGAGCGGCAGCAGCAGCTGGAGCAAGTAGATGACCTTGGGCTCGCGCAGCGCGAGATCGATGGCGAAGGTCGGGTTGGTGACCAGCGACCAGAGTATGTTCCCCAGGCCGCTCCCGCCCGAACCCATGTCCTTGTAGTACCAGCCGAAGCCGTATTTGCCGCCCAATGGATCGGCACTGCCCATGATGAATGTCTTGACCAGGATGAAGTAGAGGGCGGCAACCCCGATCGTGATCCACCCGGCCCGCACGAGGCGAGGGTTTCGGGTGAGAACGGCGGCGAACGCCACGCAGGAGATGAGCAATGAGGCGTCTTCTCGGATCAAGAGCACGAACGGCAAGAGGAGGAAGTAGGCGCGTAGGCGGCCCGTGGTGAGCAGATACAAGAGCCACAGCATCGGCATGGCGAGCAGGGTCAGTGAGTGGAACTCGTAGAGGTTGGCGCCGTGCAGCGCGGGATAGAGAGCCCAGGCCGCGGCTAGCGTCACCCCGGCCCACGCCGAGCGGAGGTGATCCCGGCCCAGGAGATAAGCCGGTACCACACCAGCGCCGCACCAGATCGCCTGCAGCACCAGAATGAGCTCGGCCCGCGGATAGATGTAGTAGAGGGGCGAGAGCAGGACCAAGATGGCGTCAAAGTGCGCGTTGGCGTGGTTACCCGTGGGGATGAAGTTGCTGCCTAGAAAATTGCCGTGGCTCGAGTGGTAGAAGATGTTGTCGTAGATCGCGAGATCGAGGAGGCGGGTTTGCAGGGCGTGGTGATTGTTGATCGCCAGGCGCGAAAACCAGACCGCGTAGGCGGCAAAGAGGCCGCCGACGATGACCCACGGGGCCACAGCTCGAAGGCGGGCGAGCCACGTTGGCGCTGGACCCGCCCGGCGATCCGGCGAAACCTCCCACAAGAAGGCCACGGTGGGAGTGAGGCAGACCGTCGCGACGCCGATGAAAAATAGGGTGTGAAAGGGTCGCTTTGATTCGATGCCGGGCTGCATCAGCGCCACCAAAAACGGGGCGGCGAGCGAGAAGGCCAACAGGCGATTGAAGCTTTGCGCCCATGCCTCTACCCGCCAGTGACCCCGTAAGGCGCGACCAACGGAGAAATAACCAACCAGCAAGGCCGCCATGACCCCGGAGGTGCCGAGCAAATAGAAGAGCTGCTCGATTCGCTCCGCTTGGCTCAGGTCGTTCTTGCTCCAGACGGGCAACCTAGCCGCGTGCATGAGCGGCCAGAGGGCAGCGGCCCAAGCGATCGCATAGAGGGCCGGCCACAACAGGACCCGCTGCGAGAAATGAACAACCCGCAGCACCAGGCGATCGACCCGGGACAACACCTGGCGCCAATCGGGCATCACGATTCTCCGGCGGCGGCTACCAGCCAAGATGATCGGCCGTGAAGGAGTCGGCGCACCATTCCAATCACCGCGGTGTAGTCGTCATCCCGTGCCTTTGCAAGCACGCGAGGCGAGCTAGACGCCGAAGCGCTCGTTGTACGCCTTCAGCGTTTCGCGCACCCGCTCATCG
>CBESWY010000016.1:0-24992 GCA_965533395.1 uncultured Myxococcales bacterium
CGTGAAACCGGAGCCGACGAAGCCACGGTGAGCGTATTGGCCACGTACGAGTCGGACGAGCTCGCAAGAGAGGCGTCTGTCTACTGGAAGAAGGTTGCGACGTTCTACTCGCAGCAGCTGATCATGAGCTTGGCGGGCTTTGGAAAGACCCTTCGCCGCATGGAGCTCACGCCAGACGGAAATCGAATCCAGGTTTCCTTCAAGCTCAACGCGGATCAGATTCGCTTCATCTTGAGTTACGCGGAAGGCCGGCTGCAAGGTTCTGGCAACGCGGTGCGCACACGCGCGAACCCAACAAAAAAGGGGCCCTGAGGGCCCCTTTTTCTCGATTCGTAGTCTCAGTGACTCAGAGGACGAGGTCCTTGAGCTTCTTGAGAGGCGTTGCGCGAATCTTCTTTGACGCAGCCTTGGGCGGAAGCATCATCTCCTCGCCGGTTGCTGGGTTGCGTCCCATCCGAGCGGGTTTCGCTGGGATTTTACGAACTTTGAGCTTAATCATATCTGGAATGACAAATTCCCCCGGACCACGGCGACCAAGTTCTTTCTTCACGAGGTCTTGAAGCGCACCAAAGACGCTCGTGATTTCCTTCTTGGTGAGGCCGCTCTTGTCGGCCAGTTCGCTCATGATCTGGGCCTTCGTCATTCGCTTGCCCGCTACCATAGTTCCCTCCTAACTCTGTAGCCTGCCCCTTTTGATCAAAAAGGCCCCCAAAAGAAAGCCCCAGACAGGTACGGCGCCATCTATGCCTGTGCTTTTCCTTGCTGACAAGGGTCTTTGTGCGGTTTCGCAAACAAATTTCTTGGGGTTAATCGATCCCGGACTGCACGCGACCCCTATCCGCTGTTCGAGACTCTCTCGGCCGGGACGCTTTCCCACAGCCCGTCCACAAGGGATCTGACGCTGGCGTCCCACTTTTCGAGAAGCCAAGCACGCAGCAGAACATGGCCTGGTTTCAGGATGATAGCGGGCAAAACGAAAGCGCTGGCTAAGAAAGAGGAGCAAGATCGATAGCGTTCGGGGCCGGTTTTCCACAGGCGCGAAGGGTTAACGCGCCGCTTCTACGGCGGCCATGAGAGCCTCGGTTCGAGCCGTCATCTCACGCTCTTCCCGCTGACTGGCGTGATCGTGGCCAAGCAGGTGCAGGAGTCCGTGCGCCAGCAAAAACGTCACTTCATGGACGATCGCGCGATCGTGTTCGGCGGCCTGGCGGCTCGCCGTAGGCAGGGAGATCACCACATCGCCGAGGAGACCTGGGGTCGTCTGCGGCCCAGGGCCCTCGTGCATCGGAAAGGCGAGCACATCGGTTGCGCGGTTCTTTTTTCGGTATTGGCGATTGAGCTCACGGATCGTCGCATCGTCGCAAAGCAGAATCGAAAGCTCCGCATCGGATAAGCCGAGGGCCTCCAGCATGGCCTCCGCACGCCATCGAAGATCGGCGTGACGAACCGGGCGTCGCTCCAAGCCGCGACTGCGGAGCCATACGGGCATCGCTTGGCTACTGTCTCCCGCCTCCGATTGGGTCAAGTCGGAAGGCGGGGTGCCCGGGGCGGGCCGCTTGCTATGCTCCGCGGGTGTTCGAAAAAGTACTGATCCTCCGCCGTGGAGAAGCAGCAACCCGCGTCGCGCGAACGTGCCGTCGACTGGGCGTCGAATCGATCGTCGTCGCTCCCAAGGACGAGCAGGCGAGCCGGCACATCGAAGCGGCCGATCGGAGCATCGAGATCGACTTCGACGAGGCTGACGGAATTCCAACGGACCAGCTACCCGCGATCCTCGAGCAGGCGGGCGCCGACGCGGCCCACCTGGGCTACCAAGGCCAGCCCGAGATGTTCGAGCTCGCGAGCGCCGCCGAAAAGGCCGATGTGGCAGTCGTCGGCACCGACCTCGACGTTCTCGGCGCCCTGGCCGACCAGGCAACCATCCAAGCGGCCGCCGAAAGGGCGCAGGTTCGTACGCTCCGCGAACGCGAGGACTCGTCACGGCCTCGCGAAGTCGGCGTCATGGTCGCCGCCGACTCTCTCGGAGCCACCGTCGCGATTGTCGAATACGACCGCAGCCTTTCGGCCTCCGAGCAGACGCTGATCCACGAAACCCCTTCGCCCGACCTCCTCTTTCGCATGGACGGGGAGGCGTTCCGGATGTCCCTTTTCGAGAGCGCCCGGCGCCTTGCGGCCGAGCTTCGCTATGCGGGGCTTTTGGAGGTGCGGTTTCACATCGATCCATCAGGTCTGTCTTGGGTCTCGGACGTGACGATCGGCCTACCTAGGCACCACACACTCATCGAAATGGTCACCAGGGTCGACCTCGTCGCGCTGCAGCTTCGAATCACCTCGGGTGAGCCGATCCCCGAAGAGCTCGAAACACTGATGCCCCGCGGGCACGCACTCGACGCGTCCATCTTGGCCCTCGATCAAGAGGACGCGGTCGTCTCGCTCTACGCCGTGTCGCCTGCGCCGCCGGGCCGGGTTCGCGCAACCTCGTCTGCCACCGTCGGGCTGCCCCTGCCTGCGGACGACCGCCCCCTCATCGCAAAGCTCAGCACCCACGAGCCGGTTCGCCACAGCGCGCTGCTCTCGATGGACCGTATGCTGGCCGAACTACGGGTCGAGCCCTTCGCCACGAATGTCGATGCGCTACGGCGTGTTCTAGGCGACTACGCGTTCCGCGCGGGGCAGTACGACACCGAATCCGCCCTGCGATTCGCCGCGGGCTGACGCGCCAATTCGCAGCTGGCCCTCAAGCCGCGAACGTCGACCTGCGAGCGTACACCGCGGCGTCGCCCAGTTGCTCCTCGATTCGCAGCAGCTGGTTGTACTTCGCGATGCGCTCCGAGCGGGAGGCGGAACCGGTCTTGATTTGGCCCGCGTTGGTTGCGACCGCCAGGTCGGCGATGAAGGTGTCGGCGGTCTCTCCGCTCCTGTGCGAGATGATCGACGAATAGCCGTTGAGCGCACCCAGACGAATGGTGTCGAGCGTCTCGGTGACGGACCCGATTTGGTTCACCTTGATCAGGATCGCGTTGGCAACCCCCTGATCGATCCCCATCTGAAGCCGCTCGGTGTTCGTGACGAAGAGGTCGTCGCCGACCAGCTGAACCTGGGCCCCCTGGACCTCGGTCTGGACCTTCCAGCCTTCCCAGTCGTTCTCGTCCATTCCGTCTTCAATGCTGACGATCGGATACTTCGAACAGTAGTCCGCGTAGATCTTCACGAGCCCTGCCGCGTCCACCGGCTTCTTGTCGAAGGTGTAGACGCCCTTGTTCTTGTCGTAGAATTCGCTCGCCGCACAGTCGAGAGCGATGGAGATTTCCGCGCCGGGCCGGTATCCCGCGGATTCGATCGCACGCGCGACGAAGGAGAGCGCCTCCTCGTTGGTCGACAGGTGAGGCGCAAACCCACCTTCATCGCCGACTCCCGTCGCGTGCCCGGCGTCTTTTAGAAGCTTCTTGAGGGTGTGGAAGGTCTCGGCGCCGGCGCGAAGCGCCTCCGAAAACGAATCGAATCCATGCGGTACGACCATGAACTCTTGAATCTCGAGGCCGCTGTCGGCGTGTGCGCCCCCGTTGATGATGTTCATCAGAGGCGTCGGCAGAACCTGAGCCTGTATCCCTCCAAGATAACGCCAGAGGGGAAGCCCCACCTCCTCAGCCGCGGCGCGCGCTACGGCCATTGAAACGCCGAGGATCGCGTTGGCTCCGAGCTTCGCCTTCGAAGGGGTGCCATCATGGTCGAGCATGAGCTGATCGACTTCGCCTTGGTCGAGCGCCTCGGCTCCGATCACCTGCGGCGCGATCTCATTCACCACGTTCTCGACAGCCTTCAAGACTCCCTTGCCCATGTACCGGCTCTTGTCGCCGTCGCGAAGCTCGAGCGCCTCGTGCTCGCCAGTCGATGCCCCCGACGGAACCGCGGCGCGGCCCGTTGCGCCGCCCATCAATTCCACGTCGACCTCGACGGTGGGATTTCCTCGGGAGTCTAGAATCTCTCTCGCGCCTACGGCGATGATCTCGGTCATGAATTCACCTCGCGCTCGGCTTAGCGGCTGATTAGGGGCGATGCAAGGATGTGAGTGCTAGGCTCGGCCGCCATGCACGCCCTGCTGTTCATTCCTTGGTTTCGCCTCGAGTCCTGGGACATCCCGCTGCCGTTCTCCGTTCCGGTCTTGGGAGACACCCTGTCGATTCAGCCGTTTGGCGTTCTCGTCGCGACCGGCGTGCTCCTCGGCGCATGGGTCGCCGGCCAATTCGCACGGCGCAACGAGCTAGACCCGGTGGCTACCGGCGACCTCGTGACCTATGCGGTCGTGACCGGCTTCATCCTCGGCTACTTCTTGAACGGCCTCTTCTACGAGCGGGACACGTTCATGGAGATCGTCCGCGATCCGTCGCTGCTCTTCTCGACCTGGCTTGGCCTCTCTTCGTACGGTGGTTTCTTTGGCGGCATTCTCGGCTGCTTCATTTGGAAGTACCGCAGGAAGATGGACCTGCTCCCCTATGCCAATGCGGTCTGCTTTGGTTTGCCGGTCGGTTGGTTGTTCGGGCGCACGGGATGCTTCGTCGTCCACGATCATCCGGGCAAGGTCACCGAGTTCGCGTTGGCCGTCTCGGACTATCGTTTCGGCGCCCCGCCGTATCAGCCGCGTCACGACCTCGGCCTGTACGAGGTGTTCTTCTCATTGCTGATCATCGGGCTGTTCGTCTGGCTCGAACACCGAAAGCGCCGCCCGGTTGGCTTCTATTGTGTGCTCCTTCCGCTCCTGTATGCGCCCGTTCGGTTCTTCCTCGACTTCCTCCGGGCTGCTCCGCTCGAGGGCGGCGATGTCCGATACGCTGGGCTCACGCCTGCCCAATGGTCCTCGATCGCGATGGTCTGCGTTGGCCTTGCGGTTTGGCACTTCGCGGTGAAGCCTCGCATGCGCAACGGGGAGCCACAGAGCGCGAGCGCCTGAGCGCTACTTGAGCGAGACGACGGTCACCTGCGGCCCGCCTTCCTCTTGGGTCGCTTGCCGAAACCCTTCGACGTAGGCGGCGTCCCGAGTCAGGTGTTCGTGGATCGCGGCTCGAAGCGCGCCGCTGCCGACGCCGTGCACGATGAACGCGTTCGACTCTGCCGCGCCATACATGCGGTCGAGAAACGCCTCGGCCAACGAGATCGCTTCGTCCGGCCGAAGGCCGCGCACATCGAGTGTATTGTCACTCGTTCGAACGCTTCGCTGTGCCTTCGGCTGCGTGGCGGTCACTGGGGCGGACTCCTTGGGTGCCCGCTCGGCGCTTTGCTTGAGACCGCGGAGATCGCCGAGGTCGACCCAGAGCTTCATCATGCCGGCGGCGACACGAACCTTCCCGCGCGCCGGCCCTTCGACGACTTCCGCCGCGCTTCGGAGCCGCTCGACCCAAACGCGGTCCCCCACTCGAACCGCCTCGAGGTCCAGCTCTGCCGTTTCGACCGGCTTCGGCTCGAGCGAAACCCGGCGACGGTCGATATCGCCGAGAAGCTCCGCCGCTTCGCTCGAGACCGCAGAGGCTGCCGCAACCGACTCGGCTTCGGCGCGTTCGCGGAGCGATTTCCTGGCCTGGTCGAGGCGACGATGAAGGTCCTTCAGCTGGTCGACGAGCTTCTGGGCTTCCATGCCGAGCCCCTTCGCTTCGCGCGCTGCAAGCTCTTGGCGACGCGCGTCGAGCTTCGTGCGCTCTTCACCGAGTTTCGCTCGTTCGTCTTGCAGGGCCGCTTGTTCTTCAAGCGCCGCCTTGGTCGCCGTGTCGAGCTTGGCGACGAGCGTCTCGAAGCTACGTGAGTGCTCCGGCAGCGCCGTCCGCGCAGCGTCGACCACGTCGGAGGGGATCCCAAAACGTCGGGCGACCTCGAGCGCGTTGGAGCCGCCGGGGACGCCCATTCTCAAACGAAAGGTGGGGGCCATTTCATCGAAGTCGAAGCCCACTGCCGCGTTGTGCATCTCGTCCCGCTCCGCTGCGAGGGCCTTCAAGGCTTCGTAGTGAGTCGTGACGGCAACGGCGGCGCCTCGTTCAACGAGCGTCGATATGATTGCGCACGCCAAGGCCGCGCCCGCCTCCGGGTCCGTCGCACCCGCAAGCTCATCGAGAAGCACGAGGACCCGTTCGTTGGCCTGCTCGAGCACCGACCTGAGCGTCACGAGGTGCGCGGAAAATGTCGAAAGGCTACGCGCAAGGCTTTGCTCGTCGCCCACGGCCGCGAGCACCGGCGCAAAAAACCCACAGACGCTCCCCTCGGCTACAGGCACTGGAAGCCCGGCCCGGGTCATGAGCGCGGCCAGGCCGAGCATCTTGAGCGCGACCGTCTTGCCACCCGCGTTGGGCCCCGAAATCACTAGCGCCTCGCCGCCCGCAAGTTCGATGTCGTTTGAGACGACCTCGATGCCCCGCAGGACCAGAAGCGGATGGCGAGCCTCGCGCAAGGAGATTCGTGGCTCGGCCGAGAGCGTCACGAACTCCGCACGCAGATCGACCGCAAGCTTGGCGCTGGCGGCGCGGAGGTCCGCATGATCGAGGGCTTCGGCCGCGGCACGGAGCTGGGGGACGTATTGGCGAACCAAGTCGGAAAGCGCGGCGAGGATTCTCCGCTCTTCGCGTTCGAGCTCGGCCTGGGCCATCTTGAGCCGGTTGCCACGTTCGACCAGCTCACGAGGCTCCACGAAGATCGTCGCCCCGCTGGCGCTCGAGCCGTGCACGATACCGTGGAAACGCTCGTGTGCATCTGCGCGAACCGGAAGCACGTAGCGGCCTTCGCGAATCGTGTGGAACGAGTCCTGCAGGATCGCGCTTCGTTTCTGGATCAGGTCTTCGAGCTTCCGAATGATCCGAGCTCGAAGGTTCCCGGCTTCTTCGCGTAGACGCGCTAGCTCGGCGCTCGCCGAGTCGAGTATCGTACCGTCGTCGCCGATCGACATCCCGACCTCTTCTTCGAGACCGTCGAGCGTCGGATCGATCGCGCACGCGCTGTACAGGTGCGGGACGCTATCTTTGCGCTGGCCGAGAAAGCGTCGCAGCGCCCCAGCCGCACGAAGCGTCATGCGGACATCTTTGAGTGCGCTGCCGTCGAGGACTCCTTCCCGCTCCAGATGCTGCAGGGAGGTTTGGATTTCGCAAATGCCGTCGAGGGGAAGCGGCTCGTTTCTGGAGAGCAGCGTCCACGCTTCCCTGGCTTCGGCGATGGCGCGTTCGGTCTCGTCGAAGGAATTGGCGAGCTTCAAGGAAAGGCCCCCCCCCAGCGGCCCTCGACATCGCTCCGCGACCGCCCGCTCTACCTGGTCCCACTCGAGATCGGCTAGCGTCTTTCGCTCGGCCTCATTCACTGAGCCCACTCGGGAACCTTGAGGTCCGAGGAACGGCCTCGCGCCTCACGCTTCCGCTTGGGGACCTGCGCGCTGCGAGGCTTTGCGGCAGGCCTCTTCGGGGCATGGAGCTCGATCAAAACCGTCTCTTCTCGGGTCGGGGTGATCGCGGTGCTTCCCCTCCGCTTACCAAGCTTTGCGTGAAGTACCAGCGTCGCACCCCGCGTCACCTCGAGCGTGCACGGCGTCGAGGAACAGGCCTCCGAGCCGCTTTCGGACAAGACGCTGGCGCCTGACGGGTCACTCGCAACATGGACGTTGACCCACATCGACTCCGGCTCCGCTTCGGCAATCGGCGGCGCCTCCTCGACGACTTCTGGGACTTCCGCGACAGTTGGTTGCTGCGGCTCGAATGGAACCACACTTGCCTCCGCCTCGCCCCCCGGGCCGGAAAGCGAACCGACGCCGGACCATACGAGAAGACCAGCTGCGCCCATCGCCGCCGCGACCCACACCCAAGGAGACGTCTTTCGCCTCGGCACGGAGTCAAGCTCACGCGTCAGCGGCGCTCCGAGTACCGACGGTGGGGTTCGCCGAGTCGCGCGGCTTACGCGGCCATCAAGTGCGCAGACGACGGCCTCGGCGAGCTCCTCGGTGTCTTGGTAACGGTCGTTGGGACTCTTGGCGAGCGCCTTTCGGATGACGAGCTCGAGCTCCTCGGTGACCTTGGCGCGCGGATTCACCTCGTCGATGGGCGGCGCTTCCGCGGTCAGGTGCTGCGTGAGGATCCCCATGAACGTATCACCCTCGAACGGCACGCGACCCGCGAGACACTCGTAGAGAATGATGCCTAGGGCGTACACATCGACACGGTGGTCCAGGTCCCGACCGCCCGCTTGCTCCGGCGACATGTATTCGGGGGTGCCGAAGATCATCCCCGTCTTGGTGAGCTTCCGCCCCGGCGCTCCGTCGGTCTCGATGTCGCTCATCTTCGCGATCCCAAAATCGACGATCGTGACGAAGTCATCGACCCCGTCGCGTTTCGTCAAAAAGATGTTCTCGGGCTTGATGTCTCGGTGGACAATGCCCTTGGCGTGCGTCGCGGAAAGCGCTCGGCAGCACTGAAGGACGATGTCACAGGCCCGTTCCGCTTCGATGGTCGCCTTCTTGCCCAAGACGTTTCCTAGGTCCTCGCCGTCTAGGAACTCCATGACGAAGTAGCTCGCGCCGCGGCTGGTCTCTCCGAAATCGAAGATGTCGACGATGTTGTCATGCCCGATGCGCGATGCGCTTCTGGCTTCCTGGCGGAAGCGCGCAACGACCTCGGGGCGACGGGACAGGTCGTCGCGAAGGACCTTGATCGCCACCCGCTTGTCGATGTCCCGATGCAGGCCTTCGTACACCAAGCCCATCCCGCCCTCACCGATCCGGCACTTCACCAGATAGCGGCCGGCAAGCACGTTGCCTATCAGCGGATCGTTGGGGTCGAGTGGGCTGGCGCTCATCTGCGACGTCGTGATTAGACGCGTCGCGTCGACCGGACAGAACACCTCTCCGCCGCCGTAGTCAATCCTGCAGGCGGGACATACCTTCATCTTCGTGAATTCCCTATTAACTCCCCACAAAACACGGTAGCATCGCGATTAACGGAGGGTCAACGAAGGGGCGGAATTCGCAGGCCCGCGTTGCCAATCCAGACCAGCTTTGATACGCGCAGGCCGTGGCTCCGACGGTACGATTGCTAGACGATACGCTGATCGACCAGATCGCCGCTGGCGAGGTCATCGAGCGTCCGGCCAATCTGGTGAAAGAGCTGCTCGAGAACGCGATCGACGCACGGGCAAGCTCGATTACCGTGTCAGTGGAAGATGGGGGACGCGCGCAGGTTCGCGTGACGGACGATGGGATCGGGATGTCGACGGAGGATGCGACGCTGAGTGTCCACCGGCACGCCACCAGCAAGATCGCGTCCTTCGACGACCTGGTCCACGTCTCCACGCTGGGCTTTCGAGGAGAGGCCCTTCCCTCGATCGGCTCGGTTTCCAGAATGATGATTCGCAGCCGCCCGAGAGATACCCTCGAGGGAACCCAAATCCTGGTCGAAGGCGGAGAGCTGCGAGACGTGTCGCCGGCCGGATGCCCACCGGGGACCACGGTCGAGGTGAACGATCTCTTTTACAACGTTCCGGCAAGAAAGAAGTTTCTTCGGGCACGCCAGACTGAAACCTCACGCATTTTCGAGGTTTGTCAGCGGCTCGCGCTGAGCCATCCGGAGCTGCGCCTGGTCGTGACTTCCGACGGCAGGACCGCTCGGCAGTACCTCCCCGCGAGCAGCCTCGCCGAGCGCGCCTACCAGGTCTTCGGCGACCTTACACTGCAGGAGATCCACGCCGAACGGGACGGCGTGGCCCTCGATGCGGTGCTTGCCGCTGCCGAGCACGCACGCGCCGGGGCCAGGCACCTTTTTCTCTTCGTGAATGGGCGGCCTGTGAACGACCGCCGGCTCGCACGTGCAATCGCGTTTGCTTATGGAGATCGGCTGTCACCAGGCCACTACCCGCGCGGGGTGGTTTCGCTTCGGCTCCCGCCCGAGGACGTCGACGTGAATGCGCATCCGCAAAAGACGGAAGTTCGCTTCAAACGGACCGCTCAGCTCGTCGATCTCGTGACCAGGATGATCGCAGCCCGGCTTCCCGCCGCACCTGCCGGCGACGCATATTGGGAGACGCGCATTGGTGCGTCAGGGCCGTTGCGGGACGCCGAGGTCGTGGCGGCCGGCGGGGTCGGGTCCTCGGCTCCAACTGGGGTCGCGCAACCGGTCGCCGACTACGAACCAAAGAGCCCAAACGGGCTTCGACTCGTCGCTCACGTTCGTGACCGCGTTTTGATTTGCGAGACCCGAGATGAGATCCTGCTTCTCGATCGCGAGCGCGCGGAGTCCCTGGTTCGCTACGACGCGCTTCGTGAAGCTGCCGACGCTGGCGCCGTCGCCCGACAGAACCTGCTCTTTCCCGATCGAATCGAGCTGGCTGCGTCGGCAAATGCCGCGATCGGGCAGCACCAGACCGTCCTTCGCGCCCTCGGCTTCGATTGGTCCGAGCTCGGAGAGGGTTCGTACGTCGTCCGCGCGGTGCCGGCTTTGCTCGCCGATGCACGTGCCACGGCGCTTTTCGAAGACGCCCTCGCCGCTCTGCAACGCGGCGGCCAAGACGCGGTTCGCGGGGCTCTTCGCGCCATGGCGCAACGAGCGGCGACCGCGAATGGCCAGCCGCTAGGGCAGGCCTCGGTAGAGCGGATCATCGCGAACGTCTGGCCGAGCCGTGAAGCGCATCGCGCCTGCGTTCTCGGTAGAGTCCCGCTTCCCGCTACGGGCGCGGAGGCCGCGGTTGACTGAACGCCTCGCGCCGATTCTCGTGATCGCGGGTCCAACCGCCACGGGCAAAACCGGTGCGGCCATCGAGCTTGCGCGTCAGCTTGGCGGCGAGCTCGTGGGCGCCGACAGTGTGCAGGTGTACCGCGGGTTCGACATCGGATCGGCCAAGCCGACGGCTGCGGAGCTCGAGGGCGTCTCCCATCACCTCATCGACGTCTTCGATCCAGACCAAGAAGTGGACGCGGTCGCTTATGCCGATCTCGCAGACGTGGCGATTCGAGAGATTGGCGACCGGGGTCGGCTACCCATCATCGTTGGCGGGACGGGCCTTTGGATTCGCGCGCTCGTTCGCGGGCTCGTGGACGTTCCACCGGTCGACCCGGAGATCCGGACGCGCCTGGAAACTGAGGCGATGAAGGATGGCGCGGCGACCTTGCACATACGGCTCGCTGAGGTCGATCCAATCTCCGCCGAGGCGATTCATCCAAACGACGCCCTTCGCATCGTTCGCGCGCTCGAGGTTTACGAGCAAACCGGCACCCCGCTTGGCAGGCTTCGCGCAGAGCACGCGCTCGGCCAGGATCGGTATCGTGCGGTCTTCATCGTCCTGGATCTGAGCCACGAGCGACACGGTGCCGTCATCGAAGACCGTGCCAAGCAGATGTTCGAGGCAGGCTGGGTCGACGAGGTTCGCTCGCTGCGCGCTAGATGGGGAGACGATATTCGTCCGTTTGGAAGTGTCGGCTACCGCGAAATCCTCGACCATGTGCGCGAAGGGATTCCGGTCGAAGAAACGCTTCGTAGAATCCGGAAGTCGACCCGAGTTTATGCGCGCCGGCAGCGAACCTGGTTCAAAAGCGAGCCCGGTGTAAGCTGGCGGAGCGAAGGCGCTGAGCTCGGCAAGCAGAGTTGCGTCGACCGGATCGCACAGGAGCTGAGGCTTTGAATTTTTTTGGACATGCCGTCGTCGCGAGCTGGGCCGACCGCCGGTCGGGGCACCTGCTCGGCAGCATGCTGCCCGACTTCGAAACCATGGTGGGCGTCCCTTTGTCGATGGTGCACGATGCGGACATCCAACGCGGGATCGAGCTACACCATCGAACCGACGACGCGTTTCATCGTGCGCCGGCCTTTCTCGCATCCTGCGCACATGCCCTCGACGCCCTGACCGAGTCGGGTGTGCGACGCGGCACCGCGCGTGCCGTCGGCCACATCGGAACCGAGATGCTGCTCGACGGCTGGCTGGTGCGCGAGGAGCGTCATATCGAGGGATACCTCCGAGCGATCGAGCTCGAAACCAACGCGCTCCTCGAGTGGAGCGACCAGGGGAAAGCGTTTTCGAAGCTACAGGCTCGTCTCGCGCTTTGGGGAGCGCCTCGCGACTACGCCGAGCCCGCGTTCGTTTTGGCGCGGCTCCGCGACGCCCTTCGACGGCGGCCCGCCTTGGCGTTGCTCGAGGAGCAATCCGAGCAGGTTGCCGACTACCTCCCCTCGCTGCAGCGGCTGGTGGAGCAACGCGCCCCAGAACTGCTCAAAGAGCTCCAGGACGCGCTAGGCTTCGGGGACTGAGATGCGCGATCAAGGGGGACGACGCAGCACGAGCGGCGAGACGCGCCGCCGCTACCTGAGGTGGGGCCGAATTGCGGTGACCATCGCAGCGGTCGCCTACCTCGCGAGCCGGGTGGACCCTCGCGATGTCCTGCTGGGGTTTCAGAGGCTTTCCTTGGGCGCGGCGCTGACCGCGATCACCGCCGTGATGCTGGGCCTGTTCTGCGGCATGCTTCGCTGGCGGCTCTTGCTCCGAGCCTACGGCGCGATCGACATCCCTGCATGGCCTCGGATCGCGCACCTCTACTTGGTCGGCCACTTCTACAATACCTACGCGCCGGGCGGCGTCGGCGGAGACGTCATTCGAGGGGTAGCGGGCCGCAAAGCGTTTGGAGACCTCGACTTGGCAAGCGCCACGAGCGGCGTCGCGGTCGTTTTCATCGAGCGCGTCATCGGAGTCTCGGCGCTTCTGGCTCTTGCGACTGGCGCCTATCTGATGCGACCGATTCCCGGAATCGAAAACCTCGGTCTTTGGGCGACGCTCGGCCTCGTCGCGGCCGCCGCCGCGCTGTTCGGAATTGCGGTCGCACCCCGGCTGGCTCCCTTGCTTCCCGAGAAGCTCGGCAAGCCCTTGCGTGCTCTCCCGCGCCTGTTCTCGATCGGCCCGTTCTTGGCTGCCGCTTTGCTTTCGCTGATCATCCACGCCATCAACATCGTCGCAGGTCATGCGATCATGCACTCGCTCGAGCCGTCGGTGACCTTCGCCCAATCGGCGGTCGTGATGCCGCTGATCGGCGCGGCCGCCTTCTTCCCCTTCACCGTCGGCGGAGCAGGCGTCCGCGAAGCAGCTTTTGCGGCGCTCTATGGAACCGTCGGGGTTCCCGAGGCGAGCGCCTACGCGGCCTCGCTCAGCTTCTGGGCCATTCAGTTGCTCACCGCTGGGGTCGGTGGCGTGATCAATCTCCTTGTTCCGCTATCAGGTAGAGACGGTGGCTAAGCGGTTACTCGGGCTCCCGGTGCAGTCTCGGCGCATCACCGCCGCGTCGGCTTCCGCGCTTTTCGTCTTCTATGTCGTAACGATGTGCAGAAGCCTGTCGATGTACGACAGCCCCGAGCTCGCGATGGTCGCAGAGCAGCTCGGTCTAGGCCATCCGTTCGGCCAACCGCTCCACACCATCCTGGGTGCGATCGCGAGCCGAATGCCGGGCGTCGATCCGCTCGTGGCCCTCAACGGTCTCTCCGCACTCTTTGGAGCCCTGACCGTCGTTCCGGCCACCAGCTTCGCGGAGGCGCTGATTCGGCCCGATGCCGACTGTCCCGAGGGTGACGTGCGCTATGTAGCACCGGTCATTGCGCTCCTAGGCATGCATCCGGCGCTTTGGGAGCCGGCCACGCGCATCGAGGTCTACCCTCTCGCGGTCTTCTTCGCGCTCTGGGCGGCCGCACGATTTGCAAACGCCGTCCTCGACGAAGACCAGCGCCCGAGTCCTTACTTCGCGACCGGACTCGGTTTGGGGCTCGCCGCGAGCGCCAATGTCATATGCGCGTTTGGCGTCGCCTTGGCCATGACCCCGCGACTGGTGATGGGAATCGTGCGCCAGGAAATTCCGCGACGTGCCATTCGGATGCTGATCGGCGGCGGACTGCTCGGCCTCGCCGCGCACCTGTACGTCTTCGTCGTCGCGGGACGAACGGACGTGGTCGTCTGGGGCGCACCGACCAGCACCGAATCGATCGTTCACTACTTCACGGCTGCCGACTTCGCCTCGAAAGGCGTCGAGTCCTGGTCCGAGTGGTGGGGGCACGTCGGCGCGCTGTTCTTCTGGTCCCTCGACGACGGACGGCTCGCCCTCCTGCTTGCCGGTTTCGGCGGATACGCGCTCTATGCACGTAAGCGAGGGTTGGGCCGCTTCTTCTTCAACGCGACGTGGATCTTCTTCGTTGCGTTCATCGCTCGCAATGGCGTATTTGCGCCCGATGTCCTCGACTACAGCGGCTACCTCGCGATCCCCAGTTGGCTCGCGGCTTCCGGCGTGGGTCTATTGGTGGCCTACTTGGGCTACTACCGCGCTTCCTGGGCCCCGGTGGCGATTGCTGCGCTGCTACTCTTCGTCATGGTGGCACCCCCGGCTCCGTATCAGCGCAGCCGGCACCGCGACACGTTCACGTCGGACATCGGTCGCGAAGCACTTCGTTCGGCGCCGCCAAACGCGATCCTGATCGTGGAACGCGACCATTGGGTCGGTCCGATGTGGTATCTCCAGGAGCAGCGCGGCATTCGTTCGGACGTGACGCTATTGGCGCACGGCCTTGCCTCATCCGAATGGTTCTGGGACTATCTCTACCGGCGCCACCCGGACCTCGTGCCGTTTGAGCTGCGTGGCCCGGGGGGCCGGGTTGCGCGGGTGCGGCGTTTTCTTCGCGCCAACCCGGGCCGGCCGATTCAAGTTGCGCGCGCGGCTCTGGGCGATCGACTCGGTCTGCCCAGCTGCCCAAGCGAATGGCTGCTCGACGTTCGCCCACGCTGCGGAGACACCGCGCACGAACCGGCGCTCGCACGATACGCGAGCGTCGCGCTTGCTGAGCTCGCCGAAGGCTCTCCGGGTACCGACGGCTTGATCGCTCTGCTAACGCTCGACCGCGGACACGACCTGTACTCTCAAGGCTTTCCGCGCGCCGCCATTTCGACGCTGATCGCCGGGGTGCCTCGGCTCGAGGGTTTCGACGAAGACGCTCTTGCGACGGTGCCGGCTCGCATCGGGCGCGCGGTCCGGCCCGCGCCTCTCTACGAGCCGCCGGCGGCCCTCGGACACCCCGCGCGCAATCTTCACTATGCGTCGAGGATTGCCGAAGCCACCGGGGCGAAGGGGCTTGCACGCTACCTCGCAGAGCTGTCCGACGCGATGGGCCCGGTCGAGCCGAAGTTTGCAACCTTGCCGGCCTCTCCTGCTAACCTCTGAGCGATGCGACACCGCAGTCACGGCGACGGTTCATTTCGCGTTGACCAGTTTGCGCGCTGCGGACCCGACTGCGTCTTCGAAGCGGGCGTGCTCGTCTTTCACCCAGAGAACATCGAGCTCGGCGCGAACGTATATGTTGGGCACCAGGCAATTCTCAAGGGCTACCACAACAACACCATGCGCATTGGCGACGAGACTTGGATCGGGCAGCAAGCGTTCTTCCACAGCGCCGGCGGAATCGACATCGGCGCCCGCGTGGGAATTGGCCCTGCTGTGCGGATCATCACCTCGTTTCACGGCGAGGCCGGCCGCGACGTTCCGATCTTGAGCTCACCCATCGAGCTCGGTCCCGTCGTGATCGAAGACCACTGCGATCTCGGCGTCGGCGCGATCGTGCTTCCAGGCGTTCGCATCGGCAAAGGTGCGCAGATCGGAGCCGGCGCGGTGGTCGTGGAAGACGTGCCGCCCTACAGCATCGCGGTGGGCGTTCCGGCCAGGGTGATCCGGGAGCGGCCCCGGTGAGCGGTCCCGAGCTGAGCGTGATCATCTTCGCCTTCAACGAAGAGGACAACATCGCGCCGGTCTTGGTCGAGTTGCGCCGATGGCTGTCCAGGCACGAGCCTTCGGCCGAAATCGTCTTCGTCGATGACGGCTCTTCCGACGGCACTTCCACTGAGGCCTCCAAGGCGCTGGCAGGCGCGGCGCACCAGCTCCTTCGCCACGACGTCAATCGTGGCATCGGCGCGGCGCTCAAGACCGGCGTGCGTGCAGCCAAAGGCGCATGGGTCACATTCCTTCCGGCCGATGGACAGATCGCGCCCGATGCCATCGGGACGCTTCGCGATGCAGCAGCCCGAGATCGAAGCGACGTGGTCTTCAGTGTCTATGACCATCGGGACGACGGCCTTCACCGCAAGATTCTCTCGGCGGGCGTCCGCGGGCTGATCCTCCTGGTCCACGGTGTCCGCATGCAGAGCGACGGGCCGTATCTGTTCCGCCGGTCGCTGTTCGACGCCGACCAGTTGGTTCCCGACACCTTCTTTCTGAACTTCGAGTTCCCGATTCGAATCCTGGGCGCAGGCGTCCCGACGACAGTTGTGACGATCGCATGCCGGCCACGTCGCTCCGGACAGTCGAAGTCCACGGGCCTCAAGCGAATCTATGGGGTCGCCCAAGACCTGGTCGAGCTTCGTATTCGGCGCGTCAAAGAATCGCGCCGTCGAACGGCCTAGCGGCCGAGCTCCGAAGTCGCTAGGAGCCTGTCACGAAGCGTCGACCTCGGAATCCCCAAGGCTCGAGCCGCGGCGGACATGTTACCGCCGTACTGCTCGAGCGTTTCCCGGAGCGAACCCGTCGATGAACGGTGGACCGACGGCTCTGCGCATCGTCGTAGCGCGCGTTCGACCGACGCGAGGTCGATGAGCTCGCCATCGCAGTCGACTGCTGCAACCTCGAGCAAGTTTCGCAGCTCGCGCACGTTGCCCGGCCAAGGATACTCGTGGAGACGTTGGAGCGCCCCGGGTGCGATTCGACGCTCGCCGACGTCGGGCTCCATGATGCGCATGAAGTGGCAAGCCAAGGGCGCGATGTCGTCCGGACGAACGCGAAGCGGGGGGACGTCGACGACCAAGCGATGGATTCGGTAGTAGAGATCGGATCGGAAGCGCCCTTCGCGCACCATCGCGCGCAGGTCTTTGTGGGTGGCGCAGAGCAGCCGAACGTCGACGCGGCGCCCGGACTCGCTGCCAACACGGCGGACTTGCCAGGTTTCGAGGACGCGAAGGAGGCGTGTCTGAAGATCGGGGGCCAGCTCGGCGACCTCGTCGAGGAAGAGCGTGCCCCCGTGCGCCTGCTCGAACGCACCGCGATGGGTTTGGACCGCCCCCGTGAACGCGCCGCGCTCGTGCCCGAAGAGCTCGCTCTCGATGAGCTCGCGCGGGAGTCCGCCCCCATTGATGGGCACAAACGGGCCCTTTCCCCGCGGCCCCCGGTCGTGCAGCGCCTGGGCGATGTGCTCTTTGCCAACGCCAGTCTCGCCTCGAATCAGAACTGGCCATGGCAGAGTCGCGAAACGATCGACCTCGGCCATGACCGAAAGCATCGGAGTCGATTCGACGACGAGCTCCGAAGACGAGCTGCGAGCACAATTCCGGCGAACCACCCGAAACGCGGTACGGCCGACCCGTAGCACGGCGCCGGGCCGAAGCTCGTGTCGGCGGATTCGAAGACCGTCGACCCAGGTGCCGTTGGTGCTATCGAGGTCGCGGACCAAGACGCCCTGGGCCGAGGGCTCGATCCGGCAGTGATACCGACTGACCGCCCTGTCCGACAGGCTCATCGCGTTGTCCGGAGCGCCGCCGAGCGAGATCGGCTGTTCGCCGAGGTGAACGGCGCGCGCCGCCATCCCGTGGCCGCCGATGAGCGAAAGCCGAGCAGGAACGGGGCCGCACCCACGAATCAGCTCGGTGCCGCCCTGCGCGAGCGGAACCGCTTCGGCCTTGAGACGCGTCACTGTGTAGCCTGCCCCCACCGCAAGCTGCTGCCCAATCGGCATGACCGAACGCGCACCGAGGCCGGGTCGCTCGTCCAGGTCGTAGATAAAAACGGTGCCCCCGTGAGGCTGAAAAAGCTTCGACCGTGGGGGCACCGCGGCGGCATGGACTACGATATCGCAGTCCGGGTGCGAGCCGAGCTCGAGCGCTGAAACCCCTAACGGAAAAGACCGAATGCGCCGCCCGGCGCGACTGAGACAGAGCGTATCGTCCAAAGCCACGAAGCAGATATCGGCCGGCGGCGGTGGCGGTTGCGTAGATCCCGGTCGACCCTAAGCTCCTGGCACCTTGTCCGACACACTCCGTGAAACGTCGCTCACCAACGAGCACCGGGCCCTTGGCGCCCGGCTCGTACCCTTCGCCGGTTGGCTGATGCCCGTCCAGTACGCGGGCATCAAGAAGGAACATGAGGCGGTTCGCAGCCGCGCCGGCCTGTTTGACGTATCCCACATGGGCGAGATCCTCGTCGAAGGGCCCCAGGCTGTCGCTGCGGTGGATCATCTGGTCACCAACGATGTCTCGAAGCTCGAGGTCGGCCGCGCGCTCTACACCGCCTGCTGCAACCAGTCGGGCTACATCCTCGACGACCTCATCGTCTACCGCTTGGAAGCGAACAAAGTTCTCGTCGTCTGCAACGCATCAAACCGCGACAAGATCGTCGCTCACTTCGCGAACAACCTGGGCCTCGGGACACCGTGGAACGATGTGTCTGATGCTTGGGCGCTCCTCGCGCTGCAGGGGCCCAATGCGGTGGCCATCATGAAGGATCTTGGTGCGCCCCGAGAGGTCCTCGATCTGACCTACTTCCATGTCACGCGCTCGAGCTTGGCCGGCGTCGAGCTCTGGGTCGCACGCACCGGGTACACGGGCGAAGATGGCTTCGAGCTATTCTGTGCGAGCGATGACGCCGTGACCCTTTGGCGAGCCGTGCTCGGAGCCGGCGAGTCTCACCGAGCAGAACCCGTCGGGCTGGGCGCACGAGATACCCTCCGGCTCGAGGCGCGCCTCGCGCTCTACGGCAACGACATCAGCGAGCAAACGCACCCCTTCGAAGCGGGCCTCGGCTGGGTGGTCAAGCTCGATGCCGGCGACTTCATCGGACGCGACGCGCTGCGAGCGATCAAAGCCGCGGGGCTCGACCGAAAGCTCGTCGGATTCGAAATGACCGGACGTGGAATCGCCCGCCATGGCTACCCGATCGTGGTGGACGGAAAGCAGGTCGGAGAGGTCACCAGCGGCTCCCCGGGGCCGACGGTTGGACGGAACATCGGTCTCGGCTATGTGCCTCTGGCCCTCGCCAAGGTGGGGACCGGCCTGGGAATCGAGATCCGTGGCAAGGTGGTCGACGCCGTGGTAGTGAGCACCCCGTTTTACAAGAGGTGATGACAGTGACGTACCCAAGGGACCGCCAGTACACCCGCGACCACGAATGGGCGCGCATCGAGGAAGACGTGATTCGCGTCGGAATCACGTCGTACGCGGTCGAACAGCTCGGCGATGTGACCTTGGTCGACATGCCGGCCCCTGGGGAAGACGTCCAGGCACACGAACGTTTCGGCGACATCGAGTCGGTGAAGACCGTGAGCGAGCTCTTTGCCCCGGTCAGTGGCGAGGTGGTCGAGGTCAACGACGCGCTCGAATCGAGCCCGGAGCTCGTCAATGAGGGTCCCTACGAGGACGGCTGGCTCATCACCATTCGCCCTTCGGACCAGGGCGAGCTCGAGGGGCTGATGGATGCGGCCAAATACGAGGAGTACCTCGGAACCCTGGACGGCTGAGCGACCGGTTAGAACGTGCGATACCTACCGCATACTCAGCAAGAAATTCGAACCATGCTCGCCCGTGTCGGCGTGCAACAGATCGACGACCTGTTCGAGGCCATCCCCGAGCCGTTTCGTCTGAATCGGGCGCTCGATCTCGAACCTGCGCTCGACGAGCCCCGGCTGATGGAGCATTTGACCGCCCTGGCCGAGGCAAGCGCGGGCGCGAACATGCTCTCGTTTCTCGGCGGTGGAATGTACCATCACCACGTGCCGCCAGCGGTGGATCAGCTCCTGCAGCGAAGCGAGTTCTACACGGCATACACGCCGTATCAGGCCGAGCTCTCGCAGGGAACGCTTCAGGCGATCTTCGAGTTTCAGACCATCGTCTGCGAGCTATTGGGGACGGACGTCGCCAATGCGTCAATGTACGACGGCGCCAGCGGCGCTGCCGAGGCCGTCCTGATGGCTCGCCGAATCAAGCGACGGACGCACGTCTTGCTGAGCGAGGGCCTGCACCCCGAGTACATTGAGACCATCCGCACCTACGTATCCGGGCTCGACGCTGAAGTGACGATCGAGCTCATCCCGATTGCCGGCGACGGTCGCACAGATTGGCAAGCGGCCGAGAGCCTGATGACCGCCAAAACCGCTGCGGTCGTCGTGGGCTACCCGAATTTCTTCGGCTGCGTCGAGGACCTGAACGCGGCGCGCGCCGTGGCGGACCGCGAGGGCGCCCTCTTGGTGACCGCGACCGCAGAGCCGTATGCGCTTTCAGTGCTTCAACCGCCTGGCGCGTGCGGCGCCGACATTTGCGTCGGCGAAGGGCAGGCCCTCGCGGTCCCCCCTCAGTACGGGGGCCCTGGGGTCGGCCTCTTCGGTGCCTCCCAGGCCTTCGTTCGTCAGATGCCCGGTCGGCTCGTGGGGCGCACCGTCGATCTAGACGGCCAACCAGGATACGTGTTGACCTTGTCGACTCGGGAGCAGCACATCCGGCGCGAGAAGGCGACCTCGAACATCTGCACCAACCACGGCCTGATCGCGCTTGCGATGGGGATCCGCACGGCCATGCTTGGACGTCAGGGCTTCGAACAAACGGGGCGGCGCTGCCTGAACGCTGCGACCTACCTCCGAGCGGGTATTGAAAAGCTCGATGCGTTCGAGGTTCCATACTCCGCGCCGGTGTTCAACGAGCTGCTGGTCCGAAGCAAAGGCCCCGATGCAAGCGAGGTGCTCGCCCGCCTGGCCAAGCGAAACATCATCGGCGGCCTCGACCTCGGCCGCTTCCGGGACGACTGGCGCAGCGAGCTCTTGATCGCGGTCACCGAGTTGCATACCCGAGAGAACCTGGATCAACTGCTCGCCGCCCTCGCGGCCTGATCGAGGCCGCGAACCGTCAGACCACGCGCCGCGCGCCGCGACGCAAAGCCGATCGCGTCCGAACCAACCCGCAGTCATTGCAAAGATCCACCAGGCATGTACGGCAGCACGCTTTGTCCACGTTTCGGAACAACTTTAAATATCTGATATTATTGGTTTTTATCGGTTGCCCCTTGACCTTCAGGCCTGCGAAACCCACCTAGTTGATTCGACTTGCGCGTCCCGTAGAGGCGATGGAAACTCGCCCGACTTCGAGAGATTTGATGCTGATGCAGAGGATCCTCCGGAGGCAGCAACATGACTGAACAGCGACGACACTCTTTCATCAACTTCCGAGGCCTGGAGGACTCCGAGCAGGAAACCGATCCGGTGGCCTGGACGGACGTCTGCCGCGACGCCAACTGGGAGGGCCGTTGGGTCGCCCTCGACGGCTGCACGTACAACGAAGCCGGTGAAGCTACCGCTGGTCTGGTCGTGGACTACGACGACAATCTTGCCGAGCTCTGCGCCCGGCTCAGCGACGAACGCCGCAAGAGCTGCTCCGTCGTTTTCTGCGCGCCTGCTGAATCGGCCGCCTAGCCGGATTTCCGCTTTCCCCTGTCAGGGTCCGGCCTCAGAGGATGGAGCCAGCTACTCGTCCTCGTCCCAGGGGTGCGGCTTTTCTTCCAGGGAAATGGGCTCGTCGACGCCGGTGCATCGGTCCGGCTGGCCCTTGCGAAGCTTTACCGCGTTCCAGGGTCCGCCGCCCGCCAGCTCTTGGTCCATGCCCCATTCGCCCTTGATGTACTGATCGCCATCTTCGCCGAACTCGATCCGGAAGTAGCCGCGGCCTCGCCGGACCTGTGGCTTGCCGACGACCAGCTCCCTGCGGTCTTCCCATTGGAAGAGCAGCAGATCTCCCTCGATGTCGCCCTGAATTCGCCCGGCGCGCTCGTTCTTGACGTAGTCGCCGACGACCTGCCTGCCGCTCTGGCACAGGTGCATGTTGCCGTACTGCGGTGACTGCCAGACCCCGTAGAAGGTCGCTCCCTCGGGCAGCGGACCGGCTTTCGGCTTCTGAGAGCCCCCGCAGCCGAGGATGACCCCGAGCATTAGGGCCAGCGTGATCTGCTTTGCCTTCATTGGTCTCTCCCCGCTCCCACGATAAACGACCCTTGGACGAAAGCGTAATTTCGGCGGCTCACCGTATCCGCGGGATGGAAATTGCGTGGTAGAGAACCGCAGGGCTCTCCGAGAGCAGGAAGGCCAGGTCTCGCAGCCCCTCGAATACGGAGCCATCGAGCCGAAGCAGGGCAGCCGGTGGCGGGGGCTCGAGACGGTAGCTGGCCATTACCATTGGGCGCAGCCGTTCGCGCAGCCTTGGAGCCACGTCGATGGTTTCTTTGAGCAGCTCGAGCGCCTTGTCCATGCCACCGAGCTGGTCGACCAGACCGTGACGGTGGGCGTCAGCGGCCAGCCAGACGCGGCCTCGGGCAAGCGGCTCGATTTCGTCGACGGTGCGCCCCCTGCCGTCCGCGACGAGCGCAACGAAGGAGTCGTAAAAGGCGTCGAGCTCGCGGTTCATCAGGCTGCGCTCCTCATCGGTGAGCGGGCGATGAGGCGAGTAGATGTCGGCGTGGGGCCCCGTTCGAAGGACCTCGGTACGAATGCCAACCCGGTCGAGAAGCTGGGATGCGAGCAAACGCGCCGAGACCACGCCGATCGAGCCTGTGAGGCCCAGTGGCTGGGCGACGATCGCGTTCGCATGTGCGGCGACGTAATAGCCCCCGCTGGCCGCGACCTCACCGAAGTACGCGACGACCGGCTTCTTTTCGCGGACGCGAACGACCTCGCGGTGGATCAAGTCGGAGGCCTCCGCTGAACCGCCCGGCGAGTCGACCCATAGAAGGACGCCGAGCGCGCGGCGGTCCTGTCGCGCCTGACGAAGAGCCGCTACGATGGAGGCCCGCCTGCCCATCGGGGCGCCGGACTCCGAGATGGCGCCCTTGACCGCGACCACTGCGATGTACGGCTCGCGTCGCAAAGGAAGGAATGGTTTCGCTTCCTTGAAAGCGAGGTATCGGCCGCCTTCGATCAAGCCGGTCTTCTTTTTCTTTTCGTCCGCGAGGCCGAGCTTTTCGGGCAGCTCGTCTTCGTACGCGAGCCCGTCGACCAGTCGCGCATCGATCGCGTTCTGACCACGGAAGACCCCTGCCTCGAAGAGCGCTCGTGTTTGTTCTGGCGTGGTGCCGATGCGCTGCGAGAGCGCGGCGAGAAGCGCGGCGGTGTGTCCGTCGATGAGGGCTTGAACCTGTTCGCGCTGCGGCTCGCTCATCGAACCGCGACTCAGGCGTTCGGCGGCGGTCTTGTATTGCTTGCGGGCGAACGGCTCGACCTCGACACCGATGCGATCGAGCATGGGCTTTAGGTAGTGCGACTGCGCGGAGAGGCCGAGAAGGGTGACCGTCCCCTGCGGCGCTAGGTAGATGCGCTCTGCAGCCGACGCGATGTACACCTCCCGGTGTCCTCCACCCCGAGGCAGGAGGACGCAGGTTTGCTTGCCTTCATCCCGGAGCCGGAGGATCTGCTCGCGCAGCCCGGAGCAGACCGACCAGCCTCCCTGGAGCGGAGGCAAGACGAATGCGACCCCTTCAACTCGAGGATCCCTGATCGCATAGTCAGCAAGCCGGCGAACCGCGGCAAGGGACGAGGTGCGCCGAAGCGTCTCCGCGTCGAGGAGCCTGCGGAGCCACGGTACGGGCTGACGCGCTTCTACGAGGCGTGGTTTGAGGCGCACGACGATCCAGCGGCCCCTCGGTCGCGATAGCCATCGGGCGATCGCCCAGAGCGGTAGGAGCGGCACGCACAGTAGATTCCTGAACAAGCGGAAGAGGAAACGAAGCATCGATTTTGCCTATAGTGACGGCCTGTTATGCTGGGAGTGGTGGGGCCGGAAATCTTTACCGGTGACTAGCGCTCTGCTAGGAACTCATAGCACTGAAGAAGGCGAAGGAGCACGGCTCAGAACATGGCAAGCCCCCAGATGGTGATGTACGAGGAGGAGTTTGCCCAGGTTCAGGCCGTGACCAATCGGCTCGTTCAGGATGCCAACGCGCGCGTGGTTTTCGTCATCGACAAGAACGGGCAGCTCATCAGCGCCTCGGGCGATACGGGAGACCTCGATACGACTTCCCTCGCGTCGCTCACTGCGGGTACCATCGCAGCAACGGGAGGTATCGCCGAGCTGCTGCGGGAGCAGGAGTTCGCGACCCAATACCACGAAGGGGTTCGGCAGAACGTTCATATTCAAGTGGTCAGTGGACGCGTGATTCTTGTCGTCATCTTCGACAACCGGACAAGCTTGGGGTTGGTGCGGCTTCGCGTGAAGCGCGCCACAGAACACCTGACCCGCATTTTCGAGATGGTGATGGCCAAAGCCCAGGATCCTTTTCAGAGCTCACCGTTCGCTGAGATAACCGATGATGACATCGACAACTTGTTCAACGACTGATTAGGAGAGGCTTAGGGGGATGTCTTTCATCAACTACTTGTCGCGCGAGATCAACTGCAAGATCGTCTACTACGGTCCGGGGCTCTGCGGCAAAACGACCAACCTGCAGTACATCTACAATCGCACGAACCCAGATGCGAAAGGCAAGATGATTTCGCTTGCCACCGAAACGGAGCGAACCCTCTTCTTCGATTTCCTGCCGCTCGAAATTGGCGAAATCCGCGGCTTCAAGACCCGCTTCCACCTCTACACGGTGCCCGGTCAGGTTTTCTACGACGCGAGCCGAAAGCTGATTTTGAAGGGAGTCGATGGTGTCGTCTTCGTGGCGGACTCTCAGATGCTCCGGTCCGAGGCGAACATCGAGTCGATGGATAACCTGCGCACGAACCTCGCAGAACAGGGCTACAACCTGGACGCCCTTCCCTACGTCATTCAGTACAACAAGCGCGACATGCCAAACATCTCGCCCGTCGAAGAGCTCCGCGAATTGCTCAACACCGGCAACGTGCCCGACTTCGACGCCATCGCCACGACCGGCGAAGGCGTCTTCGAAACCCTCAAGTCCGTCGCCAAGCTAGTCCTCACCGAGCTAAAACGCGGCGCCGCCCGCTAACGGGGAC
>CBESWY010000017.1:0-24666 GCA_965533395.1 uncultured Myxococcales bacterium
CGGTCGAGTCTTATGAGGCCCCGCCGATGCCGGCGAAGGATCGTCGAGAGTTTGCAGCCGCAGTGTCGATTCCGGCACCCCCAATCGAGTCGCCTCAGCCCAAGGTTTCGTATCGACCGCCCGCAGAAGCCTCGCCACTCGGTGAGTTCGTGCGGTCGGATCTTCCGGTCAAGGCACCGGCCGGACTGCGCGCGCTGCTCGTCCAGGCGCGTGATCGAGCTGCGAGCGACGTTCATATCATGTCCGGACAGCCACCGCGGCTTCGCTCAGGCGGGCGCCTAGCTGCGGCTGGGCCGGTATTGTCAGACGACCAGGCATGCAGTCTGATCATGCCGCTTCTCAACGAGCGCAACGCAAAGCAGCTGGAAGAGCTCGGTTACGCGGACTTCGCCTGCCAGCTCGAAGGCGTTGGCCGCCTGCGCGTCAACGTCAACAAGCAGCGAAGCGGCATCAAAGGTTGCTTCCGTCTCATCATGCCCGAGCCTCCAACCCTCGACTCACTCGGTCTGCCGAGCGAGCTTCGTCAGATGCTGAACTACCATCAGGGCCTGGTGGTGGTCTCCGGTCCCAACGGTGCAGGAAAGACGACGACCTTTTCCGCCTTGGTGGACCTGTTCAACAGCGAACGGAGCGTGCACATCATCACCGTGGAGGATCCGGTTGAAGTGATTCATCCGATCAAGAAGGCGATCGTCAGTCAGCGCGAAGTCGGAATCCACACCAAGAGCTTTCACGCTGCCCTGAAGGGCTCGCTGCGTGAAGATCCCGATGTGATTGCGATCGGCGAGCTCCGCGATCGCGAAACGGTCGAGAAGGCTCTCGAAGCTGCGGAAACCGGACACCTCGTCTTCGCGACGATGAGCACGCCGTCAGGAGCGCGAACGATCGGCCGCTTGATCGACATGTTCCCTCCCGACGACCAGTCGCAGGTTCGATCGACCTTGGCGGGTGTCCTCAAGTTTGTCGTGAGCCAGCGCTTGGTGCCGCGGAAGGACGGGAACGGAAGGGTCGTCGCGGTCGAGCTTCTGACGGGCGGGATGGCACTGTGGTCGCTCATCCGCGACGACAAGCTCTTTCAGCTTCCAAGCCTTCTCCAGCGCGGCCGTGCATTCGGAATGATTCGCATCGAAGACTCGCTCAACGAGCTCGTATCCTCGGGGGTCATCTCGATAGAAACCGCGAAGACCTTTGCCGACGATCCCCGGGTCATCGGCCACTCGCCTAAGCAACCTCTGTCACCACCCCAGGCGGCGCCTGCACAAGGCACTAAGGGCACCATGCGCAATCTCTTTTCGAAGAAGGGTTCCTGAGCCGTGCCAGCTCTCGATCGCTATTTCGACGTATTGCTTCAACGGGGAGGGTCCGACCTTCACCTTTCGATAGGCTATCCGGTCATGATCCGCGCCAAGGGGGAGCTCGTGGCGATCGATGACCGGCCCCTCGACCACCGCACGATTGCAGCGCTCATGGACGAGATCGTAAACGAGGACCGACGCAACTACTTTCACGCCTATCGTGACCTCGACTTCGCATATGGATACCAGGACAAGGCGAGGTTTCGAGCGAACTATTTCTATAAGACGACCGGTCCGGGCGCGGTGTTTCGAACGATTCCCAGCGAAATTCTAACCACCGAGCAGCTGGGGCTCCCGCCTGCGGTCGTCGAGCTGGCCGAGCGGCGCGCCGGGTTGGTACTCGTGACAGGGCCGACGGGTAGCGGAAAGAGCACCACCCTCGCGGCCATGATCGACCACGTCAACCGCAATCGCGAAGGGCACATCCTGACCATCGAAGATCCGGTCGAGTTCGTTCATACGCCGAGAAAGTGTCAGATCACCCACCGCGAAGTGGGGGATCACACGCCGAGCTTCGCCGATGCGATTCGAAGCGCTGGACGGGAGAACGCCGACGTGATCCTGGTGGGCGAGCTACGCGGCCGCGAGACGATGCAAATGGCGCTTCAGCTGGCCAGCTTCGGCATCTTGATCTTTGCCACGGTTCACACCAACTCGGCGCCGGCGACGATCGACCGATTCGTCAACGCGTTCCCCGCCAGCCAACAACCGCAAATCCGGGGCATGCTCGCCGACTCGCTAGTCGGCATCGTGGCGCAACAACTCTTGCGCAGGGCAGACGGAAGCGGCCGTATCGCTGCGCAGGAGATATTAATCGGAACGTCCGGCGTCGCGGCGGCGATCCGCGAAGCGAAGACGTCCATGCTCACAAGCCTCATTCAGAGCGGCGGCTCACACGGAATGCAGAGCATCGACTCGGTCCTCGAAAAGCTCGTGGCGGCCGGCAAGATCACCCCGGAGGACGCGCTCGAGAAGGCCGCCGACAAAGACAGCTTCGCGAGGATTCCGCAGGTGGCCGCGGTCCTGAAGCGGTGAGACCGTGCCGCGGGGGAACGCGTCCCGCATCCACGGCTAGTTTACGGTGAACGAATACCGGGCGCCCATTCTTGGCGCGCCGAAGGTTGGGAAGCGGACGTTTTTGATTTGGTTGCCCATGCAGCCCTGGAAGCCGGCGCTGCCGCCGTGGACCGTTGCGCCGAGCACCGAGCCGTTACCCGCGATAGCCAGGTCGACCTTGACGTTCCCCGGCTTGCCTCCGCTCTTCACGTCGGGAAGCACACAGCTGTTGTAGAATCGATTGAGGTTGCGATTCATCACGCCGGCGACCTGTCCGCCGGTGAGGCGCCCCTCTCCGCCCGATTGCGAAGCATCACCGAGCTCCATGGCGCGGCTCATCGCATCGTCGTAGCTGGAGAAGCCACGGCTGCGGGTCGACGGAGCAGCGCTCGAGCTGCGCTTTGTTGGCCGCGTGGGGCGATCCGGAAGCAGGCCGGCTTCACCCGTCGTGATCTTTCCGAGCTTGAACAGATCGTCGAGCTCGGTCGACGCTATTTCGCGAGCGTCGCTCGAACGCGATAGAAGGAAACCGCCGACCGCAATCGCCACCAGGCCAACCACGGAAACGGCGATTAGCAATTTCATCGCGGACGAGCGCTTTTCCGACTTCTGCGCGTGGACTCGCGCCGCCGCTTCCGCAGTGGCGGTGTCTTGGTGTTCTCGCTGCAAAATGAATTCGCGAAACTGCGGCCACTCGCGTAGTGGTCTGCGTTCGCCAGTATCGATGTTGAACGTGACGTCATCACCCCCGAAGCCGCCGACGTTGAGCCGCTCGATGAGCTCGCGCGCGCTGAACGGACCGTGGTCCATCTTGTCCCGCGCAACCATCCATCGCTGCTTCGAATCCGAGGAGAGCTGGTTGATCAGGCTCATCAGGCCACGCCGCGGAGGAGCCGGCGGCGAAAACGATGCCTGGGGCGCTAAGGAAATCATGGGAATCTCGACGTCCGGGGGCGGCGCGACCGAGTTGATGATGTCGATGTCGACGCTGATGCCGGTGTGCGGCGGCGGGGCGGAAGAGTTGGCCTGCTTCACGAATGGCAGAAGGGCGCTACGCACCGATTCGGGGGATTCGAACCGATCGGTCGGGTCGGGCGCTAAGCAGTCGAGCAGGATGCGATCGACTTCCGGCGGGATGTCGTCACGAACCTCAGACGGCGCGACGAAGTCGGCGCCGGGCTTGCGCGTGGTCAAAAGCTCGTAGAGGATGGCGCCGATTCCAAACACGTCGCTTCGGGCCGTCGCGGGTTCGCCGCGCTTGACCTCGGGCGCCAAGGAGGCGTGGTCGGAGTCCCTGAAGGCGCTGGGGCCCGCGGCCTTCAAAAGCACTTGGCCGACGCCGAAGTCGCGAACTTTGACGCGACCGCCACGTGTTACGGAGACGACGCTCGGGCGCAAAGTTCCGTGCGGGCCCTTTTGGTGCGCGTAGCTGAGTGCGCTGCAGAGGTGCGCTATGACATTGTAGACACCGCGTAACGAGATTGGGTCGCCGTCGCGGTCACGGGCCTGAATGAAATCTGAGAGTGGAGCCCCCTCGATCCATTCGCTCGCGACGAAATGCTCGCCCTTGGGAGTGCGGCCCACACCGAAAACGCGCGCGATGTTGCGGTGCGTTAGCGTCGCCGCCGCCCGGCAGGCTTCGCGAAACTCGGGCGCCGCCGCCGCTGGGACCATCTCCGGCTTGATGACTCGGACCAAAATCGAGCGTTGGGTCTGCTGGTCTTTGGCCGACCAAACGACGCCCTGCGGGTCGTCGTCCACCTGGTCGACAACCTCGAACCTTCCCCCAACCACGGCCCCGGGGTGTAACCCCGTGGCCTCAGGCCTAGTCGACGCAATCCCCTGAGCCATCTCCAAAAAACAAGATAGACGACGAAAGCGGGGCGTCCCAAATTTGGGGCTATGGACCGCGGAGCAGCAGGCAGGGCAAGGGGTCAGTCGCGGTCAGTCGCGGTCAGTCGCCCTTGGCCAGCTCCAGCTCGAGCTCCCTGTCCCCCAGCACCGCGCCTGCCATCGACTCGATGATGTCTTGGGCGCGATCTTCGGGAACATCGACGAGCGAGTGCTTGTCACGGACCCGTATGCGCCCGATTTCTTTGCGTTTCAGACCGGTTCGGTCCCGGAGCATCCGGCCCAGCTCCGACGCTCTGAGCTCGTCCCGCCGACCTACATTCACATACAGCGTCGCGGTCGGCGGCTCCTCCTCGACTTCGGGCGACGGCTCGTCGGAGTCGCCATTGACCTCGCTGTGGTCATCCGGGTGCTGTTTGCCGCGCCTCCGCCGGGTTGCGGCGACCTTGTCGACGTCTCCGGTTTCTTCGCCGAAGAACGCCGAGAGCAGACCTGCGAGCATCGGCTCCGCGTTGGCGTGGCTCATGAAGCGCCGCACCAAGGCGAGGTCGTGTTCGTTCGGCGCATTGGGGTACACCGCGTCAATCATGGCGATCCGGTCGGCCTCTTGGCGAGTTCGTTGCTCGCCCTCACTCGGCAGGGTCCGCTCGACTGGGAAAATTTGGTATTGCAGTCGGAGATAGTAGAGGATGCCGAGCTCCGTCGGGCCGACCAGCGTGATCGCCGTGCCGGTTCGCCCCGCGCGCCCGGTTCGCCCGGTGCGATGCACATACTGCTCGACGTTGGTCGGCAACGAAAAGTTGATGACGTGGGTGAGGTGAGACACGTCGATCCCGCGCGCTGCGATGTCGGTCGCCACCAAGAAGCGAACCTCCTCTCGACGCACACGACCGAGCACTTCCTCGCGCTCCCGTTGGGGCCGGTCGCCGTTCAGCCACTCTGCATTGAAACCCGCTCGCTGCAGCGCCGCCGAGACCTCTTCGGTTTCGGCCTTGGTGTTGCAGAAGATGAGGGCGCTCTCCGGATCTTCAATTTCTAGAACGGAGATCAGGTTTGCGACGCGCCCAACGCCGCTCACCATGTAGACGAAATGCTCAATTCCAAGGGCGCCGACGTGATCGCCGGAGAGGCCCAGGAATTGCGGTTCGTGCATGTACTTCTCGGCGACACGTTTGATCGCGCGGTCGACCGTGGCTGAAAACAGGAGCGTCTGGCGCTTCTTGGGCAGCCTTTCGATGATCGCGTGCAGCTCTTTGGCGAAGCCCATCGACAGCATTTCGTCGGCTTCATCGAGCACCAAAACCCGCAGCCGAGATGCGTCGATCGTCCCGCGCTTGAGGTGATCGAGGACGCGTCCGGGCGTTCCGCTGATGACACGCGCGCCCTTCTCGAGCGCGCGGATTTGTTGCTCCATCGAAGCGCCACCGTAGACGGCGACGGTGTCGATCGCCCGACGAGCCCCGAGCTTTTCAATCTCACGTGCGCTTTGCAGGGCGAGCTCTCTCGTTGGCGCGAGCACCAGAGCTTGTGCATCTCCGTCGTCCGTGAGCAGTCGATCGACGAGCGGAATACCGAACGCGCCGGTCTTTCCTGTTCCCGTCCGGGACTGCACGATGATGTCGTGTCCAGCGATGGCCAGCGGGTAGGAGTCGCGCTGCACTGGGGTTGGGGTATCCCAGCCCATTTCATTGATCGCTTCGAGGACGTCCTCGTGTATGCCAAGATCTGCAAACGTCTTGGCGCCTTCCTCTTCGGGCGGCTCGGCTTCGGGCGGCTCGGTCATGGACTGGGCTCCGGGTTGTTCTGAGGTGATTGAGTAGCCGACCTCGAGCCGAGCGCTTCGGTCACGCGATTGGCAAGAGGCGCGTCTTCCCGGATGTACCTCTGCAGGCCGAGCTCGACGCGGTGTCGGTATTGATTGAGCAAATGCACGTGGTCTTCGTCGCAGCGCGTGGACAGCTCGTTCAGCCGAAGATCCCACGCTTCGAGAGACTTCTGAAGAGCGCTTTCGTCTGTCGCATTCGTGGCGAGGTATGCAAGCCGTAGCTCATCCACTTCGTGTCGGAGAAGCTGCAGTCCGTCGGCGCATTCCAGATCGAACGAGGCATCGCGCTCGGGCCAGAACACCTGCGGGATGACCGAGCCAAAACCTACGATGACCAAGTAGGCGAGGGCGATCGAATAGATGCCTATGGCCAGCCAGCGGCCAAGCCCGCCTCGTTCTTCTTTTCGCGGCAAAAACTGTCCTCGTCTACCAATGTTCCGTCTAGATCGGGTTGGTTGTAACGACCCGCTTGTACCAGGTCAAGACGGCGGCGGATTGCGGCGTTTCTGCTTCTCACGACGGGTTCCCCACATGAAAAGGCCGACACTCACGATGATGGTGAGCGCTACGACGCCGCCGCAGAGCCCGTACCAGAGGAAAGTGGTGACTCCGGTCCCCACCGGATCAACACACGAGCTTGTAGCCGACGCCGTACACCGTCAGGATGTGCACGGGACGGTCGGGCTTGGGCTCGATCTTTCGGCGCAGCTTGACGATGAAGTTGTCGACGGTGCGATTGTTGGGGCCGGCCTCCAAGCCCCAGATCTTCTCGAGTATTTCGTCACGCGAGACGGGCGCGCCCTCGCGCTCCCAGAGAAACTTCAAGAGCTCCACTTCGTAGAACGACAAATGCATCGTGTCGGTGCCCTTCGTGAGGGTCTGTGCGCCGGTTTCGATGTTGATATCGCCGATTCGAATTTCGGCCTGTGAGGGACGGATGGTCCTTCCGGCGCGTCGAAAGAGCGCCCGTATTCGGGCCACGAGCTCGCCGATCGCAAACGGCTTGGTCACGTAGTCGTCGGCGCCGGCCTCGAGGCCGCGGATCTTGTCCGATTCCTGCCCCCGCGCCGTGAGCATGAGAATCGGCAGGATCGGATCGGTCTTGCGGATGGTTTCGCAAACCTGGTAGCCGTTGATGTCGGGCAGCATGAGGTCGAGGATCACGCAGTCGATATCCTCCGTCGCGGCGAGCTCGATTGCTTTCTGGCCCTTTGCTGTGTGTACTACCCGATAGCCTTCAAACCGCAGACTGTCGGAGAGCCCTAGAGCGAGAGCCGGATCATCCTCGACGAGCAAGATTCCGCGTCCATCTTCTGACATCGCCGCGAAGATACCCGCTGTACAGCGGACCGGCAAAGATGCTTCGCCTAGGCCGCGGCGATCGGAATGGATAAGCCGACGACCGCGCCGCCTCCCGGGGCGTTTTTAGCCCAAGCTCGCCCGCCGTGGGCCCGCGCGATGTGCTGGACCAGCGACAGACCGATGCCCGAGCCGCGCGTGGGGCTGCTCTGCGGACCCCGGTAGAAGCGCTCAAACACGCGCCGGAGCGAGTCAGCCGGAATTCCGGGTCCATGGTCACGGACTGCGACGTCGATGGAGTGGCGCTTGGCGATGAGCTCGAGCTCGACCGGGGTTTGTCCGCCGTACTTCAGCGCGTTGTCCAGCAGATTGATGACTGCGAGGGCGATTGCTTCCTGGTCGATCAGCACCGGCGGCAGCTCAGCCGCGCTTTTGAGCTGGATTTCGACTCCATCTTGCTCGCTCCGGTAACGGAAGGCCTCGAGCGCGCGGCCGACGGCCTCTCCGAGGTCACCTTGCTTCAGTCGATACGGCCCTTTGCCGCCCTCGAGCGCGGAGAAATCCAGGATATTGTCGATCAGGGAGGTGAGCCGTTCGGACTCCCGGCAAATGATGGCCAGGTACTCCATCCGGCGTTCCTCGCTCGGTACACGGTCCGAGCGGAGCATGTCGGCGAACATTCGGACGACGGATAGAGGTGTCTTGAGCTCGTGTGACACATTGGCCATGAGCTCGCTTTTTAGCTCGTTGAGGCGACGCTCTTTCGCCGCGGCGTAGATGAAGAAGATCGCGCTCAAGAGAATGATCGCGAACGACATCAAGGGCAGCGTCGCCTGCCCGCGCATACGGGATCGTCCCTGGGCTTGAAGGAGTGCCGCTTGGCGAGGAGCGACTTGCAACCGCCAGCCGTCGAGCGTCGTCGGGAACCGATGGTCGACCGTATAGACGCCGACTTCCGACAGGTCGGGGCCGAACACCAGTTGGTTGCTTTCGTCGACGATGTTGTAAATCGGGGTCGATGTATCGGAGCTGAACATCGTTGGAAATACCGCGTCGACCAAGTACTGCGTGTCGTGAACGGCCACGATGTAGGTCAGCTGGCCGGCGCGCGTGTCGAACGCTCGATACGACAGCAGGTAGCCTCCGTCTCCGCCTTCCGGTTGGACGTGGAGGTGTCGAAGGACGTGCGGCTCCGAAGAGTCGAGGTCGAGGGTAGCCAGCATTTGTTGGCGAAACGTTCGCAGAAAGGCCCGCCGCGTCTTCTTGTCTTCCCGACTCGCCCACTGAATCACGTCTCCATCGGGGTCGAGCAAGAGCACGGACCTAACACTCGGCGTTTGAGATTCGGCCTGAGGGAGCCACACGGAGTCGATCGTGCTCGAATCGTTCGGGTCGATGAGGCGAAACACCGTGCCGTCCGCGATGACGATGTAACGCTCGATCCGCTCTACGCGCTGCTGGGCGACGCTCAACAGTGACTGCGCGATCGTTTCGTCGCCGAGCTGCGTGAACTCACGCGAAGAGCGGAATGTATAGAATCCAAGGATGCCGGCGGCGACTAGGATCGCCGGGACCAGTACCAGATACCAAACCCGAAAGCGTCCGCCTTCCATTACTGGAGTTCGGCCCGCATTTTACGGAGCAGACGGCTGAACTCCCTCGCCCTTGTCGGGGCGCGGGTCGGCGAGGTCCAGCTTGAGGCGATCGGGGTCGAGAAGAGCGTTCGCCAGCACGGCGTCCATCTTCGACACCGGTACGAACTCGAGTGTCTCGCGAACTTCCTCCGGGACCTCATCGAGGTCTGCTGCGTTGCGCTCCGGAAGAATCACGCGCTTGATGCCAGCGCGGTGCGCAGCCAGCACTTTCTCTTTGACGCCGCCGACGGGAAGCACACGGCCGCGCAGGGTGATCTCACCCGTCATGGCCACGTCGTGCCTCACGTGGATGCCGGTCAGCAGCGAGACAATCGCCGTCATCATGGTGACGCCTGCGCTCGGCCCGTCCTTCGGCATGGCCCCGGCCGGGATGTGAATGTGGATGTCGCTCGTCTCGAGGAAATCCTCGGGAATGCCAAACGCCTTAGCGTGCGTCCGCACGTAGCTCATCGCCGTTTGCGCGGACTCCTTCATGACGTCACCGAGCTGTCCGGTGAGCTGAAGCTTGCCGGTGCCGTGCATCCTCGTGCATTCGATGAATAGGATTTCGCCGCCGACCGAGGTCCAGGCCAGGCCGGTCGCGACGCCGGTTTCTGCAGTGCGCTCCGCGACCTCCGAGCTGAAACGAGGCGCGCCGAGGTAAGGCCGCAACGACTCCTCATCGGAGATGTCCCACGGCCCCTGTTCGCCCTCCGCCACCTTGACGGCAACGCCACGAATGACGCTCGCAATCTGGCGCTCGAGGTTACGCACGCCGGCTTCGCGGGTGTAGTGATCGATGATCGACTCGATGGCACCGTCCTGCAGTGTGACCTGCTCGGGCTTGATGCCGTGCTCCTCGAGTTGCTTGGGCACGAGGTGCACACGAGCGATATCGGCCTTCTCTCGACGCGTGTAGCTTGGGATTTCGATGATCTCCATGCGGTCGCGAAGCGCCGCCGGGATCGTGTCGCCGACGTTGCCGGTCGCGATGAACATCACTTTCGAAAGGTCGTAGGGAATTTCCAGGTAGTGGTCGCTAAACGTGTCATTTTGCTCGGGGTCGAGGACCTCGAGCAGCGCTGCGGCCGGATCGCCGCGAAAGTCGTGACCAATCTTGTCGATCTCGTCGAGCATGAAGACTGGGTTGATCGTGCTGGCTTTCTTCATCCCTTGGATGACCTGGCCGGGGAGTGCGCCGACGTAGGTGCGGCGATGGCCGCGAATGGCGGCTTCGTCGTGGACGCCGCCGAGGCTGATGCGATGGAACTTTCGTCCGAGTGCGCGCGCGACGGAGCGGCCGAGCGAGGTCTTACCGACACCAGGCGGCCCGATGAGACAGAGGATCGGGCCCTTCTTGTCTTTCTTGAGCTTGCGAACCGCGAGGTATTCGACGATACGCTTTTTGACCTTCTCGAGGCCGGAGTGGTCTTCGTCGAGCACCTTCCGAACGGCGGCGATGTCCATGTTGTCGGTGGTCTGCTTGCTCCACGGGATATCGAGTATCCAGTCGATGTAGGTGCGAACGACCGTGTATTCGGCCGAGCCAACCTGCATCTGACGAAGGCGCTTGAGCTGCTTGTGCGCGACCGAGTCGGCCTCGCCAGGGAGGTTTGCCTTCGCCAGGCGCTCGTCGAGAACATCGAGGTCGCCCTGATCGCCTTCTTCCTCACCCAGCTCTTCTTTGATGGCCTTGAGCTGTTGGCGCAGGACGTACTCGCGCTGGTTCTTGCCCATCTCCTCTTTGATCTGAGAGTTGATACGCTCCCGCATCTTGAGGATCTCGAGTTGGCGCGTCAGCAGGCGTAGGACTTTGCGAATGCGCTCCTTTGCGTCGAGTGTTTCGAGCAGCTGAGATTTCTCTTCGACCGGTGCGTCGAGATTCGCGGCCACCAAGTCGGCGAGCTGCCCGTGCTCTTGAATCGAGTCGATGAGAGAGCCCGCCTCTCGTGGAAGCTCAGGCATCAGTTGGATGACTTGCTTGGCGACGTCGCGGAGGCTCATGGCGAGCGCTTCGCTCTCGACATCCTCGGCCGCGGGCTCTTCGAGACGCGACACCCGGGCGCGGATGTAAGGCTCCGAGGTCACCACCTGCTCGAGCCGGATGCGCACCAGGCCCTGAAGAATCAGGCTGTAGTTGCCCGAGCTGTGCTTGAGCGCCTTGAGGACGCGCGCCGCCACGCCGACCGGGTAGAGGTCGTTCTGGCCTGGGTCGTCGGTCGCAGGGTCCCGCTGAGCCACGATCGCGATGATGGGCTGATCCAGGTTCTCGATGTCCTCGACGAGCGCAACCGACTTTTCGCGGCCTACATCGAAAGGCGCCACTGCCGCCGGGAAGAGCACGGCGTTGCGAATCGGGAGAACCGGAAGCTCGCTGCCGAACTCGATTTCCCCCGTGTCGGGCGGCGGGATCGATGCAATTGTTTCCTCTTCGTCGCTCATGGTGGTGTTCTACTCCAACTCGTGCGGAACCCAAGTTTTTCCAATACTGCTGCGAACATAGCCACGCACCAATTTCCTGGCAAGGGGCTCACCTGTGGCGCTGGCCCGTCACGTCAAGGAATGTAGGGGCACATGCTCGATTGAAATCAGGGGGTCCCTGAAATTGGGCTCTGACCGATGGCGATTGACAATTTGACGCGGACGAGCTTCCGCCCTCCATCTGGGGCTCAAAAGCAGACTTGGTTTCGGCCCGCCCGTTTGGCCTCGTACATCTTGTCGTCGGCGGCCTTGAACAGGTCCCAGGCGTCTTCGTAGTCATCCTGCCACTCGGCCACACCGACGCTCACCGTGATTTTGACCGCCGAACCCTCGAATTCGAAACGGGCATCTCCGATCAGGCGATTGATTTTGCCCGCGAGCTCCGCGGCGCCATCGAGGCTGACCTCGGGGGTGATCAGCGCGAACTCCTCGCCACCGATTCGGGCCAGCACGTCGTTGACGCGCAGCCTGCCGAGCAGGATCGCGCCGAGCTGCCGCAGGATGGCATCGCCCGCCAAGTGACCGAAGCGGTCGTTGACGCTCTTGAAGTGATCGAGATCGAAGACCAGCAGCGAAAAGGCGCGCTTGTATCGTTTCGCACGCGCAACCTCCCTGTCGAGCATCTCATCGAAGTATCGCTTATTGTTGAGCTGCGTCAGACCATCGGTCGTCATCAGCCGGTAGATCTCTTCGTGATACTGGACTTCCACGTCGTCCCCGACGATGAACTTCAAAATGGTGCGCCCGACCTTGAGCTGATCGCCGTGTCGAAGCCGACCTTGAGGTTCCACTAGGTCGTCGTTCACGTAGGTCCCGTTCGTCGAGCCGAGGTCGCGAACCAAGAACTCGCCGTCCTCGAAGTGAATCCGGCAGTGCTTGCGCGAGACGCTCTCTTGGTCGACGGGGACTTGGCAGTTGGGTGAACGCCCGATGGTCAAAGGTTCAGTGCCCACCTGCACACGCCGGCCCATCTCATGTCCGTAAATGACGATCAGACAGCCGTTCTGGTTCGACGGCTGCGGCGCCCGAGCTTCGCCGACCTCGGTGAGGACGGTTTGGCTGGCGCTGGTCGTCTGGTCCTTGAAGGGCACGCTTTCAATATACAGCGTACTGGGCCCAGCGTTAAAATGAGCGACAGGGGATTGCAGTGACAGCGGATGGATGGCTTTGTTGACGCCCAGAACGCCGTTCAATAGCGTATAAGGCGTGCGTCACGTAATTTCTCACTCCTGGCTGTGGGTGCTGGCGAGCCTCGCCCTGGTTCTTGGTACGCCGCTGGCTCTGACGGCGAGCCCACCCACGGCGCAGCGCGCCTCCACGAACGTCGCTCGGGTGGTGACGCCCCCGTTCACGGATATCGATATTTCGAAGGCGAGGCCCGGGAGCGATGGCTGGGTGGTTCCGCGCCGCGATGGAACCCGCGCCGTGCTCACCGTCGACCACGACCTCCAGTCCCATATTCGAAGCTTGTTCAGTCGATACGACGTTCCGGCGGGCGGCCTGGTCGCGATCGATCCCAAGACCGGAGAGGTCCTTGCCTTCGTCGGGTACGAAGCGGGGAAGGGGGACAGCGCACGCGTGGCGACCGATCCCGGGCCACCGGCTGCGTCGGTATTCAAGATCATCACGGCATCGGCTCTGCTCGACGCGGGGGTCAAGAGCTCGACGTCGGTTTGCTACGGCGGCGGGATGCGCGGCCTGGTGGCGGCCGATTTGATCGATAGCCCCAAACGCGACCGCTGGTGCGCAACGATGGCGGACGCGCTCGGCTATTCGATCAACGCAGTGTTCGCGAAGCTGGCGGACCGACACATCGATCAAGACCGGATGACGCAATACGTTTCGGCCTTCGGGTTTGGACAACGCTTGCCGTTTGATCTTCCCGTGTCGCCAAGCCCGGTGGACGTGCCTGGCAGCCGCCTCGAGCGCGCGCGAATGGCCGCCGGGTTTTGGCACAGCCAGCTTTCACCTCTGCACGGCGCATTGCTCGCATCGACCATCGCGAACGACGGTCAGATGCCGTATGCGGCCATCGTCGATCGAATCGAAAGCGCCTCCGGCGAGACGCTCTACCAGCACACGCCGCGCAATTTTCGGCAGGTCTTGCCTCGGCAGACGGCGCGTCTCACCGGCGAGATGATGACGCGGACGGTCACGAAAGGGACCTCCAAGAAGGCGTTCTGGGATGCAAAGGGGCGCCCCTTCCTTCCTGGCGTCAGCGTCGCAGGCAAGACCGGCACCCTCAGCCGCTACAATCCGCACCGCACCTACAACTGGTGGGTTGGCTACGCGCCGGTCGACGATCCGCAAATCGCGGTCGCCGCGCTCGTGGTCAATGAGCCCACGTGGCGGATCAAGGCGAGCTACGTCGCCAAGGAAGCTCTGCGGAACTACTTGCTGCGGTAGCTCGGGGGGCAAATCAGGCCATTTGAGGCGTTGCGGTGCCGGACGGCTCAGTTACGCTGCGGCCCGCTTCACCGCCAAGAAAGGCAAGCTCCATGTTCCGTAGCATTCGACTTTTTGCGTTCACCGCGCTGACCGCCCTCTCCCTGCTCGCTGCTTCCGCCGTGACCGCACAGGCGCCGGTGCTCAACCGTGTCGTCAAGACCAACACGCTTCGGGTAGGGATGTCTGCGAATCAGCCGCCGCTCAACGTGAAGAGCAAGAGCGGCCAGATGATCGGCCTGGAAGTCGACCTTGCCAACGGGCTTGCCTATGCGCTTGGCCTCGAGCTCGAGATCGTGCAGAAGCCTTTCGGTCAGCTTCTCGGCGCGCTCAGTAAGGGCCAGGTCGACATGGTGATGTCCGGCGTCGATATTACGGCGGCTCGCACCAGGGACTTCCTCTTCGTCGGCCCGTATCTCTTGTCAGGCAAGTCGCTCGTGACGACTTCGAAGTCCTTGGCGGGCGCAGAGACCGTGGAGGACATCAACCAGCGGGATGTGACCTTCGTCGCTCTGAAGAATTCGACCAGCCATGCCTTCGTCAAGAAGAACATCCCGAAGGCCAAGCTCGTCGCTGTGGACAACTACGAGAAGGGCGTGGCCATGGTCATCAACGGCAAGGCCAGCGCCATGATCGCAGACATGCCGGCCTGCGCCTTGGCCGTCCTCCGCAATCCCGACGCGGGCCTCGTCACCCTGGCAGAGCCGCTTTCCGTAGAGCCGATGGGAATCGCCGTGTCCGCGAAAGACATGCGGTTTTACAATCTAATCGACAACTATATCGAAGCGATCGAAGCCACCGGCATTCTCTCCGCGCTTCGCGCGAAGTGGTTCGAAGACCCAAGCTGGCTCGACGAGCTCCCCTAGTACCAAGAACCGGGTCCCGGTGTTCTAGTCTTTGTTCCGGACGATGAAGGTGTTCATTCCTTCTTCTCGTTCGAATGTCGTCCGATAGTTCTGCGCCTGCTGTCGCGACTCAAACGGACCGATGCGGACTCGCCAGTGGGTGCCGCGGCCTTCGACCGTGCCGGTGGTGACGTAGGCTGCGTGTCCGCGCTTGCGTAGTGCGCTTGTGAACACCTGAGCTTCGTTGTCATCCCGGTAGCTGATGACTTGCAACGTGTAGCGGCCTTCGTGCCCAGCTGGCGCCGAGATCGTGTTTGCAGGAACCGTCGCGGCAACCAGCGGGTCGCGGATGGCGGCCATCTCGACCACCTTTCGATCGGGACCTGCCGTGACCGATGCTGGCAAGCCGGCTGCGATGTCCGAACGCGGTGGCGGCTTGGTAAGCGGGTCGAGGTGTGCGAGCTCTGCGGCTGCGGCAGCCATGGCAGCAGCGACTTCCGGCCGCGTCTCGCTGACCAAGGTCGTTGGGAAGCTCAGGGTCTCGGGATCGATCGCAGGTTCCACGACAGGCTCTTTTTCAGCCTCTTTGGCTTCGGTTTGGGCGTCGGCATTCTCCGCGATCGCCAACATCTGCAGAGGGTCTTCGGGCTTGGATTCGCCGTCATCCGGCAGGGCTGCAACCACAGCCACGACGACAGCAATCGCCGCCACCAGGCCCACGCCGGACAGCGCCAAAACGCCTCGCCCTTCGCTCGACGATCGTTCTTCGATCCGATCCAGATCGCGCATAGCAGTGTCCATAATCTGTTCCGCTCCAGGCCTGTTCTCCGGTTTACGAAACTTCCTCGGAAGCAGCCAAAAAACAGCAGTTCAGACGACCTCCGAGGGCGTGCAGCGGGGTGGCACACGTGGTAGCTTCGCGCCGGCGTCGCAGCTATGGGGAACGGCGCCTGGGAGCAGTAGTTCATGGCGGAATCTCCACAAAAGCATCCGGTCACCCTCGAAGACGAGATGAAGCGCTCATACCTCGATTACGCGATGAGCGTGATCATCGGGCGAGCGATTCCGGACGTTCGGGACGGTCTAAAGCCGGTCCACAGGCGCATTCTCTACTCCATGCATGAGCAAAAGGTGCATTGGAACGGTTCATACCGGAAAAGTGCCCGCATCGTCGGTGACGTGCTCGGCAAGTATCACCCCCACGGTGATAGCGCGGTCTACGACGCTCTCGTTCGAATGGCGCAGGATTTCTCCATGCGTTACCCCCTGGTCGACGGGCAGGGGAACTTCGGCTCCGTCGATGGCGATCCCGCCGCGGCGATGCGCTACACCGAGGTTCGGATGCACCGGCTCGCGTCCGAGCTGCTCGCCGATATCGAAAAAGAAACCGTCGACTTCGGTCCAAACTTCGACGACTCCGAACGTGAGCCGCTCGTTCTACCGAGCCGAATCCCGAACCTGCTGATCAACGGCTCGGGCGGCATTGCGGTGGGGATGGCCACCAACATCCCACCCCACAATCTTCGAGAAGTCGTCGATGCCACGGTGCGACTCATGAAGGACTCCGAGCTCACGGTCGATGACCTGATGCAGGACGACGACGAGACCGGGCGGCTGGGGGTGAAGGGCCCCGACTTTCCAACCGCGGGCTACATCTACGGCCGCGCAGGCATCCATCTCGGGTACCGGACCGGGCGCGGGCGCATCGTGATGCGGGCCCGCGCGAACATCGAGCAGCTTCCCGGCAAGGGTGACCGCGAGATGATCGTGATCAGCGAAATCCCATACCAGGTCAACAAGGCCGAGCTTCTGAAGAAGGTGGCCGACCTGGTCCGCGACAAGCGGCTCGAGGGCATCAGCGACATCCGCGACGAGTCGGACCGAGACGGCATGCGAGTGGTCATCGAGCTCAAGCGCGACGCCCACGGCGAAATCGTCCTGAACAAGCTCTACCAAATGACCGCGCTTCAGAGCACCTTTGGTTACAACTGCCTGGCCATCGTGGGACAGCGTCCCGAGGTCCTCGACCTGCGTACGGCGCTTCTTCGTTTCATCGACCACCGACGCGAGGTCGTCGTACGCCGAACGCGGTACGACCTCCGCCAAGCCAAGGCGCAGCGAGAGCTCATCGAAGGGCTCGGGATGGCGGTCACCGACATCGACCTGGTGGTCAGTACGATTCGCTCCTCCAAGGATCCCGATGAGGCGCGCGCGCGACTGATGAAGTTGCCGCTCACGGGCCTCGAAGAGTTCATCAAGCGCGCGGGCCGTCCGGATGCGGAGATCCAAGCGGCCAAGGAGCGAGGTGAATACTTGCTCTCCGAGCGGCAGGCGAAGGCCATCCTCGAGATGCGGCTCTCGCGTTTGACCGGCCTCGAGCGAGAGAAGCTCGCCACGGAGTACGGGAGCCTCTGCGACGTGATCGGCGAGCTCGAGGCCATCCTTGCAAGCAAGAAGCTGCTCGACGAGGTCATCGTCGATGAGCTGGATGAAATCCGCGAGCGTTTCGGGGACAAGCGGCGGACCGAAATCGTCGAAGCCGAAGGAGACATCTCGATCGAGGACCTCGTGCCGGACGAGGAAGTGGTCGTGACCGTCTCGCACGCGGGCTACGTCAAGCGCGTCCCGCTGAGCGAATACCGGGCCCAGGGCCGTGGCGGCAAGGGCCTTCGGGCCATGGATACCCGCGATCAGGACTTCGTGAGCTGGGTCTTCGTCGTCAACGCCCATGCAAACGTCCTGTTCTTGAGCGACAAGGGCAAGGCGTACCTGAAAAAGGTGTATCAGATTCCCGAAACCGGCCGTGCAGCAAGAGGGCGCGCCGTCGTGAATCTCGTTGGCATGGAGCCGGATGAGCGGGTCGCAGCCATTCTCCCGATTCGGGAGTTTGTCGACGATGGCTATCTCTTGACGTGCACGCGACGGGGACGGGTGAAGCGAACCAGTCTCAGTGCGTACGAAAACATTCGGCAGACGGGGATCATCGGCGTCGCCATCGGCGAGGGCGATGCGTTGCTGGCCGCCCGAATCGTAACCCCGGCGCAGCACGTCCTCATCGGCACTTCCAACGGCATGAGCATTCGCTTCGCCATTGAAGACGTGAGGCCGATGGGACGCGACTCGATGGGTGTCAAGGGTGTCGAGCTTCGCGAGGGTGACCTCGTCATTGGCATGGATGTCATCGAGGACGAGAGCGAGCAGCAGGTGCTCACCGTGAGCGCAAACGGCTACGGCAAGCGCACCCGGGTCGCGGAGTGGCGCACTCAGAATCGAGGCGGCAAAGGCATCATCGCGATGGACACCTCCGAGCGAAACGGTGCTCTGGTGAAGCTACGTCTCGTGTCCCCGGACGATCAGCTGATGGTGATCACAAACGGCGGACAGGTCATCCGAACTCGGGTGAGCGAGATTCGCGAAACCGGCCGCAACACGCAGGGCGTGCGCGTGATCCGACTCAGGGACGGAGAGCAGGTCGTGGACGTCGAGCCTGTGGCCGAAGGCGAAGAGGTGGACGGCGAGGCCGACGCGGTGGTTGACGCCGACGAACCCCAAGAACCCCAGGGCAATTAGCCCAAACGCGACTGGAAATGTGTAATCCCGAGAACAACACGCTATCCTTGTAGGAGCATTTTTGGGGAGTGTTTTGCGAGGGGTAGGGCAGTGTGAGTAGCGGACCCGTCATCGGGATCGACTTGGGTACGACCAACTCGGTTGTTGCCGTCGCAAACCAGCGCGGGGCGCGGGTTCTGGCGGACAGCGATGGGGTGACGTTGACGCCGTCGGTCGTTTCATTTCATCCAAGTGGAGATGTGTTGGTAGGCGCGCCCGCGAAGGAACGGCGCCTGCTTGATGCAAGGAACACCGTTTACTCGGTCAAGAGGCTGATCGGTCGCCCATTTACCAGCTATGAGGTCAAACACGCGCAAGAGCGGTTTGCGTTCGAGCTCTCGGAAGGCCCGAGCGGAGGTGTGTTGGTTGCCGCGCGTGGTGAGACTTACACGCTCAGTGAGATCAGCGCCTTCGTGCTCCGACATGTTCGAAAAGTAGCCGAACAAGCGCTGGGCAAAGAGTGCAGCAGGGCCGTCGTCACCGTGCCCGCCAACTTCAACGAGCTGCAACGAAGCGCGACCAAAGCGGCTGGCCGAGTGGCCGGCCTCGACGTGCTTCGCATCGTCAACGAGCCAACCGCAGCGGCGCTTGCCTACGGCTACAACAAGACCTCGACCGAGCGGGTCGCTATCTATGATCTGGGTGGCGGCACGTTTGACATCACCATCCTTCAGCTTGCCGGAGACGTGTTCGAGGTGCTTGCAACGGCCGGTGACACGTTCCTCGGCGGCGATGACCTCGACACGGCGATCGCAGACCATATGATCGAGCGCTTCCTCGAGGCTCATCGCTACGATGTGCGGCAGGACGTCCAAGCGTACGAACGGCTCAGGGCGGCCGCGGAGTGGGCGAAGATCCAACTTTCGAACAAGCCCGATATTCAGCTATGCGTCGAGGAGCTGGCCTACGGCGATGGAGGTGCGGCGCTCAACTTGGACTACGCGCTGACGCGGGCGCAGCTCGAGCACATGTGCCAGCCCTTCGTTGCCCGGACCTTCGACGTCTGTGAAGATGCGATGAAGGCTGCCGGCTTGCGTCCCACGCAGCTCGACAACGTCATTTTGGTTGGCGGCTCGACGCGCATTCCCCTGCTGCAACGAATGGTCGCCGAATACTTTGGGCGCGAGCCTCGGGTGGACATCGATCCGGACTTGGTGGTCGCGCAGGGCGCGGCGCTTCACGCGCAATCGCTCTCCGTCCCAGCTCGCAGAGCCCCGTTTGCCAAGGTCTCACTCAAGAAGGTTGCGCAATCGGCGGGCGATGCGTCCGGCATTGCGGGCGGTGCGGACCTCGACGAAGAGATCACAAACGTCGGAGATCGACCACCGCTTCCGCCGCTTCCGCCGCCGCCCGTCGCGCGGGGAGCGCGCAAGGCGACCCTGCATGGTCAGGCGCCGCCTCCTCCTCCCGTGGCGCTCGATTCGATGGCGGATTCGCACGCCGACGACGATCTGCTCGACGCACCGACGCGTGCTCGCGAGCCGAGCTACACGGAGCAGCCCACGCGGGTCGGCACGCTCGATTTCAACCCCTCGACCACCGATGACGCCTCCGGTCTCCTGATGCAGATCGGGCTCGAGTCCGAGGACGGGTTCGATACGCCGGATGAAGAGCGCTCGTCGCTCATGATGGAGCTTGGAGATGATGCCTTCGGTCGCGACTCGGTGCCGATAGACGAGGTGTCGCACGCCGATGTCGATTTCGACCTTGGAAGTCAGGCCCCGGCGACGCTCCGCGCGGCTCTCGACGAAGAGGTGGACACAGTCACTGGCGCGATTGCCGCAGTCGCGCCGGCAGAGACGGCTCCGCAGGCGCCGCTCCTTCTCGATGTCACGCCGCTCTCCCTGGGCGTCGAAACCGTGGACGGCTATTGCGAGCGAATCATTCGTCGCAACTCGGCAATCCCTGCCGGCCAAACCAAAATGTTCACCACGGCGCGCGATGGGCAAGAGATCGTGGTTGTCCGCATCTGCCAGGGCGAGGACCGCAGAGTCGATGCGAACCAGCTTCTCGGCGAGGTCGTCCTCGACGGGCTGCGCCCTGCGGCTCGCGGCAAGGTTCAAATCGCAGTTCGCTTCATGATTGATGCTGACGGCACGCTCCAGGTCAGGGCGCAAGACGTTGGGACGGGCCAGCAACAGCAGATTGCCATCAAGCTCATCGGGGAGCTGCCCGAAGAGCAAATCGAGCAGCTTCGTGAACGCCACGAGGCGAAGCTCGGAGGCTGAGCCATGTCGGACCCGGCAGATCGTTTCGACTACTACCAGGTCCTGGAGATCACCCCCGTCGCGAGCGCGGACGAGATTCGAACCGCCTTCCATCGTTTTGCGCGCGAGCATCATCCGGACAACTTCCTTGGCTCGCCCGAAGAAGCGGCACGGCATACGGAGCGCTACCGGCTGGGGAGCGAGGCGTACCGCATCCTGCTCGATCCCATGAAGCGCAAGCTTTACAACGAGGGTCTAGCGAAAGGCGTGCTTCGCTATTCCGAGGATCGCGCCGAGGAGAAGCGCCGGACGATCAGAGTGCCGGGCGGAGTCGCGTTGCGTTCCGGCAAGGCGCGGGCGTTCTTCTCGCGAGCTCATCGAGCGATCAAGTCCGAGGACTGGGCTCAGGCAAAGCTCAACCTCAAAATGGCGATTCAGAACGAGCCCGACAACGACGACCTCAAGGCGAAGCTCGAAGAAGTTCTCGAACGGATGAAGTCGGGCTAGTTTGGTAGCCTGGAACGATTTCCGGGCTATGGTAGCGGCGTCATGGGACGAACAGCGACGATAGAACGTCGAACCAAAGAGACGGACATCCGCGTGGTGCTCGATCTCGACGGCAGCGGCCAATACCAGGTGGAGACTCCGATTGGGTTTCTCACGCACATGGTGGAACAGCTTGCCAAGCACGGATTGTTCGACCTGGAGGTCCGCGCCCTCGGCGATACGCACATCGACGGGCACCACACGACCGAGGACCTGGCCATCGCGCTCGGGCAGGCGTTTGCCATCGCCCTCGGCGAAAAGGCCGGCATCCGACGTTTCGGTTCTGCGACCCTGCCGATGGACGAAGCCTGCGTCACCTGTGCGCTGGATTTGTCCGGTCGCCCCTACTTCGTTTGGGCCGTCACGCTTCCAAAGGCAAAGATCGGCGACTTCGATTCCGAGCTCGCCGAGGTGTTTTTCGAAGGATTCGCGCGTGGGAGCCAATGCAACCTGCACATGCGCCAGCACGCCGGCGAGAATCTCCACCACGTCATCGAAATCAGCTTCAAGGCTTTTGCTCGCGCGCTTCGGGAGGCGACCGAAATCGACCCTCGGGTCGTGGGTGTGCCTTCGACGAAGGGCACGTTGACTGAATGACTACAGGCCGGGTAGCGATTGTCGATCTGGGCCTCGGTAACTTGCACAGCGTGGCCAAGGCATTCGAGCGTGCTGGCGCGAAAGCGGAGCTGAGCGCGGATCCGGATGTCCTGCAGCGCGCCGATCGCCTGGTGATGCCGGGGCAGGGTGCCTTCAAGGAGTGCGCGCATGCGCTCGCAGGAGAGGTCGGCGAGGCCGTGCGCGCCTGGATCGACACGGGTCGCCCCTACCTCGGCATTTGCCTTGGGATGCAAGCCTTGTTCGAAATGAGCGAAGAGGCGCCTGGGGAAAAGGGGCTCGGTATTTTCCCCGGTTCCGTCAAGCGGTTTGGGACAGACTTGCGCGATGCGGATGGGCGGAAGCTCAAAGTGCCGCACATCGGCTGGAACCAGATCGAAAGCCGACACCCGGTGTTCGAGAACGAAGAATGGTACTACTTCGTTCACAGCTATTATTGCGTCCCGGACGACGATAGCCTCGTGGTCGCCACGACCGACTACGGAGGGCCGTTTTGTTCGGCGATCGCTCGTGACAACGTCCTAGCCTGCCAGTTCCACCCGGAAAAAAGCCAGCACGCGGGTGCCCGTTTGATCAGGCACTTTCTCGGAGATGTAGCGTGGAGTTGATTCCAGCAATCGACCTGCTCGACGGCAAGGTCGTACGGCTCCAGCAGGGCAAGTACGATCAGGTTACGGTCTACGATGACGATCCTGTCGCCACGGCAAAGCGATTTGAGGATCAGGGCGCCGAGCGGCTCCATGTCGTCGACCTCGAAGGCGCGCGCCGAGGTCAGCCGGCGCATGTTCCGATCATCCAAAGCATCCTTCGTGAGACGAGGCTCCAGGTTCAAATCGGTGGGGGCGTCCGCAACGAAGATGTCGCGGCGCAATGGATGGATGCTGGCGCAGCTCGCGTCGTGCTCGGCACCGTCGTCGTGAAGGAGCCTGACGTCGCCCGGGCGATTTGCGACCGCTATCCGAGAGGCGTCGTGATGGCGCTCGATGCTCGCGACGGGAAGATCGCCGTCGAGGGCTGGCAAGAGCAGAGCTCGCAAGACGTCACCGAGCTCGCCAAGGAGGTCGATGGCTGGAACATCGGCGCGATCCTATTCACCAACATCCACAGGGATGGCACGCGCGAGGGACCGGACGTCGAAGGCACCGCCGGCTTGCAGTCGCAGGTCGAGACGACCGTGATTGCCTCAGGCGGTATTGGCTCGCTCGATGACCTCCGCGCGCTCAGTGCGGCGGGCGTTCGCTCGTCGGTTTGCGGGCGCGCACTGTACTCGGGTGCTTTCACCCTGTCCGAGGCCTTCGCCACGCTCGAGAACTCCTGATGCTGGCCAAACGAATCATTCCGTGTCTCGACGTCAAGGAAGGGCGCGTCGTCAAGGGCATCAACTTCGTTGGGCTTCGGGATGCGGGCGATCCGGTAGAGTCGGCGCAGCGGTACAGCGCCGGCGGGGCGGACGAGATCACGTTCCTCGACATCACGGCATCGCACGAGAACCGTCGAAACCTCTTCGATCTGGTCGACCGGACGGCGTCGACCGTCGCCGTTCCGCTCACGGTGGGTGGGGGCGTGCGAGAGCGGCGTGATGTGAGTGACCTCCTACATGCTGGGGCCGACAAGGTCTCCATCAACAGCGCCGCAGTATCGAACCCGGACTTCATCAAAGAGATGGCCGAGGCATACGGCTCGCAGGCAATCGTGGTGGCGATCGATGCGAAGCGGGTTCCGGGGGAGGCCGAGAAGTGGACGGTCTACACGCACGGAGGAAGACGGGACACCGGCCTCGATGCGATCGCCTGGGCTCGGCAGATGGCGGACTATGGTGCCGGCGAAATCCTCCTGACCAGCATGGACCGAGATGGGACTCGCGACGGCTATGATCTGCTGTTAACTCGGGCAGTTGTAGATGCAATCTCGATTCCGGTTGTAGCTTCGGGGGGCGTCGGGACCCTTGGTCACGTGCACGAAGGCCTGGCAGCTGGAGGAGCCGATGCGGCGCTTGCGGCTTCTATCTTTCACGACGGACATTACACTGTGGCCGAGGTCAAGGAGTACCTACTCGACCATGGGGTTTGTGTGCGCCCGCCTGAGCGGGATTGAGGGGTAGCGATGGGCAGAGACGTCGGCGTGGGCCAACTGGTGCAGGAGCTGGAGCGGCGCGGTGATCGCCTCCCGTTCGAGATTGGTGCCTTCGTCGCTCTCGAAGCTTGCGAGGGCCTCCTCCTAGAGTCGGTTAAGATCGACCCGGACGATGTCCGGGTGACCTTGGACGGGTCGGTGGTCGTATCCGATGGGGCCGCGCGGGCAGAGCCAGACGAGGCTGCCCGTTCTCTGGTTTCTGTGCTCGCCCGGCTGCTCGTCGCAGCGGGCCCCGGCGTCCCACCGCATCTCCTGCAGCTCGTCAAAGACGGCACGACCGGGCAAAACCCGCGGGACCTTCGGCATCTGCACGACGCCATCGAAGCGTCGCTCATTCCGATCAACCGCGGCGCATCCCGACGCGTTCTCGCGCGTCTGGTTCGTGAAAGTGACCGGCCTCCGGCACCTGAGCCTGTTCCAGTCGATCCGCGCGAGCTCGACACGGAGCTCGAGGAGTTGTTGCGCGATCCCGCAACGAGGAGTCTCGAGTCAGCGCAGGCTGGCTCGCGATTGGAAGAATGGGACGCAGAAGAGCCGATCACCGAACAAATCCGCGTCCCCGGAGCGTTGAGTCGTGAGCGCGACGTAGACGCGCAGCCGGAGACGCTGCCAGTCCCGCCCTCGAGGCCCGCTATTGCCAGGAGCTCGGCGGCCGTCCCCGAGCTCAGGGCGCCAGCGCCACCAGACGCGGCTGCTGCGGTTGCCGCTCTTCCGGAACAACCGCGACAGCCGGGGCCCGAGCCGATTACGGCGACAATTCGAAAA
>CBESWY010000018.1:0-24632 GCA_965533395.1 uncultured Myxococcales bacterium
GGCACTGGCGACGACGGCGACCACGAAGTGTTCGGGATCGCGGGCGTCACGAAAGGCTTCGATGCGCCCCTAAGGAGTGCCCACCGAAACTAGATCACCGCGTCGCCGCCCTCTGGAACAAGGACTACGCGCGTGGAGGTGAACATCTCGTATGGAGGGGCGCTGTGAACGCGATGTGGGGGTTTGGCGGCGTGTGAGTGACAATCGGCAAGACAGCAAAGTGCCCCGATTGGCGCGAGCTCCGAGGGGCGGCGTGCGTGGCCTCAGGCCCTCAGCCCCTCCGGCCACCTTTGCACGCCGCCCCGTCCGTCGAACCCCTGCGTCGTGTTCACAGCGCCCCGGTTGGCGCAAATTGTCACCTCATCGCAAAGTTCGCCCAATGTCCACCGACGACGAGCTGATCGCACTGGATCGGGCGCACCTGTGGCGCCCGTACACGTCGAGTGATGACCACGAAAGGCGTCCGCTCTTCGTGGTGGATCGAGCCGAGGGGCCCTGGCTGATCTCGTCCGATGGGCAGCGAGTGCTCGATGCGAGCGGGTCGTGGTGGTGCAACAATCTCGGGCATGGGCATCCGCGTCTTCGCAACGCGATCGCCCAGCAGTCCGAGCGGATGATGCACTGCACTCTGGCTGCCGTGACGCATGAGCCTGCCGCACGACTTTCCGCCGAGCTCTCGGCCATCGCTCCGCGCGGGCTCGACCGCGTCTTCTACAGTGACAACGGCTCCACGGCGGTCGAGGTCGCGCTAAAAATGGCTTTTCAGTATTGGCAGCAAAACGGCCGGTCCAAGCGCACGCGGTTCCTCGGCCTTCCAGGCGCCTACCACGGCGACACCCTGGGAGCGATGAGCGCCGGCGCGGTCGACGAGTTCAGTGCGGTGTTTAGACCGATTCTCTTTGATGTCGGCAGGCCGGCCGATGCGGTCGAGCAGCAATGGGAGCCGGTGTTTGACCATCTGTTCGAGCTCCTACGCAAGGACGCCGATCGAATCGCGGCCGTGATCGTCGAGCCGCTGGTTCAAGGTGCCGCTGGGATGCGGATGTATCCGCCGGAGCTCCTCGCCGCGCTTCGAGAAGAGACCAAGCGAGCGGACACCTTCTTGATCGCGGACGAGGTCTTCACTGGCTTCGGTCGGACGGGCCCGATGTGGGCATGCGACCAGGCCGCCATCGCGCCGGACCTGCTGTGCACCGCAAAAGGCCTCTCTGGCGGCGTGTTGCCCTTTGCCGCGACCCTCGCGACCAAGCGCATCTACGACGGCTTCCGGGGTGACAAGAGCCGCGCGCTCATGCACGGACACACGTTTTGCGGCAATCCTCTGGGCGCAGCGGTCGCCCGGGAAGTGTTGGCGATTTATCGCGACGAGCGGATCCTCGACGCCGCAAAGCCCAAGGCGGCACGGCTCGCCGCTCGCATCGGGGAGATGAACGACGTGATTGGTGTGTCCTCGCCTCGGGCCCTGGGGATGTGCGCCGCTTTCGACGTCGGAACGCGCGGCTACCTCGGCACGGTGGGCTGGGAGATCTCCAAGGCCGCCCTCGAGCTCGGCGCGCATCTTCGCCCCCTCGGCAACACCGTCTATGTGGTTCCGCCGCTCAACATCGAGGACGCCGACCTCGAACGCCTGCTCGGTATCGTGCGCGAATCCACCGAACGCGTGCTACGAAACGCCCGGTGACCGAGAACACCTCCAACGACTCGGGCCCGAGGCCTCGCCACCAGGCGTACCTGCTCGCGACCCTTGGCGGCACGTTCTACTTCCTCGGCTGGGCCGGATTCGGATTTTGGCCGCTGTCCTTGGTCTGCCTGGTTCCGCTCTGGGGCGCGCTCGAGCTCGGCCTGGGGCGAACGTGGCGCCACAGCCTCGCGGTCGCGTGGCTCTACGGCACCGTGACCTGCGCCGGAGGTTACCACTGGCTCGTCGAGTTCCTCGACGTCTTCTCGGGGTACGGATACGCGGCGAGCGCTCTATTCTGGTTACTGTTCTCCGCCTATCTGGGATTCAACTTCGCGGTCTACGGCCTGGTCTTCCGTGCACTTCGAAAGCGTGGTTGGAGCACGAGCTTCGCCGCGATCCCGACCCTGCTCTTGATCGAGTGGCTCTATCCATCCCTGTTTCCCACCTATCTCTCCAACAGCCTCTTCGCCCAGACGACATTGGTCCAGATCGCAGACCTAGGCGGCCCGATGCTCGTCACCGTGGTGATGGCCTTGGCAAACCTGTCGATTTACGAGGCCTGGCGTTGGAAGCGAGGACGCCGATCCGCTCCCAAGGCGATCTGGGGCCTGACGGTCGCGGCGGTCGCCTTCACCACCATTTACGGAATCGTCCGCGTCGCTCAAGTCGAAGCGGAGCTCGAGGAGGCGCCCACCCTTCGTATCGGAATCGTCCAAGTCAACATGGGTATCTTCGAAAAGCGCAGCGAGGCGGAAGAAGGCCGTCGGCGCCACCTCGAGCAAAGCCGCCAACTCGAAGCCGAGGGCGAGCTCGATCTACTGATTTGGCCCGAATCGGCGTTCGTCGACGGCCTTCCGAGAAGAGTGCCGCTGTCGGCGGATGTGGTGCGCCAAGACTTGAAATCTCCGCTCCTCTTCGGAGGCGTTTCGATGGAGCGCACCGAGGGCAAGCGGAAAGTCTACAACACGGTCTTTTTGACCGACGACGAAGGCACGGTGCGCTCGACCTACGACAAGACCTACCTGCTCATGTTTGGGGAGTACCTTCCCTTCGGCGACATCTTCCCAATCCTCTACCAGCTTTCGCCAAACAGTGGGCGCTTCAGCGCGGGGACGCACGTTCGCCCGTTGACCTTGGGGCCCTGGCGAATCTCCACGCCCGTTTGTTACGAAGACATTCTTGCGCGCTTTACCCGAAAGATGGTCCGCGAAGCCAAACCACACTTGCTGATCAACCTCACCAACGACGCCTGGTTCGGCGACAGCCAAGAACCTTGGATCCACTTGGTGCTGTCACGGTATCGCGCAATCGAGCACCGGCGTTACATGGTGCGGTCCACCAACAGTGGCATCAGCGCCGTGATCGACCCGCTCGGCCGCGTCGTCGCCCAAACCGGCCTCCTCACTCGCGAGAACCTTCGATACGACGTTCACATGCTCGAAGGCGACACCGTCTACGGGCGCATCGGCGACTGGCCGGGATGGCTCGGACTTGCGGCCATCTTGATCATGTTCATTCGCCGACGAGACGGGGCGTGATGAGCAGCCGGTAGCTGCCGTCATCGCCGGACACGGCCTCTGCGACCTGGAGCGGACGGGTTCCTCCGCTGCTTTGATCGAAGAAGTAGCCGCGCACGAGCGCGTTGGGCACTGTTTCTCCGTCGCTGTTTCGGATGATCCCATCGACCGCGACCGGAGGCGCCAAGCGATACTCTCGTCGAAGGTCGCCTTCATCGAGGCTCATCTGCAGCTCCGGCTCGACCAGCCACGCGAAACCGGATTCCGCGGGCAACTTGACTTGCACGTCGTAGACGCCGGTGTCGACACTCATCGCGAAGTCGCCGCGATCGTCCGACACCACCTCCTGAGACCTGTGAACGGAGCTCGGGTCCGCAGCCGGTCGAGCACGAGCGAGAACCGTTACTCCTGGGGCCGTCTCGCCGCCAAACGTCGACACGGTGCCGGAAAGGTTGATCTGCGAAGGGACGAGCAAGGTGCCTATCTCCGTCCCCTCTTCGCCGACGGCAGCGTCAGCGTAGTGGATGCCCCAATTGTTCGCGATGTCCTCGGGCGGCGTCACAGTGATCGAATAGAACCCGGTCAACAGCTCCGCGCCAAAGCTGCCGTCCTCGTTCGTCGTCGCCGACCCGCTGAAGGTGCCCTCGAGCCCGAGCTGAACCCCGCCAAAGATCTTCGTCGAGAGAAATCGTACGGTTGCCCCCGGCACGGCTCTGCCAATCTTGTCGCGGACGCTACCAGAGGCTTGGACCGGGGCGAGTCGCGGAATGTAAATGATCTTATCGAGCGGGTTGTCCACGAACAGCAAATCCGGGTCGACGGACACCGCTGGAAACGGGTCCCGTCCTGCGCTCGACGTGATGCGAATCAAATAATCGGACGCGTCATTGCTGACGCGAATGGCGAAACGCCCGTCGGCGTCGGTCTCTGCGATCGATGACACGACCCGTCCGGTCTGCTTGTCGACGGCTCGGACTTGCAGCCCCGCCTCGGGCATATCGATCTGATCTACGTTGTCGCGGCTGTAGATCTCTGCGCGAAACGTGCAGCCAATGTCGCGCGTGAGCGTGCACTCCTCGGCAAGTCCAGCAGGAAAAGAGATGTCGATGCGATAGGGCTCACTCGAATCTCCTTCCGCAATGGGAAACACCAGATGAAGCGGAGGTAGGCTCCGAATGGCAGGCGCAGGCTCTTGCGCGGGTACCATGACCATGTCGCTGCTTGGCATCACGACGAGCTCATAGGTTTCGCCGGCGACCAGAACGGTGCTGAAGTCGTTGCCCTCCGAGCCGTCTACGGTCGACGGATCGCGAAAGGTGTCCACCTCGATCGGAATCGGCACGAGCGGAGCGAGACCTTCATCCATCTGGCGCACGAAACGAAGCGTCGCGGGGACCGGCGCGCCGTTCCAGCGAACTGTTCCAACGACTTGCCGAGTCGCGGGCAAGTGGAGGTCGCGGCTCGTCGAGGTTGATGCTTCTTCTGTAGCAAAAGCCCAGCTCGCAGGCGTGACGACTTGTACTTCCGTGGGCCCACGCACAACCTCGATCGCAAGGGCCACCGAAGCACCGGTATCATCGACGCAGATGTTTCGGTCGCAGACTCCCTCCGAGCAGCTGGCGTCGCCCGCACAGCTGTTGTCGATCGTCACGACCGTCGCGGAGTCGAAGCTGCAGCCGATGATCACGACGAGCGCTGAGAGGGGCCAGACTCTCATCGACACTCCTCAGGGATGGGGTTGTCGGTGTCGGTTACGCGAACCCACCAAGTCGCGTTGTCGAAGTCTCCCTCTTCAGCCGGTCGGCGTGGCTCGACGAAGCTGTCGAACTCCCCTACGACCACCAACTCGATCCGGTGGCATTCTCCGGCGGAGAGCAGATCGTAGGGAACGAACAAGGCGGTCGGGCGCTCGAGGAAGCCGGAGGGCGGGATCTCGCCGCTGGCAAAAGGAACGTCGGGCGCTGGAGGCGAGTCGAGAAACAGCCGATAGTCGAGGGTCTGATCGAAGTTCGGGTCGCGAACGATGATCTGGAGCGGCATCTCCGGGGTCTCGACGGGATCGTCGAGGTTGATTTGCCCGATTCGGTTCAGCGGAAAATCGGCGGTGGGCTCGCTGACCACCGAGGGTGGGAAGTTCTGCGCAGGGTCAAATTCGACCGGACTGGTCGCAATGCATCCGCCGTTCGAGGCGACGGCGAGCAGCACCACAGACGAAGCAAAGTAAAGCATCCCGGCGAATTTAGAAGCAAAGGCCATGCCGCGGTTCCGAACCCGAAAAACCTTGGGCTTTCCACAGTGTCACATGAATTTCGGAGCGTACCTATGACATTAATGTCAGCCCTCCGCAGCTCCGCCAGGCTCCGGGGCGTCGGGCTCGCGCTCGAGATATCGGAAGATGGTCCTCGGATCGACGCCCAAATCCCGGGCCGTTCGCGTTCGGTTTCCACCGTTTCGCTCGAGGACCTCGAGGATGTACGATCGCGTGAACTCCTCCCGGGCTTGCGTGAGCGGAATGACCGCGCGCTGCTGATCCCCGCCCAAGTCGAGGTCGTCCGGGCCGATCAGCGTCTTGTCGGCAAGCACGATCGCCTTCTTGATGCGGTTCTCCAATTGACGAACGTTCCCCGGCCAGTCGTAGTTGTGCATGGCCTCGAGTGCCTTGGGTGTAAAGCCATTGACCGTTGCGCCGAATTCCGCGGCGTACTTGTGGAGGAGGAACTTCGCGAGGATGGTGATGTCGTCTCCGCGCTCTCGAAGCGGTGGCAAATGAAGATTCACCACGTTCAATCGATAGTAGAGATCCTCTCGAAACGTCCCGTCTTTGATTGAAGCGTCGAGATCGCGGTTGGTGGCTGCGAGGATACGAATGTCGACCGCCTGAGGCTTCGTGTCGCCTACTTTGACGACGACGCGTTCCTGAAGCGCGCGCAGCAGCTTCACCTGAAGCGCCGGCGGCATCTCGCCTATCTCATCGAGGAACAGCGTGCCCCCGTCTGCTGCCTGAAAGCTGCCTTGCCGCGTCGACACTGCGCCGGTGAACGCACCGCGCACGTGACCAAAGAGCTCCGACTCCATGAGGTTCTCGGGAATGGCACCGCAATTGACGACGATGAACGGGCCTTCGACACGATTGGAGCGGCGATGTAGCTCGCGGGCGAACAGTTCCTTTCCGGTACCCGTCTCGCCTGTAATCAGGACGTTGATGTCGGCCGCCGCCACTTTTTCCACGCGGCGAAACACTTCCTGCAAGCTCGGACAGCTGCCGATGATCCCGCCGAACTTCTGCGACTCGAGCTCCTCGGCGATACGATCGCGATCGGTGGTGAGCTGGTTGAGCAAGATCGCGTTCTGCAGGATGAGCGATGCCTGGCCGGCAAACACCGTGAGCACCTCGAGGCTCGATTGCTCGAACAGATTCACCACGTTGTCGTTGCCCACGTAGATCAGTCCGAGGAGCTGCCCCTGTGCAATCAGAGGCGCAACCATGACCGAGCTGAGCTGTAGGTCCATCACGCTTTCGCTGGAGTTGAACATGGTGTCATTGACAGCGTCGCTCACGATCAATGGCTGGCGCGTATCGATGCAACGGCGAAGAATGCTGTCTGAGAGCTGAGTCACGGCATCTGGAATCGTCTCCCGGTCGACGTTTCGAGCTGCGGCGATCTCCGGGTCTCCGTCGCGAAGCAGGATGACAAAACCCTTGTTTGCGTGGACAACGTCTATCACTGCGTCGAGCAGTGCTTCAATCTGGTCGGGGATCGCTCGAATCTCGAGCAGACGGCGATTGAAATCGCTGAGCTTCATCATCCCTTCGATTTCCGAGGTCTGCGATGCCCTGCCGCCGACGTCCGGATCGCGCGAGCTGCTTTCGTCGTAGAGTGAGAACACCAGCTCGACGTCTCCGAGACTCAGCTTGTCGTTGTGGAAGATTTTCGATTTCTTCTTTTTCTTCCCGTTGACTTGAAAGGTCGCGCCGGGGTCGACAGGCGCCACCGCGAAGTCTCTTCCATCGAAGACGAGCTGCGCGTGATGCGCTTCCAAAGCCTCCGATTCAATCGAAATATCGTTGGCCCCGGCCCGTCCGATCGAGGTGACGCGCTTGTAGATCCCAAACACACGGGGCCGTCCCTGCTGCACCATCCACTTGAGGCTTGGCATAGGGGCGGCACTCTAACAGACCCCAATTTGCGTGTCACCGTTGGGCTTTGATCGCGATGAGCCCGGCGGCTCGCGCGCGTCCATCCAGTATACGATCATTGTCCGGATTGAGAACACAAAAAAAGAGAATCCGTAAATCGACATGTAGGCGATCGGTTTATCACCCCTTGCGGACTAGCTTTTCGTCGCGCGGCTCGGCACTCTGAAATCGCGATGGGTCATACACGGGCACAAAAAAATCGACGCTCGAGTCACAGGGTTGATCTGGACGGCCGCGCCATCTTGTTTCAGCGAGGCGATCGCGTTGGCCAGTACACGCTCGAAAACATCTCTGCTGGAGGTGCAATGGTTTCAGGCGATCGCAAGCTGCGGCCTGGCCACCTCGTGCACCTCTTGATCGATCTCAACGCCGGCGGGGAGACGATGAGTCTGACGGGCTCCGTTCGTCGCGCACGAGGCGAGAACGGTGGTGTCGCCCTAGCGATCGCCTTCCCGATTTTGTCTCCCGACCAAGAAGATGCGATTCACAACGCAGTCTTGCGTGCGCTCGTGCGGCGCGACGCGGTTGCAGCGCAGCTTCCGCTGCTGGTGTTCGAACCTCGGCGTCGCGTACGCGAGGAGATCGAATCCGAGATCCGAAGCTTCGGCTTTCCCGTCTCCGGTGTCGATTCGCTCGCGGACGCGATTCGCGAGCTGGAGAGCGAAGAGACCGAGTACGCCGGCCTGATCATTCACTCGGCGACGCACGATGCCTCATCGATGGAGGTGATCGAGTTTTTCACGAAGTCCGACGACCTCCGAACAATCATTTTGCCCGAGCCCAACGGAGAGCTTCACGAGCGGGCCAAGGGCCTCGCCAGGCTGCCACAGGTCCGGGTGCCACGCGTCTGGAGCCGCTCGGAGCTGCGGCGCGCGCTATCGAATTAGTCGCGATCGAAAGGCACGACTTCCAGCGACTTCACACCCGGGAGTCGTTCGAACGCGCTGACTACCTCGTCTGCAGTTGCGACTACCACAATCGTGAGGTCCCTCGTCGAAATCCGCGCGCGCGTCGCTTCGTTGGCTTCTTGTAGGCTGACGCCCGCCACGAGCTCGTCATACCTCTCGATGTACCTGCGGGGAATACCGAGCAGCTCGACGTCGAGGCTGGATTCCAGCCGCTTGGAAGGCGTGTCGCGATCGAAACAGTGGCTGTTGATCAGCCAGCGCTTCGCAAAGCTGAGCTGGGCCTTCTTGATTCCACGATCGACCCAGTGTTCGAGCAATTGCAATTGTAGAGCTGCGCAGTCCGCCGAGTACTCCGCCGCGGGCGCCGTCGACATGTACCAGGCCTCTCTTTGCTTTGCGTGGTGCAAACGGCTGTACGCGGAGTAGCTCCAGCCGCGGACGGCGCGAACCTCCTGCATCAGTGGGCCGCTGAAAGTGCCTCCAAATGCGGTGTTGGATACCAGGAGCGGAAAGAGTTTGCGATCGCGCGTGCGCGCCCCGAGGGTGCCGATGTAGAGTTGGGTCTGCGTCCGTTCGGGCTTGTCGACGATGATCACATGGCGGCCGTGTCGCGCCTTCGTCGCTGGAACGACCGACTCTTTGTGCTTGCGTCGCGTGGTGCTTGGAAAATACGACGAGACCAACGCGCGCGCCTCCGAATCGATCACGTCACCGGCGACGCCGACCAAGAAAGCCCCCTTCGCGATGTTTCGTGCGTAAAAGCTCTCGACTTGTTGGAGGCCGATGCGCGCAAGGCTCTCCGCCGTCCCGCTCTGTGCGCGGGCGTAAGGATGCTCTCCGAAAAGCGCCTCGCGAAAACACAGTGCAGCGAGCGTCTGGTCATCGTCTCGCCGCGCGATTAGCGCCGCCTGCGCTTGGCGTTTCAGCTTGGCGAAGTCACTCGCGCGAAAGGCCGGCTGCCAGACCAGATCGGCCAGCAGCCCAAGCAATGCCTCAAAGTTGCGGCGAAGCACGGTCGCGCGAATCCGAGTCGAGCGCATCGAGACCTGGACAGATACCCGGGCCCCTAGCCTTGCGAGCCGATCCTCGAATCGTTGCTGGGAAAGCCCTCGAGGACCCCGGCGCATGAGGTGCCCCGTCAGCTGGGCAAGGCCGTCTCGACCCGCTGGGTCCTGCAGACTGCCCGCTGCGAACGCGATTTCCACATCGACGAGCGGAAGCACGTCGCTCGATTCGACCAGTATGCTCATGACGTCTTTCGCAGAATCTCGATGCGTGTTCTGCGCGAGGGACGAAGGTACTTGGCGACTACCCGCTTCACGTCCCTCGCCGACACTGCGCGGTAGGCCTCGAGCCGCTCGAACACAGCGGCGCCGTCATTGGCAACGGTCTCGTAGAAACCGATCTGCTCGGCCTTCCCGCCCGCGGTTTCCATGCTGTGCAAAAACGAAAGCTCTAGCTGACTGATCGCTTTTTCGAGCTCGATCGAGGTCGGCCCTTCGGAGCCCAGCCGGCGGATCTCCCGATCGAGTAACGCGAGGGCATCCGCCTTCTTCTTTCCGTCACGGAGAAGAATCCACATCTCGAAGAGCCCCGGGTCGACGAAGGGTGAAATCGAGCCGCGGACCGAAAGGGCGAGCTCTTCATCGAGGCAGAACAGCCGGTACAGCCGTGAGCTTTGGCCTCCGAACAAGACCTCGTTTGCAACGACGAGTGCAGGAGTGTCCGGGTCTAGGAACGATGGCACCCGGTAGCCGAGCAGGAGCTTTTCGGTTGGCGTCGGCGCTGGGAGCTGAAAGACCCGCTCCGCACGCTGCGTGGGCTCCTTGGAAAGCCTAGGTCGCTCGACCCCTCGAGCACCGGACAGGGCCCCGTAGTGTTTCTGAACTAGCGAAAGCGCTCTCGCTTCACTGAAATCGCCCGCGATCACGATGGTGGCGTTGCTCGGCGCATAGTGTGTTCGATAGAACTCGCGGCAATCCTGCACGGTGAACCCGCGAATGTCGTCCATCGAACCAATCGTCGGCCAGCGATACGGGTGGCGAACGAACGCGTGCTCGTACAGTAGCTCGAGGGCCTTGCCTTCCACGTCATCGTCCACGCGCAGCTTGCGCTCGTTGGCAACGACTTCTTTTTCCGAGCTGACTTGGGGTACGCGAAGAACGAGATTCGCCATGCGATCGGCTTCGAGCTCTATGAGAAGCGGCAGGGCGTCACGCGGTGCGTTTTCGTAGTAGTACGTCCAATCGGTCCAAGTCGCTGCGTTCGCCTCTGCCCCCGCGCCTTCCATCAGGCGGTCGAACTCGCCCGACGGGTGCTTACGCGTCGCGTTGAACATCAAATGCTCGAACAGATGCGCGAGTCCGGTCTTGCCGGGGCGCTCATGCCTCGAGCCGACGTGAAACCAGCTGTGGTAGCTCACCGTGGGCGCGGATCGATCGATCAGCGTCAGCATGGTCAGCCCATTGCCCAAGCGAAAACGGCGAAGCCTGAGCGCGTCGCCAAACTCTACCTCACGTAGAAATACCAAGCGTGCGTTGCGCTTTCGAACGCCGCGGTTCAGCCGTTCAATCAGGACCTCGGGCGTCACCATGAACGCGTGAGCGTGATCACCGAGCCCGTTGGGGTCAAGGCGATTCGATGCAACTCAAATGACCGGCTGGCATTTCGAGGACTTAACGAGTTACCTTCGGGCCGCGGGAGATGGGCAAGGTCCATCGAGACCAACTAGAGGAGCGTGAGATGAAGTTCGCCATAATCGGTGCACGTGTGGTGCTGGGTTTGATTTTCGTGGTCTTCGGTTTGAACGGCTTCTTCAACTTCATTCCGACTCCGGAAATGGCTGAAGCTGCTGGCTCGCTCATGGGCGCCCTCGTCGCGACGGGATACTTCATGATGGTGGTGAAGCTGGTCGAGGTCTTGGCGGGCTTGATGATCCTGACGGGACGTTTCCTCCCGCTCGGCTTGATCCTGCTGGCTCCGGTCTCGGTGCACATCCTGCTATTCCACGTGTTCTTGGACCCAGCGGGCTTGCCGATAGCGATCGCCATCATCGTCCTGCAACTGTTCCTCGCCTGGGCGTACCGCGACTCGTTCGGCGGCGTTCTGCAAGCCAATCCAAAGCCCAGCGGCCAAGGCTAGTCGCCCCTTCGCTTGACCGAGTCACGGACGGCAGGTAGCCCTTCCGCCATGTCCGACGTTCGCGTTCGCTTCGCCCCGTCGCCTACGGGCTACTTGCACATCGGCGGCGTGCGGACTGCGCTTTACAGTTGGCTCTGGGCGCGCCGAAACCAGGGCACGTTCATTCTGCGGATCGAGGATACCGATCGCCAGCGCAGCACCGACGAGAGCATCCAGGTCGTGCTCGAATCGATGCGATGGCTCGGCCTCGACTGGGATGAGGGCCCCGAAGTGGGAGGCGACCACGGTCCTTATGTACAAAGCGAGCGTCTCGACATCTATGCCGCGTACGCTGAAAAGCTCATCGATTCGGGTCATGCCTATCGCTGCTACGCGACGAAGGAAGAAATCGCGGCCGCGCGTGAAGCCCATCAAAAGCGCGGCACCAAGGATGGCTTTCGTTTTCAAAGCCCATGGCGCGACCGGAGCGCCCCCCCCGCGGACCCTAGCGCGCGTCATGTGATTCGCTTCCGAGCCCCTGGCGAAGGAGTCACGAGCTGGGTCGACGAGGTCAAAGGGGAAATCGAGATTCTCAACTCCACCCTGCAAGACTCGATCTTGCTCCGCCCCGATGGGATGCCGCTCTACAATTTTGGCTGCGTCGTCGACGACCTGACGATGCAGGTGACACTCGTTGCGCGCGGCGACGATCACGTCATCAACACCGCACCCCAGATTCTGCTCTACCAAGCGCTCGGCGCGGCCGTTCCCAAATTCGCACACATGCCAATGGTCCTCGCTCCCAACGGCGAAAAGCTTTCGAAACGCCACGCGGCGGTCGGCGTCCTCGAATACCGCGACATGGGCTACCTGCCCGACGCCGTAATCAACTACCTGGCGCGCCTAGGCTGGTCGCACGGCGACCAGGAGATCTTCACGCGACAAGAGCTCATCGAGAAATTCAGCTGGGATCGTGTCGGCTCGACGGCTGGCCGCTACGACGCGAAGAAGTTCCTCCACGTTCAGGGCGAGCATCTCCGAATGCTCTCCGATGAGAAGATCGCGCGCGGGGCGACGCCGTTCCTTGCTAGAATCGGCATCGACGTGGCTGCGGACGACCCGGTCCTCTTGAAAACGATCCCTTACGTGAGGCCACGCGCGGAGACCTTCATCGATGTAGCCGATGCGGTGACTTACTTCTTTCGAAACGTCGAGTTCGATGCAAAGGGGAAACGAAAGTTCCTAGCGCCGGCCTACTCGAACAACCTTCGACGCTTGGCTGACGTGCTCGAGGCAGTAGAGCCCTTCGCAAAAGAGCCACTCGAGCACGCCGTAAAAGCCTGGCTCGAAGAGAAAGAGCTATCGATGAAACTAGTCGCTCAGCCAGCCCGTGTGGCGCTGACCGGTCGCACGAAGAGCCCGGGCCTCTTCGAAGTCATGGAAGTTCTCGGCAAAGAAAAGACCCTGACGCGCCTGCGAGCGGGCGCCGAGATCGCAGCGGCAGCGCCGGTGCCTTCGGATTGAGCTCAACGTACACCTCCCGTTTCCTTGGATTCCGACTTGCAGACTCTGATCATCATCCTCTACCTGTTCACGCTCGGCGTGCTCGCGCTCTACGGCTTACACCGAAGCGCGCTCCTGCTCGCGTACATCCGCCACCGTCGTGAGCGGTCGTTGCCCATGTCCCGGTTCGACGAAGCGGAACTGCCCCTGGTCACCGTCCAGTTGCCGATGTTCAACGAAATGTTCGTCGCGGAACGCCTGATCGACTCAGCGTCTCGAATCGACTACCCGGCCGACCGCCTCGAGATTCAGGTTTTAGACGACTCGACCGACGCCACTTCGTCGATTGCTCGCGCCCGATGCGATGCCCTGCGCCTGCAGGGACTCGATGTCGTCTATCTTCATCGCGAGGACCGCGACGGCTACAAGGCAGGAGCGCTCGAGGCCGGCATGGAGGTCGCGAAAGGCGAATTCATCCTGATTTTCGATGCGGACTTCGTACCGGGAGCAGGAATCGTCCGCGAGCTGATCGACTTTTTCGCGGACTCCGCGGTTGGGATGGTGCAGGCGCGATGGGCCCACCTGAACCGGGGCCGGTCGCTGCTCACTCGCTGCCAGGCCATGCTTCTCGATGGGCACTTCGTCATCGAGCACAGCGCGCGCAACCGTTCGGGGCGATTCTTCAACTTCAACGGCACTGCAGGTATGTGGCGCAAGTCCGCCATCATCGACGCAGGTGGCTGGCAACACGATACGATCACCGAAGACATGGACCTCAGCTACCGTGCGCAGCTCGCGGGCTGGAAGTTCGTGTATGCGCCGCAGCTGAGCGTGCCCGCAGAGCTGCCGTCCGAGATGAATAGTTTCAAAGGGCAGCAGTATCGATGGGCCAAAGGCTCCGTTCAAACTGCGCGCAAGCTCCTCGGCACGATCCTGCGCGCCCCGGTGAGTTTCCAAGTGAAGACGGAAGCCGTTTTTCACCTGACCAACAACTTCGCGTATCTCTTCCTGTTGGTGCTGGCGTTGCTCCAACTTCCAAACATGTTGATCCGACGCCAGTTGGAACACCCCGAGCTATTGATGCTCGACGTCCCCATGTTCGTGGCTACCTGCGGATCGGTCGCGTCATTTTACATCATCGCACATCACGATCTGTACGGCGGTCGGTGGGAAGCCATAAAACGACTCCCTGCGATGATGGCGCTCGGCATCGGCCTATCGGTCAACAACGGGCGGGCGGCGATTGAAGGCTTGTTCGGGCGGGACGTCGAGTTCGTTCGGACTCCCAAGCGTGGCGCCCTCGATGGCAAGCCCGAATCGGGTGCGAAGGGCTACCGGGGCCACTGGCCATGGCACAACACGGTCGAGCTCTGCTTCGCGCTCTACTGCAGCGCGAGCTTATTCATTGCAATCGCGACCCAGAGCTGGGCGAGCGTGCCCTTTCTGCTCCTGTTTTGCGCAGGGTTCAGCTGGGTCGGCCTCGCCAGCCTACGGGAAGCGCTTCTGCGTCGTCAGGGCGACGTGGAGCTCGGGGCGCAAGAGCCATCGACACATTCCTCGCCGAGCCCGCAGTCGATGTTGAGCTGACACTCGGCAAGCACCTCGCTGCTTCGCACGCAGAGGTTCTGCTCTTCGACCGGTGCGCAGAAACGGATGGTCGTGTCGATCCGTGCGCACTCTTCGTCGGTGTCGCAGGGGGTTCGGCATTGGCCGCGGACGCAAACACGCCCTGGCTGGCATTCGTTCTCGGGACAGAACTGCTCTGGGCGAGTGTCGGGGATGCACTGGAAGGAGCTGCAGTACTCGTGCTCTGCGCAGTTCGTGTCGTCGGTGCAATTGGTGAGGCAACTCTCATCGGTGCAAGGACGGCAAGCGCCCGCGACGCACTGCTGGGTTTCCGGACACGGCGTATCGAGGCACGTGATGAGGCATTCACCATCGATGCAGATGCGTTCGTCCCCACACTCGAAGTTGAATTGACAGCTGAACGGAGGCGGGTCGGGTTCATCTTCGAGCGGGTTCAGACAAAGGCCGTCGTCCGCGCAGGTCGTGCCCAATGGACAGTCGTACGCTTCTTGGCACTCGCTGACGCAGCCAAGGGTCGTGCAAAGCTCTCCGACCGCGCAGTCAGCGTCTCCCTCGCAAAAATCTCGCTGCGGCGCGGGCTGCGGGTCGCATTCGTCCCCCCGGCACAGGAAACAACCGCGCTCGCTCAGGGGCCCGTCGGAAATGCAGAAATAGCGGGAGTCCCTGTCACAGCCGGCGACTCCGAGTAGTGCGATGATGAGAATCCCAATGCGTTTCATGAGAGGTTCGACGCGGCGGCCGGAGGCTTATTCACCACGAGGATCTGCTTGAAAACTGAGCAATTTCGTTGAATAAGGAGAGGGTATGAGTGGCCACAGCAAATGGTCGACAATCAAGCGGCGCAAGGGTGCTCAGGACGCTAAGCGCGGGAAATTATTCACAAAAGCCATCAAGGAGATCACCATCGCCGCCCGCGCGGGGGGTGGCGATCCCGATGGCAACGCGCGGCTGCGGCGTGCGATCGACCTCGCGCGTGGCGTGAACATGCCTGCCGACAACGTGACCCGCGCGATTAAGAAGGGCACCGGCGAGCTCGAAGGTGTTCAATACGAAGAGCTCGTGTACGAAGGAGTCGGCCCCGATGGCACGCTGTTCATCTGCGAGGTCGTGACCGACAACCGCAATCGGACCATTGCCGAGGTTCGAAAGCTCTTCGACAAAAACCATGGACAGATCGGCAGCAGCGGGTCGGCTCTCTGGGCGTTCGAGCAGCAGGGCATCGTCCGAGTTGACCGGGAAGCAGCAAGCGAGGAGAAGCTCTTCGAGGCCGCAGTGGGCGGTGGCGCCGAGAATATGGAGTTAGTTGAAGACGAATGGGTCATCACCACCCCGCGCAATGATCTCGACGTGGTGCGCGATGCGATTTCGAATGCAGACATCGCGGTACGGGAAGCGGCGCTCGAGTTCATACCGAACAATCCGAAGGTGGTGGAAGGTCCCGAGGCTGGGAAGCTGATGCAGCTCTTCGAGGCGCTCGAAGACCACGAGGACGTGCAAAACGTGTTTTCGGACTTCGAGCTCAGCGAGCAAGCGCTCGCCGAAATGGCGTGACGAGGAAATGCGTATCCTCGGAATCGACCCTGGAAGCCGGCGCACCGGCTGGGGCGTCGTGCAACTCGAAGGAACGAGGCTCCGTCACATCGGGGCGGGAACGATCTCGCTTGCGGAAAAGCTTCCGCTCGCGAAGCGTCTACACCTGATTCACCAAGGTCTCGAGCGGGTCCTCCGCGAGCACCAGCCCGAGGCAGTTGCCGTGGAGGAGATCTTCTTCGCAAAATACCCAAACGCTGCGCTGAAGCTAGGCCACGCGCGCGGTGTAGTCTTGCTGGTCGCCTCGCAGTGCGAGCTCGAGGTACACGAGTACCCGCCCGCGGTCGTGAAGCGCACTGTCGTCGGACGAGGCGCTGCCGACAAGACACAGGTCACACGGCTGGTCATGGCGCTTCTCGGACTCAAGACCCCACCTGAAGAAGACGCGGCGGACGCCCTAGCCGTGGCGATCACCCACATCCAAGCGAGCCGATCCAAAGCACTCGGCCGCTAGTCCCCGAGCGCCGACGCCTGACGCTGAACGGCGAGCCGCCGGAAATGCACACACCTGTTCAGTAACCTGCTAGGCTCGACCCGTGATCGGCAGACTGAACGGGACGATCGAGCATCGGGAGGCGGATGGGTCGGTCATCGTCGACGTTCATGGCGTCGGATACGAGGTGTTTTTGCCAGCCGGCACGGCGGGGCGGCTTGGCTCCGAGCAAGGGCAGGCGGTCACACTCGAGATTCACACGCACGTCCGCGAGGATGCGATGACCCTCTTCGGCTTCGCCACGACCGAAGACCGCGCCGCGTTTCGGGCTCTTCTCAAGGTGAGCAGCATCGGCCCTAAGCTCGCGCTTGCGATCGTGGGCGTCATGAACGCGAGCGAGCTCCGGGACGCGATTGCGCGACAAGACAAGGCAGCGTTCAAAGGGATCAGCGGCGTCGGAAAGAGGACGGTCGAACGAATCCTTCTCGATCTGGAAGGGAAGCTCGACTTCGCCGGGAGCGACAAGACCGGGGTTCGGCTCCGGGCCGTTCGGAGCCCGTCTGACTCGCCGGGTGACACGGTCGTTGGTGCCTTGATGCAAATGGGATACAAACGAAGCGAGGCCGAGGCCGCCGTCGGAAGCGCGATCGGCGCTTCGAGCGACGAGAACGTCGAAGAACTGTTGCGCTCGGCGCTGTCGGCGCTGTCATGAGTGAAATGGAAGCCAGAGCGAATGAGAACCTGAGCAAGGACGAACAGACCGAAGATCGCGTGTTCGACCGAAGCCTTCGCCCGTCGCAGTTCGACGACTTCGTTGGCCAAGAGCGAATCAAAGACAACCTCCGGGTCTTCGTCGAGGCGGCGCGACGACGCGGCGAGCCGGTCGACCACACCTTGTTCTGCGGTCCGCCCGGGCTCGGCAAGACCACTCTGGCTCTGATTTTGGCCGGTGAACGCGGGGTCACGCTGCACTCGGCCTCCGGTCCTGCCATCGAGCACAAGGGGCAGCTCGCTGCCCTGCTCACGAAGCTCGAGCCGAACGACGTGCTCTTCATCGACGAAATCCATCGATTGAACGCAACCGTCGAAGAGAACCTCTACACCGCGGTGGAAGACTTTCGCATCGACATCGTCAACGGCGACGGCCCGTATGCGCAGACGCTGCAGCTCCCGTTGAACCCGTTCACTCTGGTCGGGGCAACGACGCGGACGGGGCTTCTCACGAACCCGATGCGATCGCGCTTCGGATACGTAGCGCGCCTCGATTACTACCCCGAAGATGCCCTGCGCTCGATCATCGAGCGAAGCGCGCGTTTGCTCGCACTTGCGGTTAGCGCGGAGGCTGCGCAGGAGCTTGCTCGGCGTTCGCGTGGCACCCCTCGAATCGCCAATCGCCTGCTGCGTCGTTCGCGCGACTTTGCGGAAGTCTTGTCCGACGGCAAAGTCGATGCGGAATCTGCCCGCGAAGCGCTCGAGCGGCTCGACGTGGACGCGGCGGGCCTCGACCAGATGGACCGCCGCTATCTGACGGTCATCATCGATCACTACGATGGCGGCCCAGTCGGCATCGAGACTTTGGCGGCTGCGCTGAGCGAGCCGCGCGATACGCTCGAAGACGTCTACGAGCCCTATCTGCTTCAGAAGGGGCTGCTGGCGCGCACGGCGAGGGGACGTGTAGCGACCCGGCACGCCTTCGAGCACCTAGGCAAAGAGCAGCCAATCAAGTCACAATCGAACCTCTTCTGAGTCGTTCTTGGAAGTCTGCGCCTCGGTAGAGGGGCGCCTCGCGAGCCCTATCCCCCATGAATTCGAAGCAAAACGCAGCCAGCGAGGGCCTTCTTTCGTCGACGGAGCGCTGGTCGCCCGCCGATGCGGATCTCTGGGGCCGCTGGCGCGAGTCGCTGAGCGCCGACCAGCGGTCGGACGCCTTGTTGCCCCTTCAGGCAGTGCTGTCAGGGCTGGTGGCGTTTCGAGACTGGGAGAACCAAGCGCGTCCCGGGCTCGGGATCGACTTTCACCCGCACCTCCGCGCCGTGCGAACGGGTTACGACTGGGCTCTTCGGCTCGTGGCCCGACTGCGAAGCAACGGGGCTCCTCAGTCGGCGCTCGTTGGTGTGCCGCTTGGCGAACCGGAGTCGTCCTTGCGCGCGCTCGACCGATCGCTTCGCGATGCGCTTCGGGTCGCCGAACGTCTACGGGAGCTTCCGCGTGTCGATGCAGCGACGTTTCAAGAAGCCTGCGACCTGTTCTTGCGCGAGCTCGGTCGCAATCCGTTTTTCCAGCCGCCCGAACCGCTGGAGTTCTCCAACGCAGCGGAGCTGATGCATCCCGAAGGCCTGACACCTCAGCTCGAATCGTGGGAGAGCGAGGGGGCAAAGACGGCAACGATGATCGCGTTTCTCGCATTGCTCCGCGACCATCGTTTTCTCGGCATCGCCGATGGCCAGCTCCGCGAACCCGACGGAGTATCCCACGCGCACCTCGTCGCTGCCGCTGTCCGACGAGAGCTTCGCGTGCTGAGTCGTTTTCTTTTGGTGCAGGGCGTGGAAACATTTGCCGACGAGCTCGAGGCGAGGCTGCTGACGGTGGAAGCGATCGCGACGAGCATTCACGCCAAATCCAGGTCTCTGCTGAACGACCCCTTGCCCGAGCCAGGTTTGACGGGCAGTGACGCCCTTGCGACCGAGCGGATGCACAAGGACATCGTCGCGCTTCGCGATACCGTGAGGGACGCGGCCAAGAAGCTGCACGCTCTCGGCCGGCCAGCTCGGGCAGAGCGCGCGGAACGACAGAGCGAGCGCGTGCAGCGGAACCTCCATCAGGAGATTTGGGCGTTTCGACTCATTTTGCAGGCATTCCTGGCGAAGGCGTCCGCCGCCTCGGTGGGCGGCGTGCGCTCAGGCGATGGCGGCAGCCTCGAATTCGCCGGCGAGTTCCTTCGTCACTTCCGATTGTTCGGGCTGCGTTTGAGCCGGGGCACGATGTACCCGCGCCGCGCGCAGCTTGCGCGGGCGGTGAGCGCGCTGAACGAACGCCGCACGCTCGACGAAGTCCAGCTCGCCCTTGCGACAGGCGAATGCACGCGCTTCCTCGAACACCTCGACGATGCGCTGACGGAGCTACCGGAGTCGCCGCTTGCGCCGTTCGACAAGACGAAGGCAGCCACCGAGCTTCGCGCGTACCTGAGTGCCGTGAAGCAGCAAAGCTTCTAAACGACGGTTCCGAAGGCCGCGAACATTCGTTCGATGAACCAGAACGCGGCGAGCGAGCCAATGACGTAGGCCGGAATGGTTCGGCTGCTTCGCCAAGCCGGTGGAAGCGCCGAACGTACGGCCGTGAAGCTCAACCAGGCTACGGCGATCACCCCGAGCTGTGCGACTTCGAGGCCGAGGTTGAAGCCCAGGAGCGCGAGCGGAATCTCCTCGCCGGGCAGGCCCGCATCGAAAAGGACGGACGCAAATCCGAGGCCGTGAAGAAGGCCGAGCGCGCCCGGGAGAATCCAGGGATGCTTCCAGACTGGGCCCCGCTTTCCCGATTGAATTTCGAGTGCGAGCACGACAATCGTCAGCGCGATCGAGGCTTCTACGAGCGCCGTCGGGAGCGAGATGATCCCCAGCACGGAAAGCGCGAGAGTGAGGCTGTGACCTGCGGTGAACGCGGTCACGGCTGCGATGAGCCGGCGGTGCCAGCCGAAAAGCACGAGGAGCCCGAGGACGAAGGTCAGGTGGTCCCAGCCGGTGAGCAGGTGCCCGACGCCGAGCATCAGGTACTCAAAGAAAGAGTGCGACTCGTCGACCTGCGCGACGACAGTGAGCTCCGGTGTGCCGCTGTCGAGGATCGCATGGTGCACGTCGCCACTGCGGCGCGCGATGCGAACGACGACAGTGACGCTCGAGTCCTCGAAGCCGTCGACGCGGACGACCGCACCCAGCATGTCGGGCGGGTTGCAGCGGATCTCAGTCGTTTCGACGATGGCGGACTCGTCTTCCGTCCTCCGAACCGTGGCTGGGCCCAGTTGCTCGCACGTTTCCGGGACTTGAGGCCGCAGCGATTGACCGGTGGGCCGTTTCACCGGCGCTCGCCAGTTCATCGTGACGGTGCCGTCGGCGCGGTGCTCGAATGACAGAAGCGAAGGCGCAAGTGGATGGGCGCCTGCATGCTTCGGAGCTCCGAAAGCGAACGCAGCCAAGAGCGTAAGCAACGAGATCCGCATCAGGGGGCCCTCTCGACGGTAATGCGGTACGCCTCGCGAAGCGCGGCCATGCGTTCTTCACGAAGGTCCTTGCGGATCTCGCGGAGCCGATCGGCGCGGACTTCCGCGCCGATGACATCGAGCGGGGGCACGTAGGCGGGCTCGGTGTCGATCACCTTCACGAAGTGAAGGCCGTACACGGAGGACACAGGCCCTCGCCACGCAGCCACCAACGCCTCCCCGACCACGCCAGCCAGCGCAGCGCCGTAGTCGTCCTTCAGCTCGGACGGCGTCGCGGATTGCTCGGGACGAAGACCGGGCAACGGGTCACCCAGACCCGCAGGCGCCGAGTAGCCAAGCTCGGCCAGTCGCTCGCGCATCTCGCGGGCATCTGCCGAAAGGGCCTCCCGGCGCTTCGAGCGGCTCAAGAACACGTGTTGGAACCGAACGCGCCCCTCGCGCTCGAAGCGATCGCCGTGGGTGCGGCGGTGGTCCTCGAGCTCGGCGCGGCTCGGCATTCGATCCTCCGGCACGAACGCGAGGGCCTCGCGTGCGCGGTAGAGCAACCTCGCCCGAACGACCGGATCGTGCGCCTGCATGTTCATCTCGACCGCGCGCTGAAACAGCGCCAGGTCATCGTCGGGCGAGTCCGGTTCGATGAAGCGCATATTCCGAATCAAATGCGTGTAGACGATCGGGTCGGTTCTGTCCCAGCCGTAGCGTTGGGCCTCGTTGAGCAGAATGGCCTCGCGGACCGCAGTCTCGACGGCTTGGTCCGTGGCGTTGGGCGCAACGCGAACGGTGAGTTCGGGCCCTTCGACTCGGCCCTGCTCGTAGAGGGCTTTCGCGCCGAAAAGCAGGCCGCCGATCGCGAAGAAGTGGACCAGCGGGCGCAGCATCAGCTCGGCGGCTGATACCAGATCGGCGAGCTCCAGGCACGCTCCTGAATGGTTGGCTCGACTTGGTGGCAGCAACGTTCCTCGAGCTCCGATAGCAGGCCCGGGTCATCGCAACTCACGCCATCACAAATCGCTGTATTAAGACCAGCGGCTGGATCACAGCAATCACAGGTGTAGTTGCTCTCCGGCGTGGCCCAGTCGTCGGGGTCCTGCGTGAGCTTCTTGCAGGCCTCGAAGTCCCAGTCGTTGCAGTCGTACGCGTTCTGAGAGCATTGCCAGGTCGTCCAGCGGCAAGTCGGATTCTCGATCACGCGGGCGTAGTAGTAGGCGCGCTGCGTGGAATCAAACTCGGGATCTCGCCAAACGTTGCAGAGGTCGCCGGCACCCGGGCCTTGCGTCTCGCAGGTGTCGGGGTCGACGGTTGCACCGTTGTTTGCATCGCCAGCTATGTCGTAAACCTTCACTTCGTAGTTGTCGCCGTCGAGCCAACCTTTCACGATCTGAATACGCTGCAAAGGAGCGCTTGCGGCGTCCTGTTTCGCCGACACGACGAACATGGGACCGGTCGAGCCTGGCTGCGGATCGAGAGTTCCACCCATGGGAACGCCGCCATCGTAGCCCTGGGCGGCCAAGTCATCGGCGTCGCAGAGATCGCTTGGGTAGCCCCAGCCGCCAAACATGCGGACGAGGATCCGAGGGCCGCTGGTGCCAAAGGTCTCCTTGCGACGAAAGGCCGAAAAGATCGCTTCTCGCGCATTCTCCTCAGCCCAGACGGCGGTCAGGCCTCCAGGGCTCAGGTACTCGACGTCGGGGAAGCCCTGAGGTGGCGGCAAAAAGCGGTTCGGTTGCCCGGCACCGCCGTGACCTTTGAAGTCATCCTCCGCGACGAAGCCCGGCGCCGAGATGTGCGTGTCGGTGGCAGCCGTGATGCCGTACTGAAATGGATTCATGCCGAGACTTGCCTCGTACCTCATCCCGTCACCGTAGGCGACGCGCAAAAAGCCCCTCGGGTCGGGTGGCGTAAATAGCTCTTGGTTCGTCGTCGCAAGGTTCGAAAACGGAAGCACCTCGAAGCCGCAGAGCTCGTCAGCCGTCGCGGAACCCGGCAGACATTCCGAAGCACCCTTGTGCTGATAGATCTCGATGACCGGCTCCATCGCGTTGCGGGCCTCGACATACTCCTTGGTAAAGGTAAAGGGCTGACCATTCGCCATCTCATTGTTGAAGTAGATGCCTTCGGAGATGTTGCTGTTGTGCGGAATGGTCAGCACATCACAGCCTGTGCCCGCGTCGATGCACTCTTCTCGAAGACGTGCCCAAAGGCCCTCGGCGTAAGGCTCGTCAAAGTAGCTGTAGGGCAGTTCCGTCACGTTCTGGTTCTTGAACATGACATTGCGGTGGAGGTTCTTGGCCATAGGACCGCCACTCCACTCGTATCCGGGAAAAGTCGTGAGCTCGCAGCTGCTGCTGCGGTCGTAGGCCGCTTCCGCATCATTTACGACCTCACGCCAGACATCGATGCCGGCTTGTAAGCAGTATTCGTCCGCCGGACCGCAGAGTTCGGGATAGTGTGCGCTTTGGGGTTCGAACGCGGTCAGGCCATTGATCTCGACGAAGATGAAAACCGGGTTCTCCTCGGGTGCAAACTCCTGTGCAGCGCGGTAGTCCTTGCACTGGTCGGCGTCGTACCCGGGGGATGTGGGATCGTTGCAGACCAGCAGCGTGCCGAGGAACTCCGCATGATCGCTCAGCATCACGAAGTCCAAAGGCCTATCGATGGCAGCCATCCGGGTCGGCGTCCCGTCTTCATCATAGGGCTGTAGCGGGATCGCCTCGCCCCTTGCGAACGCGTACGCATCGTCTTGGCTCGTTCGCGTGCCCTGCATGTTGGCGTCGAACGAAAGCTCGGTGTGGATGTGGGTGTCGCCCCAGAAAACCTGACGGAGCGGTTGGAAGTCAGCGCAGCGGCCGAACTCGTCCACGGTACTGCTGACGCCCTCGGAATCGCTGCAGCCGACGATGGTCAATGCGAGGGTGAACAGCCAGGGCGCTGAAGAGAGTAAACGGGGCATCGCGCAACCGTAATGGAAGCCGCCGATATTGCAATCGACGGGCTAAAGCTCGATTTCGCCCGAGAATACGAAGCGCGCCGGGCCCTGCATGAGCACGCTGTCACCGGGCGCGGCTACTGTGATCAGGAGCGTCCCGCCGGGGAGTCGAATGCTCAGCTGCTCGTCGCGCTCTGCGCGGCCGGTCTCGACTGCGGCGACGGCGGCCGCGCAGGCGCCGGTCCCGCAGGCCTGGGTCCATCCGGCGCCGCGTTCGAGAACGTCCAAACGCATGCTGTGTCCTTCGCGCTCTGAAACGAAGCCGACGTTGACCCCTTCCGGGAAGTGTGGGTCGCGTTGAATCGACGGCCCGAGCTCACAGCGCGCATCGCCGACCTCGTCGAACGTGACTGCGTGCGGGTTGCCCATCGAGACGCCGCTGAGATGAAGCGTACGCCCGTCGACCTCGAGCGGATGATCGAGCCAGGGGGCGGCGGCGCTCAATGGAAGATCCGATGGCACCAGCGATGGGGGCGCCATGTGTACGGCCACCGATTCCGCATGCGGTCGGTTCACGACGACGCAAGGATGAGGCCCAGCAGCAGTTCCGACAGTCACCTCGAGCGCCGCCTCGCCCTTGCGCCGGGCGAGGTGCAAGGCCGCACACCGAAGCCCATTGCCACACATCTCCGGGACCGAGCCATCGGAGTTGACCACCTCCATCGAAGGTGCGTCCACGTCGAGCAGCAACACGCCGTCTGCGCCGACCCCGCGATGCCGATCGCAGAGCGCGACCACCTGCTCGGTCGTCAGCCGCACGCCCCCGAGCGCTTCCTTCTCGATGATGAGGAAGTCATTCCCAATACCTTCGTACTTGTAGAAGGGCAGAAGCATAGACGAGGGTTGTAGAGCCCATCGGAGGCATCCGCAAAACCCCGCGCCCCCACAGCCGTCGT
>CBESWY010000019.1:0-23898 GCA_965533395.1 uncultured Myxococcales bacterium
CGATGAGAACGCCGGGATTTTCACTGCCCAGATTCCCGAAGAAGGTTCCAGCATTTCCTGGGGTCAGGCGGTCATCGTCTTGGATACGCCGATCGAAAAGGTTCTGCCCATTGTTCGGGACTACGCCAACTACGTCGATTTCATGCCCAATTTCACCAAGTCTAGGGTCTTGGCCCAGCGGGGGACCCGCGCAATGGTCTACATGGAGGTGAGCGTCGCACGGGGCGCGGTCACCCTCTTCGGACAGCTCAATCTTGCAGAGCGTCCGGAAAGCGGCGATGTGCGGGTGGTCGAAGCCAGCCTCATCGACGGCAACATCGACGCCTTCAGCGCGAGTTTCACCCTCACTCCAGTAGATGGCGGCACGCGGACCGAAATCGACTTCAAGATCTACGTCGACCCAGACATCCCGCTGCCTTCGTCGGTCTTCAGTCGAGAGAACGAGCGGGCGGCCGGCCGAACGGTTCGAGCCCTGCGAGCCCGGGTCTCCGAAGGTCCGCAGCGCTCGAGCTAGACGAGGCGCAAATCCAGCGTCCAGCCGACCTTGACTGGGTTCCGGCCCATGCTACGAACGCGCGCCGCTAGGGAATTAGCTTGCCGTAGCTGCGATTCGGCCCCAAACGCCGGTTGGAGATCTTCTCCAGTTTGGAGTTTCTTTCCTGCCAAATCTTTGGGTCCAAAACGGGATTACGCTGCGATGAACGCGCTTTTCACAGCCCTCTTGTCAGAGGGTTCCATCATCGACCTCGACGGCACGATCTGGATTCAGCTCGGCCTCTTCGCGGTTGCGTTTTTCGTCCTCCGGCCCCTCATCTTTAGGCCGATGATTGCGCTCTTCGAAGCGCGCGAGAACGCCATCGAAGGCGCCAAGCTCGAGGCACTTCGCCTCCAAGACGAGGCCTCTGCAGAGGGCGAGGAATTCGAGGTCGAGATGCGCCGCCTTCGGCTTCAAGCCGGCGAGGAGCGCGATCGTCTTCGAGCCGAGGGAAAGCGCCTCGAGGGGACGGTGCTCGAGCGGGTTCGAGAAGAGACCGACCGGCAACTCGCGGAGGCCGACCAGAAGCTGAGCAGCGAGGCGACACGGCTTCGGGCGGATATCGACCGGTCGGTACCGGTGCTGGCGAAGCAGATCGCGTCGAAGATGCTGAACCGGGAGGTCCAGTGATGCGCGTATGGAGGTTGACGCTCCTCGCCCTGCTCCTGGGTTTGCCCGGCCTGGCATTCGCAGAAGATGCACCGCATGAGTCGCTGGCCCACGAGGTCAGTGAAGAGCAAGCCGGTCACGACGGGCACGGCGAGCTCACTTTCTCGTCGCTGATGAAGAGCCGGGATTTCCAGGGCACTCTCGTCAACTTTGCTGTGTTGGTTTTCTTGATCGGCTGGGTCATCCGAAAGAAGGGTAACCCCGCCCTTGCAGCGCGCCGGGCCGAGGTCGAAAAGGAGCTTGCCGAGGCCCAACGGCTTCGGGCCGAGGCTCAGCAGCGGCACATGGGAACCGCAACCCGTCTCGAAAAGCTCGACCAGGAGATGGTCCAGATTCGCGGCGAGATGATCAAGGCCGGAGAAGCGGAGCGCGACCGAATCGTGTCGCAGGCCGAAGAGAAGGCTGCGCGCATGCGCAAAGACACCGCGTTCCTCATCGAGCAGCAGATCAAGCAGCTTCGAAAAGAGCTCACCCAGCAGGCTGCAACCGCCGCTGTGGTTGCCGCACAGGATTTGCTGCAGCAACGCACGACCGATTCGGATCAAGACCAGCTCGCCGAGGCGTATCTCGCGCGGCTCGATGAGGTCATCGAGGAGCGGCAATCATGAGCGCGCTCGGACGCCGCTATGCAAAGGCTCTGTTAGACCTCGCCCGCGAGCAGGGCGAGATCGACACGGTCCTGCGCGATGTCAGATCGCTCTCCGATGCGTGGAAGTCGAGCCAAGACCTGCGCGATATCGTCCAAAACCCTACGATCCCGAGGCCAGCGCTCAAGGCAAGCGTCGACGCCGTGATGGAAAAGCTCGGCAGCTCCAAGATCGTCCGCAACACGGTGAACCTGCTCGCCGACAAGGGTCGCCTCGGGCACCTCGACGAGGTTCTTGCGGAGCTGGACGCGCTGGCCGAGGCCGAGACCGGTCGCGTTCGCGTGGAGGTCGTCAGCGCCAAGCCCTTGGCCGACGCCTATTACGCGCGTCTTGTGGAAAAACTCAAGCGAGTGACCGATCGAGAGGTCGTGCTCGTCAAGAAGGAAGATCCTTCGCTCATCGGTGGCGTGATCACACGCATCGGCGACCAATTGTTCGACGGGAGCATTCGCAACCGGCTGAGCGAGCTTAGGGAAACGTTGCTTGCGAACGGCGATACGCCGTAAACGCATCGAATCAGGAGCCTGCCAAATGCAACTTCGCGCTGAAGAGATTTCCAACATCATCAAGCAGCAGATCGCTTCCTACGAGAAGTCGGTCGATGTGGTCGAGACAGGTACCGTCCTGACGGTGGGCGACGGCATTGCCCGCATCTACGGTCTCGAAAGCGCCATGGCGGGCGAGCTCATCGAGTTCCCCGGCGGCGTATTTGGAATGGCCCTCAACCTCGAGGAGGACAACGTCGGTTGCGCGATTTTCGGCTCCGACGTAGGCATCAGCGAGGGCGACACGGTCAAGCGAACCGGCCGTATCGTCGAGGTGCCCGTAGGTCCGGCGCTCGTCGGCCGCGTGGTCAACGCCCTCGGTCAGCCCATCGACGGCAAGGGTCCAATCGAAAGCAAGCTTAGCCGTCGCGTCGAGCTCAAGGCTCCGGGCATCGTCGCGCGTCAGCCGGTGAGCGAGCCGCTTCAGACCGGCCTCAAGGCTATCGACTCGATGATTCCGATCGGCCGAGGTCAGCGCGAGCTCATCATTGGCGACCGTCAGACAGGCAAGACAGCCGTCGCGCTCGACACGATCATCAATCAGAAGGGCAAGGGCGTTTACTGTTTCTACGTGGCAATCGGTCAGAAGCAATCGACCGTCGCGCAGGTCGTCGACAAGCTCGCGCAGTTCGGCGCCATGGAATACACCACCGTCGTTCTGGCCGGTGCCTCCGAGCCCGCGCCGCTCCAATTCATCGCGCCATACACCGGCGTGACGATGGGTGAGTACTTCCGCGACAACGGACAGCACGCGCTTTGCATCTATGATGACCTTTCGAAGCAGGCCGTCGCCTACCGCCAGCTTTCGCTCCTGCTTCGTCGCCCTCCTGGCCGCGAGGCGTACCCGGGCGACGTCTTCTATGTGCACAGTCGCCTGCTCGAGCGTGCAGCAAAGATGGCGGAGGACTGGGTTGTCGTGAAGTCGGACCAGGAGCCGAGCCGTCTCGGAAACCAGGTCTTCAGCGGCCCCGAGTCGAAGCACGAGGCCGAGGCCGCCGCCAAGGAAAAGGGCGCGGGCTACGTTGCAAAGAAGCTCGCCGACTCGGGTGGCTCGCTCACCGCACTGCCGATTATCGAGACGCAGGCAGGCGACGTCTCCGCCTACATTCCGACGAACGTCATCTCGATTACCGATGGCCAGATCTTCCTCGAGTCGGACTTGTTCAACTCCGGCGTTCGCCCCGCCATCAACGTCGGCATCTCGGTGTCGCGTGTCGGTGGTAACGCCCAAATCAAGGCGATGAAGCAGGTTGCCGGCACGCTTCGTCTAGAGCTCGCGCAGTTCCGCGAGATGGCGGCGTTTGCGCAGTTCGCGTCCGACCTCGACTCTGCAACCCGGCAGCAGCTTTCGCGCGGTGAGCGTCTCGTCGAGGTGCTCAAGCAGGGTCAGTTCGTGCCCTGGCCGGTCGACGAGCAGGTCGTGTCCATTTTTGCGGGTACGCACGGCTATCTCGATGCGCTTCCGGTCGACTCGATCGGCCGCTACCAGCAGGAGCTGATCTCGTACCTCAAGGCCGAGCGCGCTTCGATTCTCTCGGACATCGTGTCGAAGGGTAAGCTCGACGACGCACTCGAAAGCCAGCTGGACGACGCGCTGAAGGCGTTCGCGGGGATCTTCGAGCCCACGCAAAACGACTAATCGGACATGGCAAACCTCAAGGACATTCGCAAGCGAATCGGAAGCGTCAAGAACACGCAGAAGATCACCCGCGCCATGAAACTGGTCGCAGGTGCGCGTCTGCGAAAGGCGCAAGAGAACATCGAACACCTTCGTCCGTACGCCATCAAGACTCACGAGGTGCTGAGCGGTGTCGCTGCGCGCGTCAAACCCGACGAGGGCATCCATCCCTTGCTGTCGCGGCGAGAGCCGAAGCGGGTCATGTTGGTGGTGCTCACCAGCGACCGCGGCTTGGCCGGCGCGTTCAACTCGAACATCTGCAAGGCGGCGTTCAAGCGCTGGAAACAGCTCGAGGCTGACGGCAGCGAGGTGTGCTTCGGCATCATCGGCCGCAAAGGGCGCGACTACTTCACCCGTCGAAACGCCAACATCCGCCACGACTTCCTCGGGGTCTTTGAAGACCTGAGCGCCGATAAGGCCGGCGAAATCGGCCGTTACATCGTGGAAGACTACACGTCGCTCGATCTCGACGCCTGTGATTTGGTCTACAACGAGTTTAAGAGCGCAATCACTCAGCAGGTCGCCATCGAGCCTTTCTTGCCGATTGAGCCGCTCGAGCTCGCCGACGACCAGCTCGGGGACTTCATTTACGAGCCCAGCCAGGTCGCGTTGCTCGATACCCTGCTTCCGATGCACGTCGAGGTTCAAATCTACCGAGCTCTCCTCGAGTCGGTGGCTTCGGAGTACGGCGCTCGAATGACGGCCATGGACGCGGCGACCAACAACGCAAGCGACATGATCGACCGGTTGACCCTTCAATACAACCGGGCCCGCCAGGCTGCCATCACCAAGGAATTGATGGAGATCATCGGCGGCGCCGAAGCTCTCAAGGGCTAAACGCGAGTCCGTGGTACCTTAACGCAACGATGCCGGGGGGGCACAGAGGGGCGACTGCACGCGCGACCGGACCGGCACCACTTTCGTGGCTCGCCTGGGTCTGCGCCGCCATCACAATCGCATACGTCGTTGGCGCACCGTTGTGGGCGGCCGACTATCCGATGATGACCGACTTTCCGTTTCACGCGGCCTCGTCCTCGGTGTTCCGTCACTACCTCGATCCGGGCTGGCACTTCGACGAGCAGTTCCAGTTTCAGATCCTCGCGGCGCCCTATCTGACCTTTTACGCATTGGCAGCGATCTGCATGCTCGTGCTCCCGCCCGTCGTCGCGACAAAGCTTGCAGCAGGCATCTTGATGGCGCTCGTGCCCATCGGGCTGATGGTGCTCTGCTGGGGGCTGAGGAAGTCCCCATTTTTGGGGCTTTGGGGTCTCGCTGCCGTCTGGGGCGTTCCCGCGCACTGGGGACTCGTTGGTTTTCTGGCATCGCTCGGCCTCTTCGCCATGGCGCTTGGTCTTGCCCTTCGCGTCGTCGATCGACCGTCCGCGAAACTTCAGGGCGCGCTCGTTGCGGTTCTGATTCTGCTCTTCTTCACACACATATACCGCTTCCCGTTCGCGGTGTTGATGCTCCTGGTCATCGCCGCGGCGATGCACCGACGAGTCGATAGCATCCGGGGCCTCCTGATTCCGATCGCCGTGTCCTCGGCGCTCTTCATTGCCTGGGCCACGACCAGCGCCGACCTGTCGATCCCCGAAATCGCCTGGGCTTGGCCGCCGGCCTGGAGCCGTATTTCGGAGGCGAACGCCTACGCAACCGACATCTTCATCGGCAACGAAGACAGTTTCGTGTTCCGCCGTACGGGGCTCCTGTTTACGGTGACGGCGGTCGCGCTGCTGGCGATTGCAATCGTTCGACTCCGTTCCTGGCCCAGGGGCGGCTGGGTCGTGCCGGCCCATGCGGTGATTGGCGTCGCGATCCTGATGTTCGTCGCGCTCTACCTGACGCTTCCGATGGAGCTCGGAGTCTGGTGGTACATCTTTCCGCGCGAGATCACCGCCGCGGCGTTTCTCGTGCCCGCGCTCCTTCCGAACCTGCCCCGCAAGACATGGGCAGAGCTCGGCTTCGTCGTTTGGACGGCCGCTGCGGTTGCACCGATCGGGGAATTCGTTGCCGATGCGCACAAGGAGTTTTCGACCACCACGGTCCACTTCCGAGAGATCGTTCGCGAGCTTCCCAAGGCCCCGAAGCTTCTCTACCTCGTGTACGACCACGACGGCTCGCGCGCCCGAAATAGCCCGTACATCCACCTGCCCGCATACGTCCAGGCTGAGCGCGGGGGCTGGCTGAGCTTCCACTTTGCGCAGCTGGAGGGCTTCCCGTTCCGGTATCGTGACGAGTCCGATCCGAACGCGGTCGTCCCTCCGAAAACGCCGGTGCGCTGGGAGTGGAGCCCTCAGCTCTTCCAGCTCGAGCAGCACGGCAAGTTTTTCGACTGGTTTCTCGTTCGTCGGCTGAATTCGCCGGACGCCCTGTTTTCCACGGACCCGTCCATACAGCGTGTGGCGCACTTCGAGAACTGGTGGCTCTACCACCGACCTCGCGCCTCGACTGGACCGCCCCGAGAAACACCCTAGATTGGTAGACCGATGGACCTCACGACTGAAGAAGAGCGCTGGGCTGTTTGGATGGTGCAAGCGCGTAGGTTTGCGGAGCGAGAGAACTTCCCGGATGCGGTAGCGCGGATGAAGCTCCTTCGTGATGCGGTTCGAAAAGCAGTCGGTCAGGCGACCAGCGCGACGGAACGCACGCGCTTGGAGGCAATGCTTGCGCGAGCCAATGAGCAGCTCGACAGCATGCAAACGCAGTACGAAGCGTGGCGATCCAAGATCGCGGAGCGCCGGCAGCAGACGATCGACCAAGCTGCCGAAGAGATGGCGCGTCCTCTACCCGTGACATCGGACTGACGGTGACTGGCCCCGAGTGCTCGGCTGCGTCACGCGAAGCGGGAGAGTCTCTCGCGGGGACTGCCGTCGAGTCGGTCGATCGCTGGTTGCTTCTCGAAGTGACAGAGCCCTGGGCGCCCAAGGCCCTTCAAACTGAGGCCTTACCCGAAGCGGTGCGATCGCAGCTCAGCCGTTGGCTCGAAACGCCGCGGTCGCGCTTGCAGCTCATCCGGCGCCCCGGGCGCTCCGGGAAACGTCCGCTTTTCATGACGGTCTGCTCCGCCGGCGATCGGTCGCAGACGTCGAAGCTCGAGCTCGACCGCTACGAAGCGCTCGTCGACCTCGACCTCAACGCCCTGCCCGCCGCGCCAAGCGAGCCAATCTGCCTGGTTTGCGTACACGGTCGACGCGATCGTTGTTGCGGGGTCCTCGGCGGCGCGGTGTTCCGCGCGATTCAATCGCAGGACGTCGACACCTGGCAGACGAGCCATCTCGGCGGGCATCGTTTTGCGGCGTGTGCGCTCTGGCTGCCCGACGGCCTGATGTACGGACGGCTCCGGGCCGAGCACGCGCAGGCCTGGGTTCAGGCCCGACGAGCCGGGGAGGTCGGTGAGCTCGACGTGTTTCGAGGCCGCTGCGGCTTTGATCGGCCGACGCAGGCTGCGGAGATCGTCGTGCGAAAGCGATTGGGTCTGCAGAAAGCCGATGGGATCGAATGGCTTGGGACCGAAGCGACGGCGGAGTCGAGCTGGGAGGCGCGCTTTCGAACCGCATCCGGCGAACAGCGGGTTCGGCTGCGCTTGGAGAGTACCGGGGCGACGCGTCCGGCGAGCTGTGGGGGCGAGGCGGAGGCGGTGACGGAGCTCGTGGAGGGCTAGGGTGCCGGCGCCTGGAGGGGAGGGGATCGACCTGCTTTTCGGCGCGACCCAAGCTTCTCCAGGGCGCCGATTCCCACAATGGGCTAGAAGCGGGGTGTGGAACTCTGGTTGCTCGCGCTTTGGGCTCTTTCTGGCGCCGCGCTGCTGTTCACGCACCTCCTGATGGCTTGGCGCGTGCTTTCAGGCCCCCTCGCTGCGCAATGGCGCTACCTGGGTTTCCTCGTGCCCGTCTTCACGCCCGTTGTCGCATGGCGCGGCGGCAACCGCCTCGGCCCGCTCACCTGGGTTCTGTTCTTGGTGATCTATCTTTCCGCCCGCATGATCGAGGTCTGATGTCAGAGGCTCGCCATCCGTTCGTGACCGTTCGCGTTCGATCCGAGCAGCTCGAGCTCGCGCAGCTCCGGCTCTGGGAGCTCGGCGCGACCGGTCTCGAGGAACGGGACCGCACGACCTTGGTGCACGGCGCAGAGTCGGGCGAAACCGTCGTCATCGCAGCGTTCCCGGACGAGGCTTCCGCGCGGTACGCCTTGCGCGAAATGCGAAGCGAGTATGAGGCCGATATCCTCTACGTGCCACGAGTGGATTGGGCGACCGAGTGGCGTCGCGGCTTTGGCGCTCAGCGCATTGGGAAGCGGCTATTGCTGCACCCTTCCTGGGAGCCGGCGCAGAGCAAGCCCGGGGACGTGGTCATCACGATCGATCCGGAGAACGCGTTCGGAAGTGGCGACCATGAAACCACGCGGCTCGTTTTGCAGGTGCTCGATGAGCGCGTGGCTGGCGGGGAGCGCGTGCTGGACGTTGGGTGCGGAAGCGGGGTCTTGTCGATCGCCGCGCTTCGACTCGGAGCGGCGTCGGCGATTGCAACCGACATCGACGAGGATTCGGTGATCGTGACCGCGCGAAACGCAGAGCTCAATGGGGTCGCGCCTCGCATTCGGGCATCGACGCTGCAATTGGCCGAGATCGACGAGAACTTCGACATCGTCGTTGCCAACATCGAGACCAGGGTTCTCATACAGATGCCCGAGGATCTCCAGGCGCGGTTGGCTCCTGACGGGCTACTGGTCGTAAGCGGCATCCTTCGTCCCGAGCGCGACGAGCTTCTCGCCGCTTACGCGACGATGAGGCTCGAACAATGCCTCGAAGAGGGTGAATGGTGCGCCTGCGTGTTGAGGCATGCGGAGCCATGACCCTCCGAAGGCTCTACGCGCCCGGTTTGCCGGACGAGGGTGGGGCGGTCGTTCTTGGAGAAGCGTCGAGCCGCCACGTACGGGTGCTCCGACTTCGAGCCGGCGAGACGGTCGTCTTGTTCGACGGGAAGGGCCGCGCCGCGACGGCCCGCTTGGAATCAGTCGCAGACGACGTGGTCTGTCTTGCAGAGCCTTCCGTGGCTGCCGTAACGCGACGCGCGCGCATCGTCCTGATGCTTGCTGTCCCGAAAGGCTCGAAGCTCGACGAATGCGTGAGGGCAGCCACGGAGCTTGGCGTCGACGAGGTCGCCCTCATGCTAACCGAGCGAACGGTTCCCCGTTGGGATTCCCAGCGCACGCGCACACGTCTCGATCGGCTGACCCGAATCGCGAGCGAAGCGGCCGCTCAGTGCGAGCGCGACGACGTACCGATCGTGCACGCCCCTCGCCCCTTCCAATCCTGGCTCGAAGAGATGCCGGCGAGCACGAAAGGCGTCCTGTTTGGCGCTCGAGCAGAGGGCGCAGTGGCCCTCGATCGCAGCACGCAAGAAGTTTGGTGTGCCCTTGGGCCCGAAGGAGGATTCACCGAGGAGGAGATCCTCTCGTTCGAACGGTCCCGTTTTTCGGTGGCAAGCTTGGGAACCCGCGTCCTGCGGGTGGAGACGGCCGTGCCCGCTGCCCTGGCGATTGTTGCGGATCGCCTCGGTGACGTCCGATAAGCTCGTTGACAGGTCGGCAGGTGCACAGCCACCATTGGGCAGGATATGTCCGTTCTCGCATCGCTCCTGGTTCGCGACCAGGTCATCCCCGTCGATCGCGCCCAGGGAGCCATCCAGGATCAGGTGATGCGCGGGGGAAATCTCGACACCGTGCTTCTCGAGCTCGGCTTGCTGCGCGAGAATGAAATGAACGCCTATTGCGCGGCGGTGTACGGGCTACTCCCCGCGACGCGCGACGAGGTGATGCAGACCGCAATCTCCACGATCCGTGTCCTGCCGCGCGAGTTTGCCGTGCGACATCGATTGATCCCCGTTGCGAGAACCGAAGATGCCGTCGTGCTTGCGGTCGACCGCCCCTTGCCTGATGCCACGCTCCGCGAGATCTCCTTCGAGCTCGGTATCGATCCGGTGCAGCGAATCGTTTGCTCGCTCCGCGTCGAAGCGGGCCTGGCGCTTCACTACGACATCGAGATGACGGCTCGGATGAGGCAGCTCAGCCACCAGCTCGAGGCCGCGGATCCCGGAACGATTCCCTACGTCGCGCCATTTGACGGGGTTGGAAGCCGTAGCTCCATCCCGCCTATCAAAGATGCGTCTGGCTCTTTCCCGCGCGTCAACTCGTCGATACCCTCGCCGACGGGAATCGCGGATACAGAGCCCCCCGTCGAGGTGGCGCCGAAGGTGGCCTCTTCTGTGCCCGCGGGCACGTTTCGGGACTCCGATCCCGGTGCCGCCCGCAGGCACTCGGAGCCGCAGACCGGCTTCGTCGACGCGACGCGATATAGCCTTCCGCCTCGCCCACCCGAGATCCTCGGACGCCCCTCCATGAGGCAAACGAGCTCAAAGCGGCCTTCAGGCCGGAGCGGGCGTGCAGCGTCGAGGCCAAGCGGGCTGGCGAACACCTCGCAGCCTGCACCGGCCACGGGTTGGCAACCTGCGCCGGCACCGGCAACGGGGTGGCAACCCGCACCTCCGCCCGCTCAGCCTGAGTCGGGTTGGAAACCTGCGCCCCCGCCGCGTTCCGCGCATTCAGGGCATCATCTTCCCGTCGACCCGCGGCGGGACAACGACGGAAGCGCAATGTCGCACGACGTCGTGTCGCTGCGCCCCGGCGCGCCCAGCTCGGCGCCGCCCAACGTTGACAGCGAGCCGGTCGGCCGGAGGTGGAATCCCGCACCGGCGCCTCTCGTCGAGGAGGGCTCGCTGCCGAGCGTCATCGTCGACTTTGGGGAAGAAGTGGAAGGGCTCGTGGCCGCGCTTCGCGATGGCAGCCCCGAGGACGACATGCTGATCCCTCCTCTGTTGGCGCTCGGCGAGGCCGCGCTCCCGGCGCTGGCTCGGGAGTTTCCGGGCGAGCTCTGGTTCGACCGCAACGAGCCGCACGCCAGCATGCCGGCCGGCAGGGATGTTTCTCCAATCGCGAGGGCCTTCGTGGCGTTTGGGCGTCATTCCGTCCCATATCTGACCCCCTTGCTCGACGATGAGGACCCAGACATTCGCTACTATGCTTCGGTTCTTGCTTCCGAGTTCGTGCATGCCGACTTGGTGCAACCAGTCGGCCGTCGTTTGTTCGACACCGATCCGGGGGTCCGCAGCAATGCGTACCGCGCGCTGAGCGTCCTCTATGCATGCGAGGTCGAGTTTACCCAGCTCATCGAGCGGCTTCGTGCGTCGGCACGGGACGGCCGGAACGTGGAATCACAGGCGGCGTCCATCGACGCCTTAGGAAGGCTGCGCGACGCCGAATCGTTCGAATTCTTCGTTGCACTGCTGGAAAGTCCAGAGTCCGGGGTGGTCGAGGCCGCCCACGCAAGCCTGGTGCGCCTGAGCTGTCAGGACTTCAACCGCAGCAAGAAGAAGTGGGGTGCATGGTACGAAAAGTACCGCGTAGAGCACCGCGTGGTTTGGCTGATCACCGCGCTCATGCACTCCGACGAGCGCTTGCGTCGGCGCGCAGGCGAAGAGCTCAAGCACCTCACCCAGGAGGATTTTGGCTATGAGCCGGGAAAGTCGAAGAAGCTGCGGATCGCTTCGCAGAAGAAGTATCGGACCTGGTGGGTAGGCGTCGGTTTCCGCATGTTTGTCGAAACACAGCCGGGCGGATCTGGTCATGCGCGCAACCGGTGATAGACTTCCCCCGCATCGCCTAGACGAGCTCCCATCGTGCGAATCCCGAGGCTCCTAACCATACTGGGTCCTGCGTCTGTTCTTTACGTTCTGGCCGCGCGGGCCTCTTCGGACATCGCCGCCTCCCCGGACTGGTTGGTGGTCTTCCTGTCCCTCGTGTTTTCTCTGACGCCGCTCGCCCTTCTCTGGTCCTGGTCGAGCAGGCGTGGCGCCTCACGGCTGGCATTCTTGGGGGTGAGCCTTGCCGTCGCGATTGCATCCTCGCGTACCGCTTCGCCGCTGCTCGATCTGACCCACGACATCGCCTGGCTGCTCGCAGCACTCACGATGATCGACCTCGTCGTGCCGCGCGAGACCAGTTCGCTCGTTCGATACGGAGCCCTGGGAGCTCTCGCGTCGGCTGCGTTCGTCGGGGCCGGTTTGGCGCGAGAGGGCTTGCTTCCGGAAATGACGTTTGCCGTCGTGGTCGTCCTCGCGGTTCTGGCGACGGGCGCCCTTCACCAAATCGTGCTCGTCGGCAGAGGACACGTGGTCGAAGGCGGCTTGTCGGGGATTGCGCTGGCCAGCCTCGCCGTGGGCCTTGCGTACTGCTGGTTTGGTCCCTTCGATGGCGTTCTCGCCACCACAGTCGAGTTTGGCGTCGCTTCGCTGCTCTGGCTCGGGCATCTCGCCTGGCTCGATCCGGGATGGCGCTCGTTGCGGCGCGTCGGTGTGCCGGTCGTCGTAGCTTCTGCGCTTTGTTTTGCGATGACGGTAGGCTTTGCACCCGACGCGGATCTCGAGCCATGGAAGCTCGGCCTGTTCGCGGTCGGATCGGGAGTGCTTTGGTGGTTGACGTTTTCGTTTGCGCGAAAGCTGTCCAATCGCGCCGTGTGGAGTACTTCCGGCCGCCTCGCCGACGCGGCGGGGGCCGCGAGGAGTCGCTTGGTCGGAGGCGCGGCACTCGCAGAGGTCGCCACCGGAATTCTCGTGCCCTTCGGCAAAGTCTTCGAGGGTAGCAAAGGGTCTACCGAGCTCTATACCTTGGAGCCCTCCCTCAGGCTCCGCCTAGACAGCGGCGAGCGGGCGAATATCAAGCCGGCCAAGGCCCCTGCCGCGATCACCCAGCTGCTCTTTGCAGGCGGTCAACAGGGGGCTCTCGATCTCGTCGGTTTGCGCGCCCGAGTCGTTCGCGATCCATCGATCCGAGAGCTCGTCAACACCATGGCAGACCACGGGATCGGCTGCGCGCTGCCGTGCATGCATCTCGACCAGGTCGAAGGTGTGCTTCTTCTGCCGCTGGGCGATCGATCGGAGGCGCTCTCGCGCACCGAGCTCGACGAGCTTGGACGCTTGGCCGATTCGCTCGGGGGGGCTCTCGCCTCGGCCCTCGCGCAGCGCCGAGCCGACACGCACATTCACGAGCTGTCCACCCTTCGGCGCGAGGCGGAAGACCGGATTGCGGCACTCGAAGGCGAGCTCGATCAACTCCGCGGCCAGTGTGACGTGCTCGGGCGCGGCCTCGCCGAAGATCGAACCCTGCACGTAGCGTACAGCCAGTCGATGCGGCGTGTGCAGACGCGCGCGATCGAGCTGTCCCCGCTGGCCGATCCGGTTCTACTCGTCGCTCCAGCGGGCTCTCCGGTGTTGCCGGTCTCCCGCTTCATCCACGACCGCGGGCCGCGCTGGGAGGCAGCGTTCGTCGTTGCAGATTGCTCGGCCGCACCGCCCGATCAGCTGGAAAGATTGCTCTTTGGCTCGCCGAGAGAGAGCCACACGGGTTGGTTTCAGTCTGCCGCGGGGGGGACCTTGCTTTTGCGAGACCTTCCGGCGCTTTCCAAATCCAATCAGGCGCGTCTCGCGGCGGCATTGGCCGAGCAGAATGACCAGGAGAATGAGAGCAGAGAACCCCGACTCATCCGCCCAAGGCTGATCGCGACCACGCGGGCGCCGCTTGGCGAGCTCCAGAGGCGCGGTGCGCTCGACCCCGAGCTCGCCAGACTATTGACTCAACCCGGTCTCACCATTCCGCCGTTGCGCGACCGGCGCGAAGACGTTCCCTCGCTATCGCTCCTCGCCATTGACCGGGCATGTCGGGTTCTGGCACGGGAGCCTGTCGGCATCACCGAAGAGGCGATGGCTGCTCTCGTGGACCACGACTGGCCCGGCGACGTGGCCGAGCTCGAGCTGATCATCGAGCTCGCGGTCGCGAAAGCCTCTTCCACTACGATCGCGCTTTGCGACCTGCCCCCGCTCGCTTGGCCGGGGCCGGACGAAGAGGAGCCGCTGACCGGGACCTATGTCGAGGTCGAGCGCCGTCTCCTCGAACGTGCCCTTCTCCGATCCGGGGGCAACAAGAGTGAGGCTGCGCGGATGCTTGGGCTGAAGCGCACGACCTTCCTCGACAAGCTCCGGCGTCACGGGCTCGAGCAACGCGCGCCACACGACCTCGGCGGCACGGCGGTTGGCTGAGTCGATGCAACCAATCCTCCTATGGGACGTGATGGGCACGCTCGTACACGATCCGTTCTTCGAGGAGATGCCCGAGTTCTTCGAAATGAGCTTCGAGGAGCTGCTCGCCGTCAAGCATCCAAGCGCATGGGTCGAGTTCGAGCGTGGGGAACGCAGCGAGAACGATTTTCTCGCAAGTTTTTTTGCAGATGGTCGGGAGTTCGATCGAGACGGTTTCCTGAGGCTCGTTCGCGCTTCCTACCGATGGCTTCCTGGCCTCGAAAAGCTTCTCGAGGAGCTGCACGGCGCGGGGTGCCGCATGCACGCGTTTTCCAACTATCCGGTTTGGTACAGACTCATCGAAGATCGCCTGAGTCTGTCGCGATTTCTCGATTGGACGTTCGTCTCTTGCCTCACTGGCCTGCGAAAGCCGGACTCAGCAGCGTACACGCAGGCCCTGGATGCGCTCGGAGTGTCCGGAGAGCGCTGCGTCTTCATCGACGATCGTGCCGGCAACTGCGAAGCTGCAAGGGATCACAGGGTTCACAGCGTGGTATTCGAAGGGGTCGAGCCCTTGCGCGCCGCACTGCGAGAAGCCGGCGTGCTGTAGCTACTCGGGGTGGTTCTTCGCCCACCACCGCCGGTAGCTCGCCTGGATCGTCAAAAACTGGTCACGGTCCGCCGTCTCGGACAAGGGCTGCAAGAAGCGGGTCAGATGCCAAAGCTCGCGCGATGCGAGCAGACGAATGTTGGCCCGGCCGTCCCCAAGGCCTTCGATCAGCCACTGAATGCGGATTTCGTTACCGCGTTCAGAGAGCCAGCGAAGCCACGGGTCCCGCGAAAACCCAAAGTCGTGGGCCGTCAGCACCCTGAGCCCGACGCGGCAGGCCGTTGCGATGCCGCGATCGGAGTCGGCCAGCAAATCCACGAACAGGGCCGCCGATGCTTCGTCGCGCAGCTGTGTCAGCGCTGAAATTGCCCGGCGCCGAATGGGGAGCGGCTCGATGACCTCGGACGCCAAGCGGCGCAGCTCGCCGAGGGCACTTCGGTAGAGCGCTTCTTGCTGATAGGCGCTGAGCAAATGCAGCGCGACGCGTCGGCACTCCCGGTCTTCGTCGAGCGAGGCCTGCATCAGCGGCTCGATCAGACGGGGGCTCGAATAGGCTGCGCAGATGACCGCCGCGTAATAGCGAACCTTTGAAGTCGGATGACGCATCAGGCGGGCGAGATACGGGATCGCCTCTCCTTCGAAGGCGGCGAGGGCCGCTGCGATAGCCGAAATCTCGTCGGGGCGCTGCAATCGGGAGTCGGTGGCCAAGGCGTTGCGCCATAGTGGCCCCGGGAAGCTCTCGGCCAGCTCCTCGAGCGCGAAATTACCAAGCGCCATCAGACGCCTCACCACCGGAGCGATCTCATGGGGGCCGAGGGTGACGAGCTCGTCGACGAGCCTTCGTGCAAGGTCGACGAGGGTCTCCTTCAGCACGGGTTGGCTGTCCGAGCCTCGGTCGGCCGCGGCGGGCGCCTTGGCGCGAACGCGCGACCCGCTATCCTCCGTGCTGTCCTCCGGTGCCGCCGGAATGACACCCGCGGGTAACGGGTACTTTCGCCTCGGCCCAGCCATCTCCCCGGTTATACCAGCACCTCGGCGTTTTTGGTGCGGCTCCCTAGTCTTGTCGCGTTTTTGCAGGCAAACTCCCGCCCGATGTACAGGATGATCGTGCGCGAGCTCGGGGGCCCGGGCGCCCTGAAGCGCGAAGAGTTGAGCGATGTGCAGGCCGGCCCGGGTGAGGTCGTCATCGATGTGAAGGCCGTGGGCTGCAACTTCTTCGACATCCTCATTACCGAAGGCAAGTACCAAGTTAAGCCGGATCTGCCGTTCTCGCCCGGCGCCGAGGTCGCGGGAATCGTTCGATCGCTTGGCAAAGGTGTTTCGCGTTTTTCGGTCGGCGACCGCGTGAGCGCCCTCCTCGAATTCGGTGGTTTCACTTCGACCGTAGCCGCGGCTGAAGCACGTGTCTTCCCCATGCCTACCGCCATGACTTTCGAAGAAGCCGCGGCCCTGGGGCTCGTCTATCAGACCTCTTACGTTGGCTTGGTGCATCGAGCGAACCTGCAGAAAGGCGAAACGCTTCTGGTGCACGCAGCGGCCGGAGGAGTAGGGCTCGCTGCTGTTCAACTCGGCGTTGCGCTCGGCGCGAAGGTCATCGGCACCGCTGGGACTTCTGAGAAGCTTTCACTCGTGAAAGAAAACGGAGCGCACGAAGTCGTCAACTACCGCGAAGAGAATTGGGTCGAGAGAGTGCAAGCGCTGACCGCGGGACGCGGGGCGGACGTGATCTACGACCCGGTCGGCGGGGACACCTTCGACCTGTCGACCAAATGCATTGCCTTCGAGGGAAGGGTTCTGATCATTGGCTTCGCGAGCGGGCGCATCCCATCTGCGAAGATGAACCGTGTCCTGGTGAAGAACTTCTCCTTGGTCGGGCTGCACTGGGGGCTCTATTTCAAGAAGAACCCCAAGGTGATTCAACAAGCCCAGGAAGCCATTGTCCGCCTGCATTCCCTGGGGAAGATCGCCCCACTCGTCTCGGCGACGTATCCTCTAGGCGACGCTGAAGCTGCCCTCGCTGCGCTTGGCGGCCGCAAGACGACCGGCAAGGTGATTCTAATCCCCTAGCTCCCTGAAGGTTTGGAGTCTGAAAGCACCGAATCGCAGCGTTCGATCACGGCATCGATGACGCCGGAGTGACTGCCGAGCGGGGCCGCCATCAAAAACTGCACACCCTCGTGTCGTCCAGCCGCTTCCTCGACGAGGCGAGGCAGGTCTTCGGTGACGTGCCGCCCTGGGGCGAGCATGAACGGGTGAACGACGACCGTGGTCGCACCTTTCTCGACGCAGCGAGCGAAGCCCTCAGCGATCGTGGGCTCGGCGATCTCCATGTGGGCAGGCTCCACGATGCTTTCGGGGCCGAGGCGCTTACTGACCAAGGCAGCGACCTCGTCGAGCAGCGCGTTGGCCGCAGCCCGCCGACTCCCATGGTCGATCAAGAGCACCGCCGGGCGCTCGCCCGTCGTCTGTTCGCCCTCGCCGGAAACCACCATCATGCGAATCTGGGTCACTGGCTACACGGTGTCAAGATCAGCGGCCGCACCGCGGACCTCAAGTGCAGTCGGAGAGTGCTCGCTTGACGGACGCGACGTACGTGCCGCCAAACAAATTCACGTGCACCAGAAGAGGGTAGAGCTGATAGAGGGCAACGCGTTCCGCCGCGCCCGGCGCGAGCGGTCGGGCTTCGGCGTACGAAGCAAAGACGCGCTCGCCGAAACCACCGAAGAGTCGCATCATCGCCAGATCGATTTCGCGGTGACCCCCGTAGACTGCAGGATCAATCAATGCTGGCTGTCCCTCGTCATCGACGTGCAGGTTTCCTCCCCAGAGGTCGCCATGTAGCCGAGACGGAGGCTCTGCCGCGCCGACCCGCTCGGGCAGAACACGCTGCAAGGCGTCGAAGGCGGAACGCATCGCGGAATCGATCAAGCCTCGGTCGTTGGCGAGCTTCAGCTGGGGCTCGAGTCGAGACGACCAGTAGAAGGAGGCCCAGTCGTCGGTGACCGTGTTCGATTGCGCGAGGCTGCCGATGAAATTGTGGTGGTCGAGCCCAAACGAGGGGGCGCCGTAGGCGTGCAGGGCGGCCAACGATCTACCTAGAGTTTCATCGAACGCCCTCTGACGTTTTGCGGGAGTCATCAGCTCGAGCGCGAGGTACGCCGGCCGCGCGTCCGAGACCGCGATCACGCGAGGCGTCCGAATCGAGTTCGCCTCCCAGAGCCAGCGAAGTCCGCGCGCTTCCGCCTCGAACATGCCGGGCGGCGGGTTCGGGTGTGTTTTGACGAAGAGCTGCGTCCCGTCAACGAGGGTAATTTGGTACGCGTCGTTGATGTCGCCGCCGCCAAGGCGTCTTGCGCCGCGCAGTCGATTGCCCAACCGTCGTTCGAGGGCCTCGCGCAACTCCGGGCTCATGGCCGGTGATTTTCGCGGATGTGCTGCAGAAGCCCCTGCGAGGCTGCTTCGCAGATGTCGAGCACGGTTTCGAATCCGTCGCCCTCGCCGTAGTAGGGGTCGGGCACATCGGCGTCGCGCGGCGAGCCGGGATCGTAGCTACGGAATAGAACGACCTTCGACTTGGCTGCTTCGTCGGGCGCCATGCGCAGGAGGTCACGCTGGTTTGCTCGATCCATCGCGATCAAGTAATCGAACCGCTCGAAGTCCTTCCGCTCCACCATGCGCGCGCGCCCGGCCAGCTCGATGCCACGGCGTTTCGCGGAGGCTGTCGCACGGCGGTCGGGAGGCTCGCCGACATGCCAGTCTCCCGTTCCCGCGCTGTCGATCTGGATCTCACCGTCGAGGTGCTCGCGTTCGAGAAGCTGACGCATGGTCGCTTCCGCCGTGGGCGAGCGACAAATGTTTCCAAGACAAACGAAACAGAGACGGACAGTCATGGCTATGGCGTGAGTAGGACCTTCCCAGTGTTTTGGCCAGCTTCGATGTCAAGACTCCTGGCACCGTGTTAGGCTTCGCCCATGGACGTCGTTTTGGCCCCCGACATCTACGTCAATGCTTCGATCGCGCTCGGCTCTCCACCGGAGCGTGCTGTCCGGCGCGCGTTCGGTGGCCCTGGCAAGCCAAAGACTTCGACCTGGGTGATGGAGCGCGTCGAGTCGATGCTTCATGCGCTTCCGGAATTCAAAGACGATGCCGTTAAGCAGCAGATGACGACCATTCGCGGTCTCGTTGACGTCGTCGAAACGAATGACTTCTTCATCGAAGACTGGAATGAGGCCCTCGTCGCCCTCGCAAAGGCCGCGGGGGTGGCTCGCGTCCTGACCGATCACCCTGATCTTCTGGCTGATGAGGGCTTGCAAAGCGTGGAGTTCGTCTCATCCGACAATTGGCTCGACGAGCAGGTCACCCCACCGCCACCACCCCCGGTTTAGCTCGCGCCTTGAGCCAGGTAGCCCAGGCCTGCTACACGTTGGCCCGTGTCCGACTCGTTTCTTCCGCAAAAAGATGAAATCAGGCGACGCCTCGAGGGGCGTTACGTCGGCGCAGTTCCGCACAACCAGGCATTGGGTCTTCGAGTCGTGGACTACAGGCCTGAGCATCTCTCCCTGGCCCTTCCGTATCGCGTGGATCTCGTAGGCAACCCCGAGACAGAGGTGCTTCACGGTGGCTGCATCACCAGCCTGATCGACGCGACCTGTGGTGGAGCGGTCATCATGTCGCTCGCTGCTCCACGGCGAATCGCAACGCTCGATCTTCGTATCGACTACGTGCGTCCGGCCCTGCCGCATCAAGAAGTGGTCTGCGGCGCCCATTGTTACAAAGTGACCAGGCACGTCGCGTTTGTGCGCGCCAAGGCGCACCATGGTGACAAGGCAAACCCCATCGCGACCGCATCTGGGACGTTCGTGATCTTCCCGGACGAAGGACGGCGAACCGAAGACACGGTGTCCAAGTGAGGCTGCGCGATGCGGTGGTGGAGCTTCGCCAAACCGGCGACTTCAAGTCGCTCCAGGAAGCGATCCCATATGCCCGATTCATGGGCATCAGTGGCGAGCTCGTCGACGGCGACGTGATTGGCCGAATGCGCTACTCGGAACACCTCGTCGGCAACGCGAACGTGCCCGCGCTTCATGGAGGCACCCTTGGCGCGCTCATGGAGTCGACCGCGATTTTTAAATTGCTTTGGCACGGGGAGACGACGGCCATCCCCAAGACGATCAACATCACGGTCGAGTACCTCCGAGGCGCTCGCCCCCAGGACGTGTTTGCTCGGGCGGAGTTCACGCGGCGCGGCAGGCGCGTCGCCAACGTTCGTGTATTCGCCTTTCAGGACGACCCGGACTGTCCGGTTGCCGTGGCAACGGCGCACTTTCTCCTGGTACAAGACTGAGATGACCAAGCAGCCGATTCACGGCCTTTGCAACGCCGAGCTGGCCCAACGCGCGAAGGTATTGCTTCCTCGCGGGCACGGGATGGCTCGGCGGATCCATCGACAGGTGATGCGGGAAGGCCGATTCGAGCCGGAAAGCTTTGGGCTCGGCCGGGAGGCCGCTGAGGCCTGGCGTGCCGAGTTTTCCTTCGAGCTCCCCACGCTGGTCGCCGTGAAATCGGATGAGGGAGACGAAGGGGCGACCTCCAAGATGGTCCTGCGATTGCAGGACGGGCTCGAAGTCGAGACCGTGCGCATCCCCATGGGGCGCGGTCGATACACGCTGTGTGTCTCGAGCCAAGTCGGCTGCAAGATGGGCTGCACGTTTTGCGAAACCGGGCGCATGGGCTTGCTCCGTCACCTCCGGACCGACGAGATCATCGCCCAGTTGCTCATCGCACGGCACCACCTCGGCTGGCCGATTCGCAATCTCGTCTTCATGGGGATGGGCGAGGCGCTCGACAATTCCAAGAACGTGCTTCAGGCGCTGCGGGTCCTGAACGACGAGGCCGGATTGGCGATCGGTCAAGAGCGTTTGACGATTTGCACGGTCGGGAATGTCGAAGGAATTCGGCTCCTCGCTCAGCTTGGTTTCAAGCGGATCAATCTATCGATCAGCTTGAATGCGGCCAACGACCTGCTGCGGAACGAGCTGATGCCAATCAACCGACGCAGCGACCTTGCAGAGCTCCAAAAAGCCCTCCTGTCGTACCGACCTCGTCGTAACTTCGCGCTCGGCGTCAACTATTGTCTTCTGCCCGGAATTAACGACACCGAGGCTGATGCGCGTGCCGTGGCCTCGTTTTGCAAGCCCTTGGATCGGGTGCTCGTCAACATCATCCCCTACAATCCCGGCTCGCTGCCGCTGACGCGGGCGCCCGAGGAGGCCGAAGTCGAGCGTTTCATCGGCTGGCTCCGCGCCGAAGGCTTACCCGTGCGTGAGCGTGTGACCAAAGGCCGTAGCGTCATGGCTGCCTGCGGACAGCTGGGGAATCCCTCCGCACGCGCGGAGCTCAGAGCGCTCCGAACCGTGCGAGCCTAGCTCTTCCGGCTCTTCTTGCCCCGGTATCGCACGCGGATCGGCGTCCCCTGGAATCCGAATCGCTTGCGGATCTGATTGACCACGTATCGCTGATAACTGAAGTGCACGTCCTTGGGCGAGTTGGTCATGATCACGAACGTGGGCGGCGCGACGCTCGCCTGCGTGATGTAGTAGAGCCGGACCGAGCGATGGTGCATCGTAGGGGGAGGGTGCTTCTCGAGGACTTCTTCGAAAAAGCGATTGACCTCGGCCGTGCCGATGCGTTTTCGATGCTCGGTGACCGCGTCATCCACGCGTCCTAGCAAGGCCTTGATCCCCCGTCCCTTGAGCGCGCTCACCGTCACCATGGGTGCCCAGGGTACGAAGGCCAGGATTTCTCGCGTTCGGTCCATCACCTTTTTCTGCGCCTCCCGGCTGAGCAGGTCGGTCTTGTTGAGCGCGATGATCAGGGCGCGGCCCCGGTCGTGGACGAGGCCGGCGATTTTGGCGTCCTGCTCACCGACCCCTGCTTCGGCGTCGATCATGAGCACGACGACGTGACAGCGTTCGATCGACCGGATTGCTTGGAGCACGCTCAGGCCTTCGACACCGCGCTTTTTCACGCTTCGCTTTCGGCGAATCCCGGCGGTGTCGATCAGGATCAGGCTCTGTCCGTCGCGCTCGACTAGCGTGTCGATGCTGTCCACAGTGGTTCCGGGCCGGTCGTCGACCAACTGACGCTCTTCACCGCATAGCTGATTCACGAGTGAAGACTTGCCTGCGTTCGGCCTCCCGATGATCGCGACGCGTGGAACGTCGAGCGCCGGCTCGCTAATCTCCACGACCTCCGGGAGTCGCTCGAAGATCGCCTCTTCCAAGTCGCCGATGCCCCGCCCATGAAGTGCGGAGATCGGCATGATCGAGCTAATCCCAAGCTCGTAGTAGGACACCGCGTCGTGCTCCCGCGCCTGCGAGTCCGCCTTGTTGGCGACGAATATCACCGGCTTGCCGGCGTCGCGCAGGAGCGCAACGGCTTCACGGTCCGCCGGCAGTGGATCGACGGTGGCATCGACCACGCAGACTACGACATCACACTCTTCGAGTGCGAGTCGAACCTGGCTGGTGATGCCAGCCTTCATCGGATCGTCGCTGTCCGGATCGAACCCACCCGTGTCGATCAGAACGAACTCGCGACCCAGTGCATACGAGTCGGCGTAGTGGCGGTCCCGGGTTACGCCTGGAATGTCCTCTACGATGGCGATGTGCTGCCCCGCGAGGCGGTTGAACAGCGTGCTCTTGCCGACATTCGGACGACCGACGATGGCGACCAAGGGCTTGTTGACCACCGAGCCGGCAGGCCTTCGTGCGTGGTTGTGACGCCGCCCCCTCATGACCGTTCCTCTTCGATCGCGAGCTGGCGCACCTTGGCCGGGTCTCGAGTCCAACCGGGGATGACCTTCACCCACAAGCGCAGGTACACCTTGCGCTGTAGGAAGTCCTCGATCTGGAGGCGCGCCTCCGTGCTGATCTTCTTGATCGTATCGCCTTGGCTCCCGATCACGATCGCCTTGTGGCTCGCCTTTTCGACGATGAGCACACCTTCAATTCGGAGCAGGCTGCCCTCGTCGCGATAACTCTCGAGGTCGCAGGCAATTCCGTACGGAATCTCCTGGCGCGTGTTGAGCATCGCGGCTTCACGAACCAGCTCGCTCACGAAGAAACGCTCCGGCCTGTCGGTCAGAAAATCGGCATCGTAGAGAAGCCCATCGGGGAGGGTCGCACGAATCTCAGCGAGCAGCGCCTCGAGGTTGGTTCCCCGTGTTGCCGAGATCGGCACCACTGCGGCGAATGAGCGATTCTTCTGATACGCCTCGATGAAGGCGAAGAGCCTCTCTTTGACTTTGAGCCGGTCTACCTTGTTGATCGCGAGGATGACCGGCACGTTTGTGGCCTCCACCGCCTGCAGGGCGGTCCGATCCTTTTCGTGAACGGCAAGCGCGGAGCCTGCCTTTGGCGCCTCGGTCACGAACACAATCGCGTCGCAGTCGACGAGCCCCTGCTTTGCGCTGTCGATTAGAACCCGGCCGAGCGCTCCCTTGGGTCGCTCGAGGCCTGGCGTGTCTACGAAGGCCACCTGCGTGGGCGGGTCCTTGGAAGCGTAGACCCCCAAAACGCAGGATCGCGTCGTACCTGGCCGTGGCGTCGCAATCACGAGCTTCTGCCCGAGCAGCGCGTTGAGCAGCGTCGACTTGCCGACGTTGGGCCGGCCGACGATCGCACATCGGCCGGAGCGCGCTGCATCGGCATGGTTTTCGGGGATCGGCATCGAAGGGCGGGAGTGTAGCCGGGGCCTGCCGTGGATCGAGCCGGAAGCGTGGCCCCCCGAAGACCTCTGAGCTATGCTCGCTGCGCTCATGCGATTTATCACTTCCCCCTTTCTTTGGCTCTTTTCGGTTTTCCTTCTTCTTCTGGTCGCCTGTGTGGGCGGCGTGGGGACCACCTGCTTTCAGAACGACGAATGCGACGGCTCCCTGATCTGCTGTCACCTGAGTAGTCCGTTCACGCAGGGTTTCTGTGAAGACGAAGAAGTCTGTGCGGATCTCCGAGGCAACGTAGGCGGGGCGGGCGGCCAAGGCGGCACGGCTGGCCAAGGCGGGGCCGGTGGCATGGCAGGCGCTGGGGG